>DDWW01000029.1 GCA_002347085.1 Desulfobulbaceae bacterium UBA2276 | reverse complement strand
GGATCTATGACGGTTACATCAGCAACATCGCCGACAGCAAGAGAACCACCGGCAACACCAAGGATACTGGCCGGGGCCGTTGACATCAACTCGACTAAACGAGTCGCAGTGATCACCCCTTCACGCACCAGGGCCAAAGTCAGGGGCAGCGAGGTCTCAAGACCGATAATGCCATTGGCAGCCCGGTCAAACTCCACCTGCTTTTCGAGAACCGAATGGGGGGCGTGATCAGTGGCAATAGCGTCAAAGGTACCATCCTGCAAACCAAGCCGAATCGCCTGTAGGTCTTCCTCCGTGCGCAAGGGCGGATTCATCTTGGCATTGGTGTTATAACCGACCACCGCCTCTTCGGTCAGGGTAAAATAGTGGGGAGTAGTCTCGGCAGTAACAAGTACCCCCCGCCTTTTTGCCTGACGGATCAGATCTGTCGCGGCCCCGGTGCTCACATGAGCGATATGG
The DNA here is from genome assembly GCA_002347085.1 of Desulfobulbaceae bacterium UBA2276. GTDB lineage: Bacteria > Desulfobacterota > Desulfobulbia > Desulfobulbales > Desulfocapsaceae > UBA2270. Next base: position 23,576 of record DDWW01000029.1, on the reverse strand, counting down.
ACATGATGCCCGGTAAGCTCTGCTAAGGCCAACTCCCGATAGACCATGATCGATTCAGCCGCCACGGGAATCCCCCGCAGGCCAAGGCGGGTCGAGACCTGGCCCTCATTCATCACCCCATTGCGACTCAGGGCAATCTCCTCGGAGTGCGAGATCACAAGCAGACCATGACTGGCTGCGTATTCCATGGCCCGCCGCATGAGCTGACTATCCACCACCGGCTGGCCATCATCGCTTACGGCCACCACTCCGGCCGCCTTCAGCTCGCCATATTCAGCCAATCCGGCGCCCCCGCTCCCCTTGCTGATCGCCCCCACCGGATAGACCCGAGCCCAACCTTGGGCCGCCTGCTCCAAGATAAAACGGGTGACTGCGGCGTTATCATTGACCGGTTTGGTGTTGGGCATACAGGCCACTGCCGTGAACCCACCGCTGGCGGCGGCACGTGTCCCTGAGGCAATGGTCTCCTTGTACTCTTCACCCGGCTCACGAAGATGGACATGCATATCAATCAGCCCTGGCACCACCCATTTTCCCTGCAAGTCAAACAACCTGGCCCCTTCCGGCACACGAGATTCTGCGGCCACAATCCGACCCTCGTACAGCCAGAGATCGCCACATTCGTCAACCTTGTTCACCGGATCAATGATCCGTCCATTCTGCAAAATCGTTATTTCGCTCATATCATTCATAACCAACTACTTACCACCCGCCAATTACCATCAAGGAGTATTTCCAACCTTCTCGCCACCCATCACCAGATAAAGCAGTGCCATACGAATCGCCACCCCGTTGGCGACCTGATCAAGAATCACCGAACCCGTCCCATCAGCCACATCGGGATTCATCTCCACCCCTCTATTGACAGGCCCAGGGTGCATAATCAGCACATCCTTCTGGGCCAGCTCCAGCAACTTGCGATTAACCCCGTAGAACCGGGCGTATTCACGCAGCGAAGGAATCAAAGGGTCATGCTGCCGCTCCTGTTGAATCCGTAGGGCCATAACCACATCCGCCCCCGCCACCGCCTCAGCGGCCGTGGAACAGACCGTGGCCCCCAGAGACTCAATTTGGGGAGGGATAAAGGTCGCAGGCCCAGCTACCCGCACATGTGCCCCCAATCTGTTAAAACCAATAATATCCGAATGAGCAACCCGGCTATGGGCAATATCACCGATAATGGCGACGGTCAACCCGGCAATCCTCCCCTTGTGCTCCATCACCGTCATCAGGTCAAGCAGCCCCTGACTGGGATGTTCATGGGTGCCGTCTCCGGCGTTGATAATCGCGGAATTGACATGCTGGGTCAGGAGCAGAGGGGAGCCGGAACAGGGGTGCCGAAGAATGATAATATCAGGATTCATGGCCTCCAGATTACGGGCCGTATCAATGAGGGTTTCTCCCTTCTGGGCCGAGCTGGTGGAGGCAGAGATATTAAAGGTATCAGCACTCATCCGCTTGGCCGCAATCTCAAAGGAAAGACGCGTGCGGGTGGAGGGTTCAAAGAAGAAGTTGATGATCGTCTTACCCCGCAGGGTTGGCACCTTCTTGATGGGACGAGCGGATATCTCCTTGAACGAACGGGCAATGGCAAGGACATACAACATATCCTCGGCCGAGAACTGCCCCATTTCCAGGATATGCTTATGCTGAAAACGATATTCTTTGTTCACATTCACTTTCATATCAAAAAATTACGGAAAAAAAAACCGAAGACCATCACGGAACCATATCCCCAAGACGACCCCAACGAATAGAAGCAAAACGCCGAAAAGAAAAAAGAGACTGTTCGACATCCCAGGACCAATAGATAATCATGGCCTTGCCCAAGACATCCTGTAGATCAACAAACCCCCAAAAACGACTATCGTAACTATTGTCACGGTTGTCACCCATGACAAATATTTTCCCCACGGGGACTGTCACCGGGCCGAAGTTATCACGGGGACCACCCGCCGCCCTCATAATATCGAGACTGGTAAAGTGGGCATGCGGATTCACAACCGGTTCACCATTCAAAAAAACCTGTTTATCCTTGATTTCAATACTATCACCAGCAACAGCCACCACCCGCTTGATATAATCAAGAGAGCGGTCACGGGGAAAGCGAAAGACCACCACATCCCCACGGGCTGGTCCGGGCCGGGAAAATAACGTGGTGCCGACTATTGGCAACTTCACCCCGTAACTGAACTTATTGACTAACAGATGATCACCAATCTGCAAGGTGGGAAGCATCGAACCGGATGGGATCTTGAAGGCCTGAACCACAAAAGTACGCACAAAAAGCGCAAGAAGCACCGCCACCACTATGGCCTCAACATACTCCCTGATAACCGATTTATCTTGTCCAGTGCTGCTCAATTTTTCATTCTCCTTCAATGTATGCTCAAAAACAACCCCCTACTTATTAACCTGATCAAACTGATTACTGCAAAAAACCTTTATTTTCAAGCCAGTTCCAACTTGAAAAATTTTATTACTGCTCACCATTTCTTGTTTTTGTGCAAAAAAAGACAAGCATACAATAGAAAGGATATAAAACGGAAGACAACAACAATATACAGTATCGTCACATCTTCCAAAAAAAACCTTAATATTGTTAGCTCGTTATTTTCTAAGGAGAAAGTACAATTTTTTTTATCAGTTTGCTTGACAAAGGTTTTTTTTTATGGCCTAAATGAAATTCAAGTTAATAAGTGCTGTAATCATTACTGTATTTAAATTTGATTTTAATAAAAAGAATACACGCAGAGCAAACAATAAAAGTATAATTAAAGCATACTATAAGAACATAACGCACGATCAAGCAATCATGAAACTGCCTTTTCTCTCCACAGACAAATTGGTTATCGGTTTAGATATCGGTTCACACTCCATTAAAGTTTGTGAACTGCAAAAAACGGATAAAACCTATTCCGTTGTGAATCTCGGCAGCATCATCCTTCCCGAGGGTGCTGTTGATGACGGCACCTTGCATGATCCTGAGGCTGTAGGCAAATCCATTACCGAGCTTCTGGCCAACCTGAAAATAAAACAAAAAAAAGTTGCCATCTCGATTTCCGGCTACTCGGTTATTGTCAAAAAAATCCATCTGGCAGTCATGGAAGAAAAGGAACTTGAAAGATATATTATGGCTGAAGCCGAACAATATATCCCTTTTGACATCAACGATGTCTATCTCGATTTTCAAGACCTCAAAACCAACACCGAAGGATCAATGCAAACCGAAGTTATGCTGGTGGCCGCCAAGAAAGAGATTGTTGACGACTATCTTAACATGCTCCAGGATATCGGCCTGAAACCTGTCGTCGTCGATGTGGATGGTTTTGCCCTGGAAAACATCTACGAATCGAACTATCCTCAAAAAGAAAATGTAGTTCTTGTTGATATTGGCGCCACCAAAATGAATATCAACATCTTAACGAATGGTACCTCTGTGGTCGCCAAAGACATCCCCACCGGCAGTCGGCAATTAACCGAACAAATCGCTGACGCCTTTGAAATCCCTATGGAAGAGGCGGAAGCACTTAAGGTTGGTCAGATCCCAGCCGAAGAGAAACAGGAACAGATCACCAAAATCTTTACTTCCACCTGTACTCAATGGGTTTTAGAGATAAAGAAGGCCATTGACCTGTATCACTCCAACCGTGCGAACAAGCAATTAGACAAAGTAGTATTAAGCGGCGGAGGTTCCAAGGTGGCCGGTTTGAGTGAGTTTCTGCAAAGAGAAACCAATGTCCCTGTTGAGCTTTTCAACCCTTTCGCGAAGATGACAAGCAACCCTAAACAGATAGATACAGAATACCTGAACACTATTGGCCCGGAAATGGCCATTGCAAGTGGCCTTGCCATTCGCACATCAGTTATTTAGAGACCGTTGCTAAAAAGAGCAAGGCTCTTTTTGCTCTTTTTAGTTTACGGCCTCTTATGCAACGTCCAGAAAACAGCAATCTGTTCTGCTGTTTTCTGGCGTGGCGTCTGGCAGACTACATCAGCCAGAGAACATACAAGGTGCCGTATGCCACTTCAAAAAATAGCCACTCTTTCCTCGGCTGTTTTATTGAGTGGCCACTGCCAGATACCAGCGTCTGACAGATAACATATAAGGTTTATCAACATGCTTAAAATCAACCTGCTCCCCATCCGGCAGCTCCAACAACATGCCAAGGCCTGTAATGAGGTCTTCGGTTTTGCTGTATTGTTTGTCTTTCTTCTGTTTGTACTGGCTACCGTGGCCGTACTCCAGACCAATAAGGCTAATGCCATTCAAGCCGAAACGACGAAGTTGAATCAGGAAAAACAGACCTATGATAAGGTGCTGGCTGAGATCAAAAAGTTAGAAGCAGACAAAAAAGAGATAGAAAACAAGATCGGTATCATCAAGCAACTCAAGCAAGATTCTTCGCTCACAGTCCATGTCTTAGACGAGGTTGCCAGAAGATTAGACAGTACCAGGGTATGGCTTATTACTCTTGACCAGCAAGGGGCAACCCTGTCTCTTACCGGCACAGCCCTGGACAATAAAACTATAGCCGAATTCATGGATGCACTGGATGCATCCCCTTATATCAGTGATGTCAATCTTTCAGATTCATCCCTTACTAAAGTAGCAGGACAAGACCTGAAGGCCTTTGCAATTCAATGTGCTGTTGGCTCGCCAGCCGAAAAAAGTGCTGAGACAAATCAACAGAAAAAATAAATTTCACTGTCCTAAACCGATAACTTGGGTATGAAAAAAAATAATCAGGCTAATCAAGCGTTCTCGACCTTTATAGACGCAAAGTACATCCCGTTGCAAAGGAACCACAAGCTGGCGGCAGCCGCAGGCTTGTTGCTTTTGCCACTCATTCTTTTTTTCTTTGTCTTTTATCAACCCAAAAGCACGGAAATCGAATCGCTGACCCAACAAAAGAACACGGCTACCCAAGAGCTCCAAAAAGCCAAGGCTACCGCTGCAACCCTTGACAAACATAAGGCCGAGATGGCAAGCATTGAGGAGCAATTCAACGAAACCTCAGTCTTGTTTCCTAAAGAAAAAGAAATCCCCCGCCTCTTGACCGATATATCAGCCGAAGGGCAGAGTGCCGGCTTGGAATTTCTTACCTTCAAGCCCATGGCGGCAGTACCGAAAGATTTTTATTCAGAGATACCAATCAGTATAAAGGTAAACGGGCCCTATCATAACATGGGCAGTTTCCTTGACCATGTAAGCAAGCTTGCCCGTATTGTCAGTGTCTCAAATGTTAAAATGAGTGCGCCGAAAAAAGATGGTGGGGAGATGTTTCTGGATTCCGATTGCACCCTGGTCACCTACCAGTTCACTAACAAACAGCTTGCGCAACCACCAGCCACAAAGAAATAACGATAAATTCTCTGATGAAAACACAAATAGATATCAGACACTTGGCTTTTGGCCTCAGCTTCCTTTTATTGTTGGTAACCGCCCCCTTGTCTCTTCAGGCGATGCCTGAGACTATTGAGGGAACTGGCCCCAATCCGACCAGCGAACAACTTCTCACCGAGTTGCCCGCCACCGCTGGTGATCCTGCGGCTGTTTTCACCTATCAGCTCGAAGGACGACCTGATCCATTTTCTCCCTTTATCTCGGAGAAGGCCACCAGCAACATCAACATGGATGAAATTGTCGATACCGGAGAAGCCCTCACCGGCATGCAGCTCTTTGAACCAGGGCAGTTAACATTGGTCGCTATCATTTTTGAAGATAAGGCCGAACTGGCTATGGTTGAGGATGCCGCCGGCCAGGGATATACCCTCCGCCCCGGCATGAAGATTGGAAAAAAAGGAATTATTACCACCATTGATCCTAATCAGGTGAACATCGAAGAGACATCAGTCACCCGTGCAGGCAAGCAATTAACCAATAAAATCGTTATGCTTCTAAAGAAAGAGGGAGAAGAGTAAACAATGTATCAAAAGCTCTCTATATTCCAACCGACCATTTTTCTCACCCTGTGTCTTTTGCTCACATTGAATGCAAGATCAGCCTTTGCTGAAAATGCACCAACGACACCAGACAGCTCCTATCTCATCCAGGAGATCAAGTATAGCCAGCAAGGGGACGCTGTAACGCTTGAAATCGCAGGGAATCATACGCCAGTTTATACCCAGTACGACCTTCCTAACCCAGCACGATTGATTATTGATATTGCTGATGGCACTTTTGATAAAAAAATCAATCCCGATCAGATTATTCCTGACAATAACTACGCCAAGGTTACAGGAAAAAACATTACAGACAAGAAACCTCAGATTGCTCGTTTAGAAATCACGATCAAGGAAACTCACACCTACTCGGTGGACCGGGATAAAAATAATCTCCTGATTCTGATCCACCCTAAAGCAGATAATGCTCAGGCACAGGTGGCATCAGTGCCAAAAGAAACACCGGCCCCTGCCCTTACAGCTACACCTGAAACCGCTCCAATGAAACCAGGAGCTTCGACTGACCCCACTCTATCCAACCTCATTGACTCTTCAACAACTGCCTTAAACAAGGGAAAGGCCAAAGAACAAACCACGGTGGCAAGTGCTACGGGATCACCAGATGGCTCGTTTGACTTTGGTGGCTACAAAGGTAATAAACGAATTAGTGTAGATTTCTTCAAGATTGATCTTCACAATGTCTTTCGTTTATTCAGAGATGTCAGTGGAGTAAACATCATTGTTGATGAAGCGGTAAAGGGTTCGCTCACTTTAGCCCTCAATGATGTGCCTTGGGATTTTGCCCTCGATATCATCCTCAACCTCAAAGATTTGCGCAAGGAAGAACGTTTTAACACCATTGTCATTTATCCGGCCGAGAAAGCATTTGTCTGGCCAGAAAGAGCACAGGATAACCTTACAGTAGAAGCAGATCTGGAAATTGTCCAACAAGAAAAAGAGGCCTTGCTTATTGAACAGTCTGCTGCCCAATCAGAAGAGTTCGTTCAATCCAAAGAATTTATCCGTAAAGGTCGGATTGAAGAAAAGAACGATAACATAGAGAAGGCCGTTGACCTTTACGAACAAGCCTTCAAGCTCGATCCTAAAAATTCGCAATTGGCAAACCGTTTAGCTTCACTTTATTTGGCCAATCTTGGAGTCAATCCAAAGGCTGTCTATTTTGCCAAAGAGAGTTTAAAGGCGGAACCCAAGAATACCCAAGCCGCACTGTACGCAGCCATTGGTCTGGCCAACATGAACCAGATTCCCGAGGCCACCGACTACTTTATGCAGAGCATCAGCGGCCAGACCCCCATGAAAGAGGCCCTGCTCAGCTATGCCGCCTTCAGCGAGCAGAATGGTCAAGGAGATGGAGCCCTGAAGCTTATCGCTCGGTATAATACGCTGTATGGAGAGTCAGTTGACACCATGGTCAGTAAGGCCAGAATCTATGACAAAATGGGACAGAAAGAGAAGGCCAATGAACAATATCGAGCCCTTCTGGCCTCCGGCTATCAGTTGGTGCCAGGCCTGAAAGAATATATACAAAGCCGATTGAGCGGGAATGCTGCTCCGGCATCTAAACCATTATAACCACATAATTACACATAGATTTGTACAGACATAAAACGTTTCGCTTATTCTTTAATGTCCAAGAGGTTTTCCATGAAATTCAGATCAAAAACGGCATCACAAATGGCGTCAACGCTCGCCCTTTTTCTTCTCTCCCTGGTACTTCTATCCTGTAGCTCTCCGACCGCAGAAACCGAGAAGCCGGCAGTAACGAAAACAGAGGAAGAAAAGATTACCAATCAGGAAGCAAAATCTTCTTCCCTGCCGGTTCAATATCAGAAACCTGCCTATCTGGTGGACCACGTCAGCAAGGATCAATTAGACAGTCAAGCGGATGATGTTGTACTCAAGGCTGGAGCCAGAATCAGCTCCACCAAAAAAGTGCCCCTCAATGATGTTATCAAGCCCTTGGCCAAACTCAAGAAACTTAATATTTCCTGGGCCAGTGATGTTATTCAGAATATAGATGTGGATGTGGACATCAAAGCTGATGATGACTTTTATAAGGCCATAGAAGACCTGCTACGCCAAGTTGATTACTTCTATGAACTGCAAGGAAGCACCATTGTCATTAAACACAAAGAAACCAAACAATTTCATATCGCCATGCCCTTTACTCAACAAGAGTTTAGCGTGACTACCGGCGGCAATGCCCTTGGTGGCGGCGATAATATGTCAATCGACAAAACTATTGAAGGAACAATCAAGATTGCCAGTGATAAAAACAAATTTGATGCATGGGACAATATTAAATTAAATTTGGATACTATTCTCAACCTCAAAACTAATCGCACAACACGAGAAGAAGTTGGAGAAAAAAATGCTGATAAAGCTGAAAGATCTTCCAGTAAAGGTTCAGCAGAAACAGAGACTGCGACGGGCGTAAAGGAGCAAAAAGAGGTTGCGGCAGCAGAAATCGATAACAAAGATGTGAAGGCAGAGGCGGATAGATTTCGTTTGGATGAAGAAAAACGCCTCACCATGAAAAAGAAACTGGCAGAGCCAAAAGGTTCCTATATTGTTGACAAACCCATTGGCTTAATAACAGTAACCGCCCCCCGTCATGTAATTAAAGAGGTGGAAGACTATATCACATCTCTTCAAAAAGAAATCTATAAACAGGTTTCCATTGAGGCTAAAATTATTGAAGTTCAATTAACCGATGATTCTTCCATTGGTATCAATTGGAACTCTGTCTTAAAAAATTTTAGCGTCGATGGTGCCGTCGCTTTTGGTTCTCAAGCCCTTGATGCTGCTAATGGCATTACTTCAGTCGGTCAAGTCTTTCCCTATGTCTTTTCCAATGATGATGATGGTGAATGGAAAAACGACACTAATCACGGAAAGAGCTATGACCCAACACGCCTGGTGTCTAACGTCAGAATCAATACCGCCAATTTTGATGTCTTTCTCAACGCCCTTAAGACTCAGGGAAACACCAAAATACTCTCCAACCCCAAGATCAGCGTTCTCAATGGCCAACCAGCCATGATTTCAGTTGGCCGAAATGTCACTTATATCAAGAATATAAAATCAGAAACAGATACTGACACAGGAGTTGTTTCCTATACTATTGACCCAGGCACTATTCTTTCTGGGGTCGGGTTAGGCCTCACAGCTACTATTTTGAACAATAATGAAATTATTATGAATTTAGTTCCAGTGACTTCTGAACTGATTGAAGGGACAGAAAAAGAAATTACAGTTGCCGGTGAAGGGGCAACTGCTTTAAAAATGGGTCTGCCCGTTGTCAATGTTCGGGAAATGAGCACCATCGTCAAAGTCAAGGACGGGGAAATGCTGGTCATTGGCGGCCTTATCAGCGACATGAACGAAGAAACAGGAAACTTTGCCCCGGTTGTCGGCGATATTCCACTGATCAAATATCTTTTTGGATATGAGGAAAAGGTAAAGCATAAACGTGAACTGATAATCCTGCTGAAACCACGCATCATCTAACTTGTTGTGAACCAATAAAAATAACATTATAAAAACAATACCTTTGGACAGGGAGAAGATTATGAAGAGGTTGAAATACGCACTGTGCGGCCTAATGGTACTGTTGCTCACCGGCTGCGGACAAACTGTGGTTGAGACCCTTAAAGTATCAGAAAAGCCATGCGCCAACGCTATTGGCAAAGGCAAGACCATTGTCATTCTGCCCTTTGCCGATTACACCTATGCTGACTCACTGGCGGCGGCCCATCGTCGTGATATGGCCATCACTGAATCCTTGACCGATCGCTTAGTTGACCAGGGTTTCAGCCTGCCCATCCAGGAAGATGTCTTTGACTATATGGTCGATCAGTCCATTATCAGTTTGGTCGCTTATGAGCAAAATAATTCAGTCTCCCTTAATAATGAACTGAGCGGCGAATGGTCGGATCTGATGAAAGATCAGATCCGTGGATATATCGCTGAACAACAAACTCAAAGAGATAACCAGCTCGCTGCCAGCCCCGGTACCCATGGCCTCAACGAACAGACTGTCGCCAAGCTCGGCCGTAAATTCCGTGCTGACTATATCGTCCGCGGTCGAATTCTGGAATTCAAGACCCGGCAAGAACATACCTGGGCCCCATGGAAGAGAGGCATCCTGCCCTTCATCTCCGGCACTACCAGTCAGATCGCCTTTGGCTTCGCTGACACTGATCAATATGACAACATGAACAACATGATTGCCGGCGGCACCTGGGGCGGTATTATCGGACACAATGTCAATGGCCCATGGGATCCCACCGATGGCGGTGACAATATCCTGGGTATATCTGGAAGCCAGGATGCCAACACCATCCTGTGGGGAGCCGTTGGTGCTGCCTTGGGTCAACAAGCCAAAAACAGCGGCGATGTAGATCAAGCTGTGGTGCAGATGCGCATCTGGATTCAGGAGGCAAGCACTGGCAATGTCGTCTGGACCAATAGAGTAGATGTCAAGGTCTCACCGCAAACTGTGATGGCCGATAAACAATATGACGTCCTGTTTGACCAGGCTATTGAGAAAGCAGTCACCACCCTCATTGATAATTTTGTGACCACCGCTTTTTAAGCACAACAATAATAAAAGAAACGCCAAAGGCCCTTATTTCCGTTCTGGCAATAAGGGCCTTTGGCGTTTTGTGAATTCTCGTTGAACTCTGATCCTCCTTGATTCCCTTGCGTCGCAAGGGAATCAAGGAGGGCATAGGTCTATTAATTCTCCTGCCCTGCATCCTTCTTTTGTTTGGAGTTCTGATACAACCCCATAAAATTGATTGGCTCCATCAAAAAAGGAATAAACCCACCATCGACCGACATCTGGCTTACAATCTGCCGGGTAAAAGGAAAGAGCAGGGTTGGGCAATCTACACTCAATACCATCTCCAAGTGTTCCTCAGGGATATTTTTGAGCAAATAGGCCGCCGCGTGCTCAATCTCCATGATAAACATAGTCTTGTCATCATTGCCCTTATCTACAATCTTGGCCGTTATCTGCAGACTCACCTCAAAATGATCATCATCAAGCTTTTTGTGATTCAACTTCAGATTTACATCAACTTTCGGCTCTTGATTCTGAAGTCGGTATACCTCAGGGGCATTGGGATTTTCAAAAGAAAAATCCTTGATATACATCTTTTGCATCCGAAAAACCGGACTCTCACCGGCACCGTTATTCCCATGTTCTTCAGTCATTATTCCTACCCTCTTTTGCAATGAAAAAAATTATATCTGTATCATTTGATACATGCGTTAACACCAATTATTCGTACCGGCACCTTAAAGCAAATACAAGGAGGAAGCAAAGAAAAACCTGATTCTTTGCTTCATTTCGGTTATCTGGTTCTTGTCCAGTGCATGGGAACCAAGAAAAGACTTATCGGGCTGAAGCCCGACCCATATTTACCCATAATCAAGTTGTAGGTTGGGCTTCAGCCCGTCGTTCTTCCTTCATTGCGCCCTCGTATTTTTTCAGCCTCAAGTATCGGCCCCAAAAACCTTCCAGTATGCGATTCCCTTGCATCCGCGACCTCCTCGGGTGTACCACAGACCACAATTTTCCCACCCTTGTCTCCACCCTCTGGCCCCACATCGATAATCCAGTCCGCTGTTTTTATCACGTCGAGATTATGCTCAATCACGACCACACTATTGCCATGATCGACCAAACGGCCAAGAACTGTAAGCAGATGCTGAATATCGGCCGGATGCAGACCGGTTGTCGGCTCATCAAGAATATACAAGGTCTTGCCGCTGGCTCGCCCTGACAATTCCTTGGCTAATTTTACCCGCTGGGCCTCACCACCGGAAAGGGTCACGGAAGATTGCCCCAGGGTAATATAGGCAAGCCCAACGTCGAAGAGGGTTTGCAGGCGATTCTTGAGGGGAGGAATATTTGCAAAAAAAATCAAGGCATCTTCCACAGTCATTGCTAAGACATCATGAATATTTTTATCACGATAGCGAATATCGAGTGTGTCCTGATTGTAACGCCTCCCTTTACAGGTGTCACAGATCACATAGATATCAGGAAGAAAGTGCATGGCAATCTTATTGACCCCTTCACCCTCACAGGCCTCGCATCGTCCGCCCTTGATGTTAAAACTGAACTGTCCCAGTTTATACCCTCGCGCTCGTGCTTCTGGCAATCGGGCAAAAAGCTCACGGATCGGAGTAAAAACCCCGGTATAGGTCGCTGGATTTGATCGTGGTGTCCGGCCAATAGGACTTTGATCAATATCGACAATCTTGTCCACAAGCTCAAGACCAGACAAGATTGCCCCGTCAAACTGCACCTGAGACGTTCTTTGCTCCAAGCCCTTCTTGGCCATGCGAAACAGGGTCTCCATTACCAAGGAACTCTTGCCCGACCCCGAAACCCCGGTGACACAAGTCATCACCCCCAAGGGAAAGGCAACTTCAACCTGCTTGAGATTATTCACCGTTCCATTGTGAAGGAAGAGCTTATTATTTTTTCCCTTCAGAACACGTCTTCGTTTGACAGGCAGCTCTATCCTCCTTCTCCCTGAAAGATAAGCCCCTGTCTGCGATCTCTCGCATTCCAGCAAACCGGCAACCCCGCCATTATAAACCACCTCGCCCCCATGCACCCCGGCGCCCGGCCCCATATCAAGCACATGGTCCGCGGCCAGAATAGTATCGGTGTCGTGTTCAACAACAATGACGCTGTTGCCAAGGTCACGCAGCTCGATCAGGGTATTGATCAGTTTTTGATTATCACGCTGATGAAGACCTATACTCGGTTCATCAAGGATATACAGGACTCCGGCCAGACGTGAACCAATCTGCGAGGCCAGCCTGATCCGTTGCGCCTCCCCCCCCGACAAGGTGCCGGAACGTCTGGCCAGTGACAGATAACCTAAACCCACATCTTCCAAAAATGAAAGCCGATCGACGATCTCTTTCAAAATGGGTTGGCCAATCTGGCGTTCCCGAACACTCAAGGGCAGCAGGGGGAGCGCGCCCAGCAAACCATCAATGGAGAGGCAGGTGAGCTCATAAATAGACCATTTACCAACCCGCACCGCCAAGGCCTCCGGCCTCAACCGGGCACCTTGACAACGAGGGCAGGTCTGCTCGTTCATGTAGCGGGCCAATTCATCACGCACCATCGGCGACCCAGTCTCGTGATACCGCCGATCAAGCTGAGGGATTACACCCTCAAAGCTCTGCTCAGAGCTCAGCGTTCTTTTCCCTTTCTGATACTGAAAAGACATTTCCTCGCGCCCGGAACCGTAAAGGACAATCTCCTGAATCCTGGCTGGCAGTTTATTGTAGGGCGTCGCCATGGAAAACTTATAATGATGAGCGAGGGCTGCCAGTATCTGACCGGAATAGGAACTTTCCATCCTCTTCCCCCAGGGGGCAATGGCACCTTCCACCAGACTCAAGCTCGGCTCGGGAATAAGCAGCGAAGGATCAAAAAATTGTTTTACCCCTAAGCCCCCGCATTCTTCACAGGCGCCTTGTGGATTATTAAACGAAAAAAGCTGGGTGGAGAGGGGGGGCATGGAGAGACCACACGAATGACAGGCGGCAAGCTCACTAAAGAGTTGCTCCCGTCCACCATCAGGGTCATCAGGGAAGTTGGCCAGCAAAAAGCCTTCAGTCAGCTTGACTGCCGTGGTCACTGAATCGCTGAGACGGCGGCGGACAGACTCCTTTAATACCAGCCGATCCACCACCACCTCAAGAGAATGGTGCCGGTTTTTATCCAAAGCCTCCACCTCATCGGCATGAAGAATATCACCATCAACCCTGATCCTGACAAAGCCCTCTTTTCTGATCCGGGCCAAGACCTGCTCGTGCCTCCCCTTTTTATTGACAACCAAGGGTGCCAGCAGCACCACCTTTGTCCCCTCAGGTAAGGCCAGCAAGCTATTCACCATTTCTTCTATGGATTGAGAGCGAATTTCCTCTCCACACTGGGGACAACAGGGATGGCCGCAACGGGCGAAAAGCAGCCGCAGGTGGTCATAAATTTCGGTGACCGTGCCCACAGTTGAACGCGGGTTTTTACTGGTGGTCTTCTGTTCAATGGATACCGCCGGAGAGAGGCCCTCAAGAGAATCGACATCCGGCTTGTCCATCTGCCCGAGAAACTGCCTGGCGTAGGTAGAAAGAGACTCCACATAGCGGCGCTGTCCTTCGGCGTACAAGGTATCAAAGGCCAGAGTTGACTTGCCGGAGCCGGACAACCCGGTAAAGACCACCAGGCTGTTGCGCGGCAAATCGACATCAATATTTTTCAGGTTATGCATCCGCGCCCCGCGGATGCTCAAGGTCTGTGGTTCCATAGAAAAATCAAAAGGAATAAGGGAAATGGCCTCTATCAGATATCAGATAAAATCACACAGGCCCAAACTGCATATGATCAACCTTGAGACAGCGATCCATGATAACAATCAACCCAGCCTTCTCGGCCAGGGCCGCCGCCTCATGGTTGACAATCCCCTGCTGCATCCAGATCACCTTTGCCCCGATGGCAATAGCCTCTTCAACCACCGGCAGCACCTCCTCGGAACGCCGGAAGATGTCCACGACATCAACAGGCTCGGGGATAGCGGCCAGATCAGGATAACATTTGAGCCCGCAGATCTCCGTATGACCAGGATTAACCGGGATAACACGGAATCCGGCCTTGACCAGATAGCAGCCCACCATATTGCTCGGACGATTCTCTTTGGGAGAAAAGCCAACAACAGCAATGGTTTTCGCACTCCGCAAGACTTCTTTTACCAGGGCAAGCGGTGGCAAATGAAAGAGAACAGACATAATATAACCAGAAAGAATATAAGGATTTACTACCGGAAAGAACCATTTGTGAGAAAAGGATTTACCACTTATCAAGGCTGTGGTATTTTAAGCCGTTCTTCGACATAGGTTGCAAGGAAAAATCACACCATAAACAATCTCATTTAAGATAATCTTTTACTCACTTTCCAAGATAAGGTCTCTCAATGAATTTTCAAGATATCATCCTCGAACTGAATCATTACTGGGCAGATCAGGGGTGCGTCATTCAACAGCCCTATGACATGGAGGTTGGAGCCGGGACTTTCCATCCCGCCACCCTGCTTCGCTCCCTGGGACCGGAACCCTGGAAGGCCGCTTATCCACAACCATCAAGGCGTCCAACCGATGGCCGTTATGGCAACAACCCCAACCGCCTGCAACATTACTATCAATATCAGGTAATTCTCAAGCCATCACCCCTTGATGTCCAGGAACTCTACCTGGAAAGCCTGAAACGTTTCGGGCTCAATCTTCTCGAACACGATATCCGTTTTGTGGAAGACGACTGGGAGTCACCAACATTAGGGGCTTGGGGCTTGGGCTGGGAAGTCTGGTTGGATGGGATGGAGATAACCCAGTTCACCTATTTCCAACAGGCCGGTTCCATTGATCTGCACCCCATCACCGTGGAGATCACTTATGGCCTGGAACGACTGGCCATGTATCTCCAAGGTGTGGACAGTGTGTACGACATTGCCTGGAACGATACCGTAAGCTATGGCGAGATCTTTCATCAGGCCGAGGTCGAGTTTTCCACCTTTAATTTTGAAGAGGCCAATGTGGACAAGCTAATCTCTTTCTTTGACACATACGAACAAGAAGCCCTCAGGCTCGTGGAAAAAAAACTCATCCTACCAGCGTATGACTACTGCCTGAAGTGCTCGCACACCTTTAATCTCTTGGATGCGCGCAAGGCAATCAGCGTCTCCGAACGAACACGCTATATTGGCAGGATCAGAAATATCGCCAGAAAAGTGGCAGAGCACTACGTTATCCAAAGAGAAGAAATGGGGCACCCGCTCATCAAGGTTGGCCAACCCACATAGGCAGTTATTCACAAAAAGAAACTGGATGCAATGGCGGAAGTGCATGGGAATCGAACCCACCTGACAGGCTATTAACCCGCCACACCGGATTTGAAGTCCGGGAGGGCCACCAGTACCCTGCCCACTTCCACAGCATCTACAAAAGACAAAGAAAGCTTAATAGATATTGACCTCGAAAACAACTTTTTATTATACTTCCTTGATCTTGGCAAGCCATCGTTAAACAACAGATGTAACATGCCATATCATGAGCAGTATGAGAGGCAACATGAAAAAGAGAGAGAAAATACGTTGAGTTCGTAACAACACCTTGTATGTTATCTGCCAGACGTCGAGACAAGATTCCTGAACACCGATATCAAGAACTTTTTTTCTCACCCACCCCTTAAATTCAGACCCTAAAAAATAAACGTCATGCAGTGTGAACGACTCATAAAACAGATAAAAGCCTGGTATCTTCATGTCCAAAACGAGACCATGGCCCCGGCCCGTATGATCAGCTTTATCGAGAATCATGCCAGTCAATGCGATATCTGCCTGGCTGACCCTGACCTCCAGGAAGAAATTGCCAAAATAACAGAAATCATTCTCCCTGAGTCCAAGATCCCTAAGGCCGTCCGCTTACAACAGGAACAGGCCGAAGAAGAAGCAGAAGAAGAAACAGGGGAAGAGGACACAGAAGACAGCGAGGAAGAAAGAGTAGAGGAAGGAGATGAAGAAGAGGATGATGACGCCTTGAGTCTCTTTGATCCTGACGACGACGAAATTTAATCCATTCCATGATCTTTTTATTTCTGCCCGCCCCCCCCTTTTTTTACCCACACACCAAATAAAGAAGGGGGTTATGCAAACGCATAACCCCCTTCTTGTCAACTTATGGTGGCGATGCAGGGAATCGAACCCCGGACACTACGGATATGAGCCGTATGCTCTAACCATCTGAGCTACATCGCCATTGATTTCGAGACGAGATAAATACCGCATCCACGCCTTACTGTCAACTATTTTTCCCTAAAACAATCCAAGAAGACCAGAAAAATCTGCAAAATGCCATAAAGGAAAGGGCCTCGCCTTGAGACCCTTTCCTTTTTTTCTGTTACGGAAGAAGTGCTGTAAAAAAAAACTTTTGTTACATCATTCCGCCCATACCACCCATGCCGCCCATACCACCTGGAGGCATGCCCATCCCACCACCGGCGCCCTTCTCTTCAGGCATATCGGCGATAACACACTCGGTGGTCAACAGCATCCCGGAAACAGAGGCTGCATTCTGCAGGGCTGTACGGGTTACCTTGGCAGGATCGATCACACCGGCGGCAATCAGGTCCTCATATTGCTCGGTTGCGGCGTTGAAGCCAAAGGCACCTTGCAGGCTTTTCACATGCTCAACGATAACAGAACCTTCACGGCCTGCATTGTTGGCAATCTGACGGATAGGCTCTTCCAGGGCCCGACGCAGGATGTTCTTGCCAAGCTCTTGCTCACCAGGAAGTACCAGACCATCAAGGGCTTTCAAACAACGCAGATAGGCAACACCGCCACCAGGAACGACACCTTCCTCAACAGCAGCACGGGTAGCGTTCAGGGCATCTTCCACGCGGGCCTTTTTCTCTTTCATCTCCATCTCGGTTGCCGCGCCGACATTGATTACAGCCACGCCACCGATCAATTTGGCAAGACGCTCCTGCAACTTCTCTTTATCATAGTCAGAAGTGGAATCGTCAATCTGGGTCCGAATCTGCTTAACCCGAGCCTCCAGTTTGACCTTATCCCCGGAACCATCAATGATGGTAGTGTTGTCTTTCGTTACAACAACCCGCTTGGCGGTACCCAGATCAGCCAGAGTTACATTCTCAAGCTTGATCCCCAGATCTTCGGTTACAACCTGACCACCGGTAAGAATGGCGATATCCTCAAGCATGGCCTTGCGGCGATCACCAAAACCAGGGGCCTTGACAGCCGCAACATTTAAGGTGCCGCGCAGCTTATTGACAACAAGGGTCGCCAATGCTTCGCCATCAACATCTTCAGCGACGATGAACAGTCCCCGGCCCATCTTGGCCACAGACTCAAGAACCGGCAGCAGATCCTTCATACTGGAGACCTTTTTCTCAACAATGAGAAAGTAAGGATCTTCCATATTTACTTCCATCCGATCGGCATCGGTGACAAAGTAAGGAGAGAGATAGCCGCGATCAAACTGCATACCCTCGACAACATCAAGGGTGGTATCCATGGATTTTGCTTCTTCCACGGTGATAACGCCTTCCTTGCCAACCTTGTCCATGGCCTCGGCAATGATGTTACCAATGGTCTCATCGCTATTGGCAGAGATGGTGCCGACCTGGGCAATCTCTTTCTGCTCTTTCGTTGGGGTGGCGATCTTCTTGAGCTCGGCGACAATGGCCTCAACACTCTTGTCAATCCCGCGTTTAATCTCCATGGGATTGCCACCGGCAGCTACCAGCTTCACACCCTCGGTATAGATGGATTGGGCAAGGACAGTCGCAGTGGTGGTACCGTCGCCGGCTACATCAGAGGTCTTGGACGCAACTTCGCGAACCATCTGGGCGCCCATGTTTTCAAACTTGTCGGTCAGCTCAATCTCTTTGGCCACAGTCACCCCGTCTTTGGTGATGGTAGGCGCACCGTATGATTTCTCGATCAGCACGTTGCGGCCCTTGGGACCAAGCGTTACCTTTACTGCGTTAGCCAGGGTATTGACGCCAACAAGAATAGACTCGCGGGCCTTTACTCCGTATTTAATATCTTTTCCAGCCATTATTCATCTCCTTTGATATTCACGCCCCTCTTATAAGAGGCAGTAACTATTAACTCTCTACGCTGCCTGATACTACCTGGCACCATCTTATTCGATAATACCCATAATATCATCTTCACGCATAATGAGGTAATCCACACCATCAAGCTTCACATCGGTGCCACCGTACTTGGAGAAAAGCACCCGGTCTCCAGCTTTTACCTGCAAAGCAACACGGTCGCCCTTGTCATTGACCTTGCCTGGACCGACTGCAATCACTTCACCCTCGGCTGGTTTTTCTTTGGCACTGTCAGGAATGATAATTCCACCTGCGGTCTTGGTTATCTCTTCCAATCTCTTCACCAAAAGACGATCATTTAATGGACGAACTTTCATGTATTTCCTCCCACACGATTTTATTTAAAAATTGGGCATCCGCCCCCTGCATATTAATGAGGAAGTATCGACAATAAAAATCAACACCCCCAAAACTGGGCAAAACTATACGCCAGCTTTTACAAAAATCAAGGGGCGCATGCCAAAAAAGCATCCGCCCCTATCGTCACGCCGACATCCCTTTACTTCCTAAATATCAGGGGCCGTTATGAGACAACCACTCTGTTTTCATCCTTTTCATTACGGCCCCTCATGGCGTTCTGCGATACTTTCATGCTGCAGTTATTGCCGCCAACAGTTTAGCTACCATACCTTCGCGGCTCTATGACCAATCACCCAACCCGGGTTATCCACTTAAAGGGGTCATCCTGACGGCCATTCTGGATTGCCTGTAACTCATCAAACAGCCGCTGGGCAAGCACCCCGGTCTTCCCACTGTTGATACTATATTTCTGCTCCTGATAACACAACTCGCCCACCGGCGAGATAACTGCCGCCGTACCGGTGCCAAAGGCCTCGGTCAAGGTGCCATTGATGCTCGCCGCGACGACCTCATCAATAGTGATTGGCCTTTCCACCACCGTCACCCCCCAGGACCGGGCAAGACGAATCACCGAATCACGGGTAATCCCCGGCAAGATCGACCCCCCAAGGGGCGGGGTTATCAGCTCGTTGCCGATCATAAAAAAGATATTTGAGGTACCTACTTCTTCTACATACTTGTGCTCGCAAGCGTCAAGCCACAAGACCTGGGTGTATCCGGCCTGATGCGCCTCCTGGGCCGCCATGATGCTGGCCGCATAATTTCCGGCGCACTTCACATGGCCAACCCCACCCTTGACTGCCCGCGCATACTTATCCGTGACATAGATCTTGGTCGGGCTGAACCCTTCCGGATAATAGGCGCCAACCGGACACATGATAACAAAAAAATAATATTCCCCGGACGGACGAACCCCCAGGGCAGGCTCCACGGCAATCATGGTTGGACGAATATAAAGAGTGGCGCCTTCCACCGTAGGAATCCAGTCCCGATCAAGATAGACCAGGGCCTTGAGGGCCTTGAAGACCTTTTCCACCGGCAGTCGAGGCATGCACATCCGCAGGGCCGAACTGTTCATCCGCTCAATATTATCCTGGGGCCGAAAGAGATAAACCTGCCCCTGTTCGCCCTTATACGCCTTCATGCCCTCAAAGATTGCCTGACCATAATGAAAGACCATGGCCGCCGGATCCAGTTTGAATTCCTGATACGGACAGATCTTGGCATCATGCCAGCCACTCTGCCGATTCCATTTCATCAAGAACATATGATCAGTAAAATGGTTCCCAAAACCAAGGCTATCTTGGGCAGGTTTTTTTTTCAGTTGCTCCGGCCTTACTTTTTCCAGCCCTATCTCCAGATTTTCCCACATAACAATCCCCTCTGCCTGTCTCTCTTTCATCCCCTTGCCGTTCAGTCGTTCAACAAGAGGCCTTTATCTTATTTCTCTTTGCTTCAATCAGCTTACACTATATAGTACACTACAAGATGCTTTGAGATTCATCATTAAAGCCTACTGAATTACCCAGCTCGCTGAGAAATTGCAACTTTATTTCTCGTTTCCCGCTCACCAACCGACACAAGTGCACTCCGCCATGCGCAATAGCCCTTCTCCATCGCTTTCTGATCTCCACCATCCACATACCTTGGAGTCCCGCTACTTTCTCCTGATCTTTTGTATCTCGGCGATCTTTCTGGGACGAATCCTCTGGCCTTTCTGGTCAATCATGGTTCTCTCTTTTCTGCTGGCCAGTCTGTTTCGGCCCATCTATTCCTTGTTAAACAATTTAGGCAACAAGGGATTACCAGCATCCTTGGCCTCTATCCTTACCTGTATCCTTATTGTTTTTTTAGTCTTTATCCCCCTGCTCCTTTTTATTGGCGCCCTTTCTGGCGAGGCCTTAAGCCTGTACCAATGGGGACGAGATGCCGGTTTTGGACCGAAAGCACAATCTTTTCTTCAGGAAAACCCGATGGTAGCTCAGCTCCAGACATATCTCCAAGGGCTTGGCCTGAATTTTAAACCAACACAACTCACAGATACCCTCTCTTCTCTGATCAAAACGGGCGCGCTCTTTCTCTACAATCAGGCCAGCTCCTGGGCAGGGGATATCCTGCAATTTATTGCCCTCTTCTGCATGATGATCCTGATCATCTTCTTTCTGCTCATTGACCAGGAAAAACTGATTGCTTTTCTCATCCGTCTCTCGCCACTTCCGGACCATGAAGATCGGCTCCTGCTGGCTAGATTTGAGGAAATTGCCAACGCCATTCTCAAAGGAAATACGATTTGTGGACTTATCCAGGGAGTCATCGCCGGGGCCGTCTTTGCCATCCTCGATTTGAACGCCCCAATTCTCTGGGGTTGCATCATGGCAGTCCTAGCATTTCTGCCGATCTTCGGCATCGGTTTAGTCATGATTCCGGCGGCCATGATCCTGGCCATCAATGGGAAACCAGGAACCGGACTCTTTCTTTTTCTTTTTTATATGCTGCTGTCTTTTTCCGTAGAATATCTGGTCAAGCCTAAAATGGTTGGCAGTCAGGTTAAAATGCACACTCTTCTGGTCTTTCTCTCTCTCATGGGCGGAATCTCTGTTTACGGGGTGCTTGGCATTATTTATGGGCCACTGATTATTACCGCCTTCCTGACCCTCTCCGATATTTACTTGGCAAGATATGATTTTTCCTTACAAAAAAGTCAAAAGGCTATGCCGCATAGAAATGCTGACTGAAAAAATCAGATCAACATATCCAGAAAGACATCAGGGCCGTTTTTCAATGGTTTTGACTGGATTGCGCTGGACAACAAAAAACCCGCAATCCTTTTCAGGATGCGGGTTATTGTTCTTCTTTGGACTGTATCGGGTTTAAATTTGGTGGGCGAGGCGGGAGTCGAACCCGCGACCTTCGGCTTCGGAGGCCGACACTCTATCCAACTGAGCTACCCGCCCATATCGTATTACAATCCCTGCACTACACTCTCAAAAACAGGTATATCAACTTTTAAACTATTTTGCTGACTCCTGCATTATCTTTTTCCACACGAAAGGTATCGAGATATGCTTCCCATTCCAGGGGGAGCATATTCTTTTTTCTAATATTACATGCCTTGCAGGAAGGCACCAGATTGTCTCTGGTGCTACGCCCACCACGAGTCAGGGGCACCAGATGATCCATGGTCAATTCCTTGAAAGGGAATGTTTGGTGGCAATAATAACACTGACCGGAGGCGGTTTTTTGTTGCCACCAGCGGCTCTTGCGCATCTCCCTGGCCTTGGCCCGCTCGGTGCGGATTATAGCCTCGTCCATCCCGTCAAAACCAAAAGAATCCATTATCCGGCCACCAATTCACCCAACAGGGCTGAACGTACTGCCCCGATCAGATACAGGGAGCCAGCCACCACAATCAGGTCTCCTTCCTCAACCAGGGCCTCGGCGCGCGCCAGGGCCTGATCAACCGACGCGATACATTCGCAGCGTTGCCGCGTCCCGGCATCAAGATGCACCAATAACTGTTCGGGTGTGGCGGCCCGTTCTCCATCGGGCTTGGTCAGGAGCAGGACATCGGCCATAGCGCCAATCAGGGGCAGGGTATTATCCAGATCCTTATCCACCATGGCACCCCAGACCACGATCAGCCGCTGATACTCATACTCCTGGCGCAGGGTCAGCACCAGGCTCTCGACTCCCGCCGGATTATGGGCCCCGTCGAGAAGAAAGCAGACGTTTTGCTCATCCGTTTTCTGTCCCTGTGGTGACAACTTCCTGCTTTGCCGCTCCAGACAGAAATGTTCCAACCGGCCAGGCCACCGCACCGCTTCCAGACCGGCTCGGATAGCCGCTGGCATCAGCAGAAAACCATGGGGACGCAATAGCGCCAGTACCGCCAGGGCCAAAGAGGCGTTCACCCGCTGATAGCTGCCACACATCGCACAGCGCAGAGAGTCAAGCCGCGCAGCGGGGAGGAAGGTCTCCCGTGGCAACCACACCCAAGAGCTCTCGCCATCTGGTTCACCATAAAAATCATGGCCATATAGATACAAGGGCGCCTTGCGCTCCCGGCAAGTCCGTCGTACCACCGCCAGGCCCTCATCGTCGGCAACTCCGGCCACCACCACCACGCCTTCCTTGATGATCCCGGCCTTTTCCGCCGCAACTGCCGCCACCGTCGTCCCCAGATAGGCCTCATGGTCCATCGTCACATTGGTGATCACCGAGACTAAGGGAACCACCACATTGGTGGCATCCAGCCGACCACCAAGCCCTGCTTCGAGAATCACCAGATCAAGCCCTGATTCAGCAAACCAGAGCAGGGCAAGGGCGGTAGTGAACTCAAAATAGGTTATTTTTTCATCGCCCAATACATCTTTGATCCTGGTGGCCAGCGCCGCAAATTTTTCCTGACTGATAAAGGCATCGTTTATCCGAAACCGCTCCCTGACCGAACTCAGATGGGGAGAGGTGTACAGACCGACACGATACCCGGCGCGGGAAAGTAAAGTCAAAAGTGTGACACAGA
>DDWW01000034.1 GCA_002347085.1 Desulfobulbaceae bacterium UBA2276 | reverse complement strand
CAGAAACGGCACTTGCTGCAAGGCCAGTTTCTGCCGAACCAGTTTGCACAACTCATCGCCACGCATCTCCGGCATCATATAATCACTGATGATGATATCCAGTGTACAGTTGCAGGACTCAATCACCGTGATCGCCTCCAGGCCATTCGCCGCCGTCAGCACTGTCACCCCGATGCGCATCAGGATCATCTGAATGACCCGTCTGACCGAGGAGGAGTCATCAATAACCATGGCCGTCATCCCCGCAAAATCCCGACGAGGGGAAAGAATCTTGTTGACGGTATTGACAATATCAAAGGGTTTGAAAGGCTTGGGGATGAAATGCGTGACCTCCAGTTGAAAACCGCGCCGCCGATTTTCCAGGGTATCGTTGGCGGCGACAAAGACAATCGGAAGTCCCGCCTGCTGAGCATCTCCTTGTTTTTTCTGTTTTTCCAGGAGATACTCACAGACCTCAAAGCCATTCATCACCGGCATATCAAGATCAAGGGTGACCAAGTCGGGTTTTTCGTCCATCCACTCGATCATGGATATGGCCTCCATGCCGTTCTCGGCCGTCAGCACCGTATACCCGGCCTCCTCCAGTTCCCGAGCGATGAGCGTTCGCATGGTCGAACTGTCATCGACGACCAAGATAGTTTTTCCTTTCACTTCCTGTCTCCCTGCTTCTACTCTACGCTCAAGTAACCGACGAACAGACTCCTACACTCGTGAATGATGACTCAATTTCAATTGCATCACAAAATGATCCTCAAGTCAAGACACCCTCAAGACGATTATCATCCCAACCTGGTAAACAACCACGGCTTCAAGACCATCGCCCAGGGCCTCAATCTCTCCCCACACACTCCAAACGAAGATATTTTTCGATAAAATCAGCAAGTTCTAAGCCCTGATCCAGCCTGAACCGGGCACAGTCAGGGGCCTCGGGAATGACAAGATCAGTGGCCACCGCAATCACCCCCTCCACCTGATCCCGCAACAGAGGCTGATCCGCCTCCCGCCTGACCTCGATCTTGGGCACCCCTTGCGCCCCTTTGAAGCCCTCACCGATGACCAGATCGACATCCGGGCAAAACCTTCGGGCCAACTCGATCAGGGACTTGTCCGTCCGCTTGCTGATCATGGTCATCTGATCGGGCGCCACCAGCAGCACGGTCTCGGCCCCAGCCTGGCGATGCCTGTCAGTATCGGTGCCCGGAGTGTCAAAGGCAATCCCCTGCTCCTTGGTCGATTTGATCACCGCCACCCGATAGCCACGCTGTTTGAGATGGCTCACCACCGTGGTCACCAGAGTGGTCTTGCCGCTGTTGTGCCAACCGATAAAGGTAATAATTGGAAGCATCATAATAGATAAAAACAAGAAGGTGAACGTTGGCCCTAACTCTTGACCGCCACGACTGCACCGCCGAGCAGGGCGGCGCCAATGGCATTGCCTACCTCGCAATGATCTGGAAAACCGACAGTCGTGCCCAGCCGCGCAGCCACACCCGGCAGGAAGTGCCGGGCCGCCGCCCCAATGCCGATCAAGGGGATCTTCAGGGAGAAATTCACGCCCAGCACCGGATGGTCAGTGCGGCTGGCGATAAAAGAGGTCAGTGACTTGCCCCAGTAATGATGAATAACGTAATCGATGATCAGATCCTCGATCTTCTTTTCGGTAAGGCGCAAGACCTGGTGACAAAACTCTTCGGGCGTTATCCCCTGAAGCCGGGCAAGCAACACCGCCCCAGCTGTCGCCGCCTCCCTGTTGCCCAGGGCAATCTTTCCCAGCACGTGCAGGGCATCGGTGGGGGTAAAGCCGGTCTCAAAGGTCAATTGGGCCTGGGCCAGTCTTTCCAGATGTTTTTCCAAGGGAACCGCGGAAATCCCAAGGGCCTCGCTCATGACCGCCGGTGTTGCCGGTCCCTGCTGCCGCAAAAAGGCGATAACAGGATCATCAATATCTTCGGGAATTTCCTCACCTTCCTCACCCACCACCAGGCCAATACATCGTGACAAGGCCCCACCACCCAGCCACCCGGTAACTGACGGCCAAGAGCCGGGGGCCATACACAAGGGGAGGACTCGGGCCGGCCCGATCACGAGCGCGCCCTGGTCGTCAACGACCACATGACTATCGCCACCAATTCCTCCGGTGAACATATCAATGGCCTCGACATGGGTCTGCCACTCCCCGATCTGGCAACCATTGGGAGCAAGAAGCGGCCGACCATTTTCGAGCATGGCAATATCAGTGGTGGTGCCGCCCACATCAATCACCAGGGCGTCGCCATGCGAGGCAGGGCTCGTAGTTGTCGCATCCGTCGCACCACTCCTCTCCGTTTCCTTTATCTGCATGGCCCCAAAATGGGCACTGCAGGCGGGGCCGCTTGCCACCGTCATCCCGGCCCGTTCCACGGCCTGATCAATGGTCACGGCCTGACCATTACCGCCAATAATCACCACCGGACACGACACCCCCTGCTTGATCATGGCAACCTGGATACCGGCGATATAGTCCTGCATCAGGGGCATGAGCTTGGCGTGGAGGGCGGCGGTGGCGGCCCGCTCCCGCATCCCGGCCTGCTGGCTGATCCGGTGCGAACAGAAGACCGGCTTGTCGGGATCAAGCATGGAGATGGCCTTTTCCGCCACCAGTTCATGGGTAGGATTTTCCATGGACATGGCGCTGCAGACCGCATAGGCATCGACCTCACCCGCCAGACCTCGTACCGTATCGACCAGATTCTCCAGGTCGAGCGGTTCTTCTTCCGTGCCCTGAATGGTGTGCCCGCCCTTGATAAAAGCCACTGCTACCACCGGCAGACGGAAATGTTTCACATAGCCGATGACAAAAAGACCAACCCTGGCCCCCTTGCCTTCAACCACGGCATTGGTGGCAAGCGTAGTGGAGACCGCCAGTTGCCTGATTTCCGAAGCCGCAACCCCGGATGTTGCCAGAAGCGCGGCCAGGGCATGGCCGGTGCCTGTCGCCAGATGATAATGGGTGGTCGGCTCCTTGGCCGTGGCAATAACCGCGCCGCTGTCCGCCTCCATAAGCACCGCGTCGGTATAGGTGCCGCCCGTGTCTATGCCAATGATATATTTTTTCATGATTTCCTGTTGACTGCTCCGTAAGGGTGCCTTGAAAAATGAGGATTTTTGTTCAAGATCAAGGCCTGCGAAAAATTTTACCGCAGGCATATATTTGATATTCCTAGGATAAAATTTTGAGCATAACGCCGAGTTTGAGCAAAAAGACCTTTTTGCAAGGCACCCGTAAGTTGGTATGCGATGCATAAGAATTATGCGTGGCCTGACCTGCTTCCCTGTTTCCTCTATAGAACGTGGAAATAGAGGAAAACACATAGACCGTTCGTATAAAACAATAGCGAGATTTTTTAAAGGATTATACTATAGGGTAGCTTGAAAAATCAGGATTTTTGTTCAAAATCAAGGTAGGAAAAAAAAATTACCGCGGGCATATAGTGAACATTCCTATGATAAATTTTTTCTGAACACCGTAGAGATTGGGCAAAAAGACACTTTTTCAAGGCACCCCATACCGGACTTTCAAGAAATCGGTCAATAGTCCTCTATTCTTTCAAGATTTCCTTCTTTTGCTATTATCATCATTGTCGTCGCCATGCCCTCTACTCACAAAGACACCCTTTTTGCTGTCAACCAGATCCAGGAAGACTTTGTCTTCACCGAACAGGTCGCCCAGGTCTTTGACGACATGCTTGACCGCTCCATCCCTTTTTACCAGGAGGTCATCAAAGGAAGCGCCAGCCTCATCGACATCTTTCTCCGGAAGGGCGACACGGTCATCGACCTGGGCTGCGCCACCGGCACCACCCTGCTGCAACTGACCAGACTGCTGCCGGGCAAGGAGCTGCGATTCATCGGTATCGACAACTCGCCGGCCATGCTCCACAAGGCCCGCCTCAAGGCCGAGATGTTCTCCAAACAGGAGATGGTATCCTTTCTGGCCCAGGACATCACCGATCTGGATCAACTGAATCATCCTGACACCGGGGCCTTTCTCCTCAACTACACCCTCCAGTTCATCCGCCCCTTGCGACGAAAGGACTTTATCCAGCGACTCTTCGACAACCTGCGACCCGGCGGCATCCTGATCCTCAGTGAAAAAAAGATCTCCCACGCCCCGCTGCTCAACCGCAAATATATCGATATCTACCATCAGTTCAAACTGGAACGCGGCTACTCGGAGCTGGAGATTGCCAAAAAAAGAGAGGCCCTGGAAAATATCCTGATCCCCTTTTCCCTTGAAGAAAACCGCGAACTCCTGCTGGAGGCCGGCTTTACAAGCGTGGAAACCTTCTTCCAGTGGTTTAATTTCGCCTCCTTTATTGCCATCAAACCCGGTTGAACCAGAACCCTATACGCCATGCCCTCATCCATTGATTATCTCTCCCAGCTCCCGGCCACCGCCCGCCGTCAGGAGATCACGGCCCTCCATCACGAACGGCAGCAATGGGTCAACCAGCCTAAAAAAGGATTTCTCCGCTACCGTAAGCCCTGCGAGTCCCTGGCCCCCTTTGTGGCCCGGACCGTGGACTGCACCGGCGATACCGTCATCATCGGTGGTCCCAACGAACTGAGCGGGGGCGACCAGGCGCAGGTCAAAGCGGCCATGACCGCCTTCATGCCCTGGCGCAAAGGCCCTTTTTCGGTCTTCGGCATCGACATTGATGCCGAATGGCGCAGCGAACGTAAATGGCAGCGCCTGCTGCCGATGCTGCCCGATCTGGAGGGCAAGATTATCGCCGATATCGGCTGCAACAACGGCTATTATATGTTCCGCATGGCCCCCTATCGTCCGAAACTGGTGCTGGGCCTGGAACCCTCCATGCAGCACTATTACTGTTTCAAGGCCCTCAACAGCATGGCCGGACAGAATGCGCTCCACATCGACCTGCTGGGCGTTGAGCACCTGTCTCTTTTCCCCGATTGTTTTGATGTCCTCTTCCTCATGGGCATCATCTACCACCGCGCCTCACCCATTGATGTGTTGCGTGACATCTATCAAGCCCTGCGCCCAGGCGGCACGCTGCTTCTCGAATCCCAGGCCATCCCCGGAGACGCGCCCATCGCCCTCTTTCCCGACAAGACCTATGCCAAGGTTCCGGGGACCTACTTTGTCCCCACTGGTCTCTGCCTGCGGCTATGGATGGAAAAGGCCGGATTCGACCAGGTCGAGCTCTTCTGCCAACACCCGATGAGCAGTGAAGAACAACGCTCCACCGAATGGATGCGTTTTGAATCCTACCGCGATTTCATCGACCCTAACGACCCAACGCTTACCGTGGAAGGCTACCCGGCCCCGCACCGCGTCTTCCTGCGCGGCATAAAAAAATCGACATCCGCTTGACGACAGACCGCTCATGAGAGGCCGTAAGCCGAAAACGCAAGAAAAAGCCCTTGCTTTTTCGGCAACGGCCTCTAAAAAACCATGGCCCCACTTGCCTTTGAAGATAAGTGTGGTATAGCATGAAATGTGGCAAATTGATCAGAACTGATCAAACAACGAGATAATCTTAAAAGGAGAAGAGATATGGATCAGAAATCCTGTACCCTATGCAGTGGTGGCCTGAAAGGGGCCGAGGCAACATTTGGGGAAGCGGCAGAGCAATGGGGTGTCAAGGAGATTATCTATACCTTTGAGGGGCACAAACTACACCGCGAGAGAAACGCGATTTTTCTCAGCCAGCAAGAACTGGAACGGGGCGACATCAGCATGGAGCTGGCCTCAAGGATGCTCAACCGCACCTATTACGAGACCACCAAGATCCGCAAGGTGCTGCAAACCATCTTTCACATGGTCAATAACGGCCACCAGATCTTTGTCATCGGCACCATCCTCGAAGACAATTCGGTCAAAGGCGGCACTGGCTGGGCCGTGGAACTGGCTAAACTGTTCAACCGTCCCCTCCACGTCTTTGACCAGCCCCTCAAGCAATGGTTTACCTGGCAAGACAACCAGTGGCAGGCCGGTACCCCGGTCATAGAATACGACACCTTCGTCGGCTCCGGCACCAGATATCTCAGCGATGCCGGTCGTGAGGCCATCATCAAACTGTTTGAAGATTCCTTTGGCCCGAAAAAATAATCTATATCCTTTTATCTATCTGATCATTCCAAAAAGCATTCAAGTTGGCACCGCGCAGTGCAGCCGACAAGGTGTCGGCTTGAATGCAAATTGGAATAATAAAAGAGGAATATCATGAGCGAACACTGTCTTTTCTGTAAGATCATTGGTGGTCAAATCCCTGCAAATAAACTCTATGAAGACGATGACCTCATTGCCTTCCACGACATCTCACCTCAGGCCCCGGTTCATTTTCTGGTCATCCCCAAAAAACATATTGTCGGGCCGGCCTTCATGGAGGCCGAAGATGAACAGCTTATCGGCAAGATGCTGCGCACCGGCGCACGCCTTGCCGCTGAACTCGGCCTTGTTGATGGCTTCCGCCTGGTCTTCAATAATGGCGCCGCCGCCGGACAAACCGTCTTCCACATCCATCTCCATATCCTGGGAGGCCGCCAGTTGCAATGGCCGCCGGGCTGAGGTAGACCACCCGATCACGTTCGCCGAAGAAGATACCCCAAAAAGTGTTTTCGCTACGTTACAAAATCACTTTTTTACCTCAAAGGGTAGTGGCAGAGCTGAGCTTGATGGCAAGAGCCGCCTGGTTACGCAGGGTTTTCAGACCATCCAACTGGTTCTGGTTAAGGTGGTGGTCCGGTGAAATATAGGCCCCGTAGATGAGGCCGATGGACCTTTTGTTAATCATGATGGGGTAAAGCACGAAACTAGGAGAAAAAATTATGCCCCGAAACCATGAGGGTCTGCGCTGGTTGATATCAGGAGCAGAGATGTTATCAATATGGAAATCCCGGCCTTCGGCCAGGGCCAGATTAAAAAAATCTCCAGAGGTGCCCTGCACCGGAAAGCTGAATTCCGTCAGCAATTCCTTGACATTCTGGCCAAGACCGAAACGGGTCTCCATAATATCCGTTTTTGGGTTGCGAAAGAAAATGAGCACCTGGTCAAAACCGATTCCACGGTAAACGGTTTCCAAGATCATGGTAAGCACGGTATCCAGGGTGAAATCATCGAGCATGACATTGGTGATCTCCTGGATAGCGTCCAACAACAACAGATGCCTGTCTTCGATGCTGGTACTGCCGGATGATGGCGGCACTCCGGCACTCATTTCAAAACGCGTAATGGCTTCAACCGCCTCGGGGGCACTGACCTGCCCATCAGGGGTGTTGGCCAAGGCTGGGTCGGATTGTACCTTGAGGCTGCGCTGGTCAAGTTTGGACAGATCAGTCTGTTTAAAGTTGAGGACATCGGCAAAGTCCCGTATCTTGATGAGAGCCGAGTCCATCATCTTGACGATTTCTTCTTCCGGGATATCGTAAGCAGCCTTGTATTTTTTGAGAACAAGGCGAAGTCGCTCTTGCCGCAGCTGGGGCGAACAATTAATTGTGATATCACAAAGCTCATTGGCAAAATTGGCCAGTTTCCTAGGTCCATCGATTTTTTCGTTTCTTTTCTTAATCTCCTGCTCCGGAATTGTTTTCATGCTGGTAACAATCAATGTCGGCAGGTACCATAAATTAGCCACCTCCATTCCCAGTTCATCAAAGGTGTTGCCAAGAGTTTTCTGCATGGCCATCTCGTCGGTCACACCCTCTTCCGCCACCAATTTCAGATATTCCTCATACTTGTCCGGAAAATAATACATGACCAGCAGCCGTCCGAAATTATGAAACATGGCACAGATAAAAAGGTCCTCCCCGTCTTCCATGTTCAAATATTTCGAGAGATCCTGGGCCAGTATCCCGGAGAGGAAAGAGGAAAGCACCTCCTCCTTGACATAATGTGCGGTGGATTTGTCCTGCAGATGTGCGAAAAACATAAGGCCGGTGGCGGTAAGCCGGACCTGCTCAAATCCGAGGATAACCACGGCCCGCGAGATAGTTGAAATCTGACCAGAGAATTGACGGTACATCGCCGAATTAACCACTTTAAGTAATTTGCTGGTCAGGGAATAATCTTTCAGAATGATACTGGCCAGTTCATTAGCGGAAGTCGTGCTTAAAGGAGAGGTCTTCATGTTTATTTCGGTGATATGTTGAAATACCGCCGGAAAATCGCTCTTCTCATTCATCCGCGTAAGGAGTTGTTCGCCGGTGATCTTACTTGCTGCGCTGTCCGTCATTGACTACTCCGGGTAAAATTTCGAAAAGGTTCTGATTGTGAAAAGTGCCGCACAGACTCATTATAAGGGCGAGTTCAGTGGCCGTCGCCGTGACCATCCCCCTTCACTCCCCCTCATTTTTCTTTTCCTCCAGCTCGTGCCAGCGATCATACAATTGTGCCACTGCTGTCTGGGCCGCCTGCAACTCGGTCCAGCAGTCATGCAGACGTTCAGGGTCTGAGGTCGTTTCAGGGGCATCCATAAGAGCCTGGAGCTTTTCCTGCGCCTCTTCGGCCTCCAGGATCTTTTCTTCTATCTGCTCGTATTCCCGCTGATCGAGATACGACAGCCGGCCACTTTTTTTCTTTTTATCCTGGTTTCCGGCCCCAGGCGTTACCGCCATGACCACCTTTTCCAGCTCTTCCCCACCCTGTTGCAGGGCGGCCAGCCACTGTTCATAATCGGCAAAAGACTCCAGTCCGCCACGGCCATCAAACCCAAGCACCCGGTCACAAACCCGATCGAGGAGAAAACGATCATGAGTCACCAGCACCAAGGCCCCGGGAAATTCGAGCAGGCTTTCTTCCAGGACACCAAGAGAAGGGATGTCAAGATCGTTGGTGGGTTCATCAAGGAGCAAAATATCGGCTGGCTGCCGCATCAGCTCGGCGATAAGAATCCGGGCGCATTCGCCGCCCGAGAGTTGCCCCACCGGCGTTTCTAATTGCTCGGGCTGAAAGAGGAAGCGCTTGGCCCACGAAACCACATGCATCGACCGCCCCTGACAGACAATGGCATCCCCATCCGGGGCCAGGGCGCGCCGCAAGGTCAGGGCCGGATTGATCTTTTCGCGCCGCTGATCAAAGCTGACTATCCGCACCCCATCCGCCACTATGATCTCCCCGCTATCAGGGGCGAACTGCCTATTGCCTCCCTCGCCCAACCCCGCGGCGGCCAGCATCTGCATCAGTGTGGACTTGCCACAGCCATTTCTCCCCAAAAGCCCAAGACGTTCGCCCGGTGAGAGCACCAGATCCAGCCCCGAGAACAACACCTTCCCGCCGTGACTCTTGGAAATATTGGTGGCAGTAAGGAGTTTGCGGGTCTTGCGGCCGGTGGCATCAAACCCTATCTGTACGCTTGCATTTGACCGATTGCGACCCTTGACCTGTGATAGTTCATCCTGGAGCTTATAGGCCTCGTCAATACGATACTTGGCCTTGGTGGCCCGGGCCTTGGGCCCCCGCCTCAACCATTCGGTCTCCCGCCGGACCTTGTTCGCCAGGCGTTCTTCCTGTTGCAACTGCTGGCCAAGAAATTCTTCCCGCTCTTCCAGAAATTTGACATAGGTACCCTGTACCTGAAAGGAACCCTCGGGATACAAGGGGGATAACTCCACCACCCGGCTGACCGTGTTCTCCAGAAAACGACGGTCATGGCTCACCAGCAAGACGGCCGAGGGACTATCAGGAGAAGAGACAGCAAGCATCTTTTCCAGCCAGATGATGCCCTCGATATCCAGATGATTAGTGGGCTCATCCATAACCAGGATGTCCGGCCGCACAACCAAGGCGCGACAGATGGAAAGACGCTTGCGCCAGCCCCCGGACAAAATCCGCACCGGAAGTGCAGGATCAACAAATTCGGCCCGGCTGAGCAGGGCATGAACCCGATTATACCGCTCGCTCTCCTCCAGGTCCAGGCCGGCAAGGGCTTGTCCCAGATTCTCGGCCACACTCTTGTCCTCGTCAAAGACATCCGCCTGGGCCAGATAGGCAGTGCGCACATGCCTCTGCACCAGGATCTTCCCGCTATCGGCCTCAAGCTGATTGCTGATGATCTTGAGCAGGGTCGATTTACCGCTGCCATTCGGGCCAATAAGACCAATGCGATCACCGTCGCTGATCGAGAGGCAAATATTGCTAAACAGGGTTTGAGCACCAAAAGACTTGGTCAAAGACTGACAACTGAGAAGATGCGCCATAAAAAAGAGTGGGGTATTAGGCCGGTAAACAGGAAAGATTATTTAATTAAGCCGTTATAAATACATAACATGACCACTTGAATATGCGGAACAACATAAGGTGCCGTAACGAAATAGTTATACAAGGCCAGGTTCTTTCGTAACGACTCCTAAAAAGACAGAGAAAGATATCAATGATGAAAAAAATGGCTTTTTTTATTGATTATTCTGCAAGCTACGGTTATAAAAATTGAATTACGTGCTAAAAATTGTAAAAAAAAGAGATTTATTGAGACTTAATCTCAACAATTTCACCCTTCCGCAAACCTCTTTTATACAATCAATCCAGATAAACTGCAATGAGTGACCATATTCATATCATCATTACCGGGGCCAAAGAAACGGCCAGAAATATCTTCCTTTCCCGCAAAAAACTCAAATTAGGCCTGGCTTTAAGCGTTGCCTTCCTGGGTATCAGTGCCATGGGTGCCATTATCTCCACCCGTCTTTTGGTGGAAAACAGCAACCTGAACGCGCAAGTTGCGGCCATGAATGTCAGGCTGATCGAAACCAGTCAGGAAAGGCGAAGTTATGCCAACCGGATTGACGACCTGCTGTCCGCGAACGATGACCTTCTTTCTGTGAACACGAACCTTCTTACCACGAAGACCTCGCAGACCGCCGCCTTTGATTCAGAAAAAGAGGCCTTGGTCAATCAAACCCTGGCCGAGTTCAATGAGCGCAACCAACTTATTGAAAACATTATGAAAAGTATCGGGGTGCAGGTAAAAAAACGTAAACCCACAGCTAACAGCGGTGGTCCCTACCTCCCTCCTTCGGAAGCCCAGCAGGAAGATCTGCTCCTACGCACTGACAAAAATCTCGATCTCCTGCGCCGAACCCCATTAGGCCGCCCATTGCCAGGTGCCATAAGCTCTGCCTTTGGCTATCGTGAAGATCCGGTCAACGGCAAAACAGGCTTTCATTCCGGGGTGGATATGGTAGCTGACCGCGGGGACAAGATCGTCGCCACTGCCGACGGTACGGTCATTTTTGCCGATAATAATGGCTACTATGGCCGTTTTGTAGAGATCAGCCACGGCAATGGCTTCACCACCAGTTTCTCCCATCTTCTTGAATATAAAGTAAAAAAAGGTGACAAGGTGAAACGGGGCCAGCTTATAGGTCTGGTAGGAAGCAGTGGCCGCTCGACCGGTGCGCATCTGCATTATGAACTCTGCCGCAATGGACAACCAATCAATCCCGCGACATTTATGCAAACAGCCGAGTTCTCCAAGGTAGTCGCCACGAAAGAAGTGCAGGCAAGAGCGCCCAAAAAAGGCTTGGCCGCCAGTACCTCCCCAGCCAAGAAATCATTATCAAAGAAGACCATTGCCAAGACAAGCGCCGTGGCTGTCAAGATCAGAAAAACCAGAAAGAAGGGCTAACCCGCGCCCCACCGCCCTTTGCCCCATGCAACAAAAGAATATGCACCTTAAAGATCATCAGGCAGCCAACCTTATCTCTTGTCCATCTTGCGGGAATGACGAAGATTTTTTTGAGGTTGCAGAAAATGTGATTATTACCACTCACTATCTCCAAAATCCGGATGGCAGTTTTACCCCCGAAGAAGACAGCTCCCAGATCCTGGGGCCGGTCAGACTCATTTGCGGAGAATGCGAAGAAGATCTCACCGCCTTTCATCAGCGATTTACGGAAATGCTCTTTTAGGCAGATAAGGTGTTGGGAAACGCGGCGCCCACTGAACTTGGATGGAAAAGAGGTAAGTTAAGTTAACCCACCATCCGCTTGAACCTCTGGCAGGGCTCTTTCTTATTGTTTGAGAGCCTGAAAAAAATTCCGGTCCCATTTTCTGTCTTGTCGGTTTGCTTGGTCTATAGTTCTGTGCCCATTTTGTTCATTTTCATAGAATTTCGCACTTTATCCGCATCACCTCGTGTCATAACTGTCACAAACTCTCAAGTACCAGCCCAACATCAGTAACAAAGGCAGTTCCTCCAGATCATGCCATGGCGCTCCGATCGCCACTACAGACTGTACTTTTAGCAGATCCAAAGGCTTTGGCTTCAGCACAAACAGCAATTCCTCCTGCGCATTGGAAAACCCCCATTCTGTTCCCCAGAAGCTTATTGATTTCCAGTGGAACCTGCTTCCTTTGACAAACTCCACCCATCCACCACCCCAGAGTTGAGGCCGATAGACTGCCAGGTCATCATTCCCCCCCTCCTCCCGAATTGTCACAAGCGGTTTCAGATGAAACCTTGCCCCTTTGAATGTCCAACGTTTCGTTGCCGCACCTGCGGTTATCAGCATCCCATAAGCTGCCGACGGTGTCTCAAAGTGGAGGCCCCCTAATAAACTCTTCTCTGAATGTAACTCAAAATGACGCTCAAATATCGAGGGTTGTGCCCAATAGAGTTGCAAATCAAGAGCAGTTGATGATGCTTTCATGATGGTATCAATACCTGTTTCGTTACGGCTTCGTGTGCCGTTCCGGCCATTCAGGCGAGCATGGTATTTATTTACAACGGCTTACCACCCAGCTATCGTTCACAATGGGGCATCGCAATCATGGGCGGCCCCTTGACTAACATCTGGGCTATGGTCAACTTTATGCGTGGATAGAGATGCCGCTTGCCATCCATCAATTCATTTTCCAACATTGCCAGCCCCCGTAACAAGAGCGTCCGCTCGGCACGGGGAATCTCGGACGCATCAGCAAAGGTCTGCTTGACCAGCTCCTGGCAACGAAAACAACCGGGAAACTCAAGCCGCTGACCATCCGGTCGCTGCATAGTGGCCGGAACCCCATGCGTCCGACACACCATCAGGCGATGGGCATAAAGGACGCATCGGCCATTATCGTTCAAGGGGCACATGACCTGTGGGCGTTCATTGCGGGCTATGGCCTGTTCACAGGCGGCTACCGACAAGCGGCTGCGCTCAAGGATCTCGGCCTGTCGCATTTCGGAAAGCTGACAAAATCCCAGCCACAGATAGCCCCATTCGACAAAGGTATGGTGCTGGAACCAGGAATCGCAACAGTTATCAGGACAACCGTCACAGCTAAACTGCAACTGGGCGGCCACTTGCTCGTAGCCCCGCTCCATCTCCTCATAGATCCGGCCCATCCGTTCGGCAAGCTCAGGACTCAGTCGCACCTCTTTCATCTCAGCTCTCCTCTTCAAAACATTGTACCTGATAGACCTCCACCTCAGGATGAGAGTCCTGCCAGGCAGTCGCAGACAGACCAGCCTTCCGGCAGAGATGGCTCAAAAAGTCCTCGGTTTGGGGTAGCTGCTCCCAGACCTGCGGCAAAAAGGTGGCGCCATAACGACCCAGACGCAAGATTACCCCGTCAACGCCAGGGCGCAGTTGCGCAATAAGATCTTCGCTGTCACGATACATCAGGGGCTGGGGCCGGGTCAGGATGGAGATATCGATATGTACCTGTGCCAGCTCTTCGGCGGTAAGCTCCGGGAACCGGGAATCATGAAAGGCGGCATTGATGGCATTGCGCTGGATCCCTTCCACGATTGACCCCACCGGCTCCAGATTACCGATACAGCCCCGTAACTGACCGCCGATCTTCAAGGTGACAAAGGTGCCGCACTGGGCCTGCAGGGCCGGATCAACGACCTTACCCTGCTCGTCCCGTTTCTTGTCCGGCTTTTCACCCAGTTTCTCGCTTATAGACTCGCGCGCCAATTGCAACAAGCAACGTCCCTGCTCTTTACTTACCTGATTTTGCATTATTGTTTCCCCCAGTCAACACCCAGCATCAGACAATTTATACCACTCCCGATTCCCAGAATTGCCCCCCTCTGCCCCGGCCCGAACTCCTTCTGTTCGATCGCCATAGCCAAAGTAATGGGAGCTGAGACTGAACCCACATTGCCCAGAAGAGCCAGGGTCTCAAAGTTCTTTTCCGGCGGGAGTCCCAGAGAATCAAAGAGCATTCTGGCATGGGCCGAACCAACCTGATGACAGAAAAACCGATCAATATCTGCCGCCTGCCAACCGGGTTCCGCACCAAAGGCCTGCCAGGTCATCCATGCCGTTTCCACCCCTCGCCGCATCAACTCTTCAGAGTCGGTGTTCATCAGCGTTGTCGCGTCCCCTTGTTGACTCCCCTGACACAGATCGGAATGACGGGTATTGGCCCGCCAGGCACCATGGATCAAACGGGGTCGGCGTTCCTCTGCTTCTGCTCGGCACATATACAAGGCCACCGCTCCCGAACCGATGGTCAGGGAGGCAAAGGCCGGCTTAATGGTCTTACGGGTCAAGGTCATATCCGCCAATAAGGCCGCAAGAGTTGACTCCACCAACTCCTCAGCAGTTTCTCCCGCCACCAGCAAGCCGTTTTTCACCTGTCCAAGTTCAATCATATTGGCCAACATCACCATCCCATCGAGAAAACCGAGACAGGCATTGGACAGATCAAAGAGCAGGCAATTTTCAGACAAAGCAAGGCCATGATGGACAAAAGAGGCCGTGGCTGGTTCCATCATGTCTCGCGAGACCGAGGTAAAGATCAGGCACTCGATCTGTGAGGGCGCAAGGGCGGCCTCATCCATAACCTTTTTCCCAGCCAGGATCGCGCCCTGGCTGGGCCTGGTGCCAGGCTCCCAGAAACGCCTTTCCCTGATCCCGCTCATCATTTCCAACCGGCCCACCGGTAATTTGAGCCGCTCATAGACCGGGGCCAGCCGCAGCTCCAACTCTTCCGAGCTGACCGCTATCGGCGGCAGGACATAGGCAAAGGTGTGCAGACAAACGTGTGCATAGCGCATGATGAATCCCTCTTGCCTCTCGTTGAAATCAAGCCGGACACCCATTCACCGGGAATTCTCTGTGACCAAGGCGATGATACTTTTTTGTAATGGCAGTCTATAATATAAATGGCCGTTATGAAATGAGCAAAAAGCACTGCTTTTTGATTACGGCCTTTTGTATGTTCGCCGGCGAATGGAGCCTGCCAGGCGCCACGCCAGAAAACAGCAGAACAGATTGCTGTTTTCTGGACGTTGCATAAGAGGCCGTAAACTGAAAAGAGCAAAAAGGGCCTTAC
>DDWW01000010.1:8070-19574 GCA_002347085.1 Desulfobulbaceae bacterium UBA2276 | reverse complement strand
CGATTGACCCCGCCTCCACCATTTTTTTAGCTCAATGGCGTTCAAAGAAGTAAATGAAACCCGCTTCCATAAAGGAATGCGGGTTTTTTTTGTGCCAAATGAAGCCCTGCAGAATTCATTGAACAGCGAGAAGGCCATGGCTAAAGTTGTGGGCGAAAGAGCAGGAATAAAAATGAATACAGGTTCATTTCCGGGTGAATTCTCATTCGTTTTTTGTTGACAAAAAAATTGTTCAGAGATATTGTCGGACGCTGAATGAATATTCAAGGGGAGATGGTTTGAGGTAAGCCTTTACGCGATACTATCCAGAGGGTGGTATCTGCAAGGTGAAACATTCAAGTGAGTAAGAGCCAACCCCCCTGTTTGTCTTGTATCTTTTGTGAATAAGTTGAAGAGTGTTGGTGTGTATATTTTTGGTAAGGGTTGAAGTTAAACTAGTAATTTTAAAGGAGGAAAATTCATGGCAAAGCATGAGACACCCCTGTTGGACGAGCTTGAAAAAGGCCCATGGCCAAGCTTCGTTACCGACATCAAACGACAGGCAGAGAAAAATCCGGATTGTTGGGATATTCTTGGCCAGTTAGAGCTGTCTTTCACGGAGAAAATTACCCATTGGAAGCATGGCGGTATTGTAGGTGTTTTCGGATATGGTGGTGGTATCGTTGGTCGTTATTCAGACCTTCCCAAACGTTTTCCAGGTGTTGAGCATTTTCATACCGTTCGTCTGGCCCAGCCTGCCTCCAAGTACTATTCCACCAAGCATCTGCGTGATATCTGCGATCTGTGGGAGAAATATGGTTCCGGTATGACCAATATGCACGGTTCAACCGGCGATATTATTATGCTGGGTTGCCGTACTGAGGCTTTGGAGCCTTTCTTCTATGAGTTGACCCACAACATTCAGCAGGATCTCGGTGGTTCCGGTTCCAACCTGCGTACCCCTGCTAACTGCTTGGGTCAATCTCGTTGCGAATGGTCTTGCTATGACACCGAAGAGGCCTGTCATCACTTGACCATGCACTATCAGGACGAGATCCATCGCCCTGCCTTTCCTTATAAATTCAAGTTCAAATTTTCCGGTTGTCCCAATGACTGCGTAGCCTCTATCGCCCGTTCCGATGTGGCGGTTATCGGTACCTGGAGGGATAATATCCGTATTGACCAGGCTGCCGTTAAAGAATATGCCGCTGGCAATATCCCAGGAAACGGCGGTGCCCATGCCGGTCGTGACTGGGGTAAATTTGATATTCAGAAAGAAGTAATTAACCTTTGTCCAACAGAGTGTATGTGGATGGAAGGTGGTGAGCTGAAGATCGATGATTCCGAGTGTACCCGTTGCATGCATTGTATCAATGTTATGCCTCGCGCCCTTCGTCCAGGTGCCGACCAAGGCGCAACCATCTGCGTTGGCGCCAAGGCTCCAATTCTTGATGGTGCCCAATTCGCCACCCTGATTGTTCCCTTCATGAAGGTTTCGGCCGACAATGAGTTCGAAGAGTTGATCGAGTTCATCGAGAAGATCTGGGATTGGTGGATGGAAGAAGGTAAGAACCGTGAGCGTTGCGGTGAGACCATGCAACGTCTTGGGCTGCCCACTTTCATCAAAGTCATGGGTCTTGAGCCACTTCCGCAGCATGTGAAAGAGCCTCGTTCCAATCCTTACGTGTTCTGGCAGGAAGAAGAGGTTGAAGGTGGGTTTGAACGTGATGTTGAAGAGTTTCGTGCTCGCCACGCAGCCTAATGAGAAGTTAAATCGAGTAACGTACTCGTATATATAAGGAGATTATACATTATGGCTTATGATCCAGCCAATCCGATGGTTGACAGAATTTCCGACATCGGTCCTAGATACTATTCCGAGTTTCATCCCCCAGTTATTAAGGCCAACAAGGGTAAATGGCTGTGGCATGAGATTACTCAACCTGGTGTTCTGGTACATAAATCAGAGACCGGTGATGAGTGTTGGACAGTCCGCGTTGGGGCTGCCCG
Source organism: Desulfobulbaceae bacterium UBA2276 (assembly GCA_002347085.1). Lineage (GTDB taxonomy): Bacteria > Desulfobacterota > Desulfobulbia > Desulfobulbales > Desulfocapsaceae > UBA2270. The sequence goes on along the minus strand of DDWW01000010.1, from coordinate 17,585 downwards.
TCTGATTTCCATCGAGCTTATCCGTGAGATGTGTGACATCGCGGACAAACATTGCGATGGTTTCTTCCGCTTCACCACCCGTAACAACGTGGAATTCATGGTGGATGCCAAGGCCAAGGTTCAGCCCCTGCTGGACGATCTGAAAGGCCGTGGCAACAGGTTCCCTGTTGGTGGAACCGGTGCCGGTGTGACTAACATCGTTCATACCCAAGGGTGGGTTCATTGCCATACCCCAGCCACTGACGCCTCTGGTGTTGTTAAGGCTGTTATGGATGAACTTTTTGATTACTTCACCTCCATGACTCTGCCAGCTCAGGTACGTATTGCCCTTGCCTGCTGCCTGAACATGTGTGGCGCTGTTCATGCTTCTGATATCGCTATCCTTGGTGTGCATCGTAAGCCACCCATGATCGATCACAAGCGTATCACGGGTGTTTGTGAGCTGCCCCTTGCCATTTCCGCCTGTCCACTGGGCGCTGTTAAGCCTGCCAAGGCCACTGTCAATGGTGAGGAGATCAAGACTGTAACCGTTAACGCCGAACGTTGTATGTTCTGCGGTAACTGCTACACCATGTGTCCTGCCATGCCTCTGGCTGATCCTGATGGTGACGGTATCGCCATTTTGGTTGGTGGTAAGGTTTCTAACAGCCGGACAGCTCCTAAATTCTCCAAACTGGTTATTCCTTTCCTGCCTAACACTCCGCCACGTTGGCCTGAGACCGTTGCCGCTGTTAAGGGTATCCTTGAGGCCTATGCCAAAGATGCTCGTAAATATGAGCGTGTTGGCGAGTGGGCAGAGCGGATTGGTTGGGAGAAGTTCTTTGAGAAGTGTGATATTCCTTTCACCATCAAGAGTATTGATGATTACCGTTTGGCTTATGACACTTGGCGTACGACCACTCAGTTCAAGTACACCTCTCATATCAAATAATTGATGTGACGATCTGGCCGGTTTAAATTGGTTAATTCCGGCCAGATTATCAGGTGTCTTGCCTGTTCATAATTTTTTTAGGAGTTGCGCTATGGCATTAAGTAAAGAAGAGCTCAAGGATGCGATCTTGAAGAAGGCAGCAACTGCTCCGAAACCACAGCTCTATATCAAAGATTTTTATACCTGTGATCCAGAGGCAAAACCTCGTGAGGTTAAGAATGCTGCCAATGATCTGGTCAAAGAAGGAAAGATGATGTTCTGGTCTTCCGGTTCTACAACCATGTATGCCATGAAAGATCGTATCAAAAACGAAGAAGGCGAAAGTGGTGTAAATTAAGTATTAAAGTTTTAACTTCTTGGAAGTTGAGATTTGATGAAGTGCCGAGTTTCTGAACTCGGCACTTTTTTTTTGTCTTTTGTGCAAGGGAATATGCAAGAATACCATGAACGATATCCTTTTTCTGGAGACAGTTGATTCGACAAACAGGGTGGCACGGGAGCTTGCCGGGGCGGGTAAACCCCATGGGTACGCAGTTCTGGCTGGGAGCCAGAACGCTGGCCGGGGACGACTGGGGAAGGCATGGCACTCACCTGCCGGAAATGGTCTCTACTGTACGATTATCGCACGACCAGAACTTTCGGTTGAGGCATATTCCCAAATAACCTTGACCGCAGGCCTGGCGGTGAGTCTGGTGCTGGAGGAAATGTGCCAACTGCAAATTCAGTTAAAATGGCCCAATGATCTTTGTATTGGTGGCCGAAAGTGTGGCGGTATTCTGGTAGAGACCTCCTCCTTGCAGGATGCGACTGAGCCGCATTTTGCCCTGGTGGGGATAGGGGTGAACGTAAATGGAGATAAAGCCGCCCTTCCTCTTGAGTTACGGGATACGGCGACATCCATCTTTATTGAAACTGGGAAAGAATCTGAACTTTTGGGTCTTTTTGCGGGGATCAGGGCCAAGCTTCTGCAACTGTTGTCACAATTAGCCAAGGAAGGCTTTGCCGAGATCCTCACTCGATGGCGACAGCGGGATATGCTGGCCGGTCAATGGATGCAGTGGGTTACCCCCGCCGGTAATGTAGTTTATGGCGAGTCACTCGGGGTAGAGGAGGATGGAGTATTGATGGTGCGAGATTCTTCCGGGGTGAGTCACATGGTGCTTTCCGGAGATGTGACGCTGGCCGTAAAGCCATTTGAGCGACCAGAAAAGACAGAAAAAATATTCTGATTGATGGGTATCAAATTATATATTTTTCCTGTCTTCTGGCCCCTTGATATTAGTATCGATAATAATCAGGTTTATAGGGTCCGGCCAGGGGGACGCCAATATAATCAGCTTGTTCCTGGGTAAGGGTAGTAAGATGGGCACCGATTTTTTGCAGGTGTAACCTGGCAACCATCTCATCGAGATTTTTGGGGAGAAAATAGACCTTGTTCTCGTATTTTTGATAATTCTGCCACAGTTCAATCTGGGCCAAGACCTGATTGGTGAATGAGTTGCTCATGACAAAGCTGGGGTGGCCTGTGGCGCATCCCAGGTTGACCAATCGTCCCTCTGCCAGGATGATGATTTTTTTGCCATCGGGGAAGATCACATGATCGACCTGGGGTTTGATATTATCCCAAGGAAGATCGCGGATAGCGGCAATGTCGATTTCTGAGTCAAAGTGACCGATATTACAGACAATGGCCTGGTTAGGCATCTGTTCCATATGGGAGCGGGTGATGACCCGCAAGTTGCCGGTGCAGGTGACAAAGATATTTCCAAGGGGGGCAGCTTCTTCCATGGTGACGACCCTATAACCCTCCATTGCCGCCTGCAAGGCGCAGATAGGATCGATTTCCGTGATATAGACGGTTGCCCCCATACCGCGCAGTGCCTGGGCGCAACCTTTGCCCACATCGCCAAAGCCAACAACCACCGCGTTTTTACCGGCTATCATTACATCCGTTGCCCTTTTAATGCCGTCGATTAGCGACTCACGGCAGCCATAAAGGTTGTCAAATTTTGATTTGGTAACCGAATCATTGACATTAAAGGCTGGGCACATCAGTTTACCTTTTTTGGCCATCTCGTTGAGTCTATGGACGCCAGTAGTGGTTTCCTCACTGATCCCCCGGATATTTTTCATGTCATCTTTGTACTTTTCATGCATGATCAGGGTGAGATCGCCTCCATCATCGAGGATCATATTGGGCTTCCAGTTATCTGGCCCAAAGATGGTCTGATCGATGCACCACCAGAATTCTTCCTCATTTTCCCCTTTCCAGGCAAAGGTGGGAATTCCGGCAGCGGCCATGGCGGCGGCGGCATGATCCTGGGTGGAAAAGATATTGCAGGATGACCAACGAAGTTCCGCACCGAGATCAACTAAGGTCTCCATGAGCACGGCAGTTTGGATGGTCATATGCAGGCATCCAGCGATGCGAGCGCCCTTGAGGGGTTGTGCCGCCTTATATTCTTTACGCAAGGCCATCAGTCCAGGCATTTCCGTCTCGGCGATCTCGATCTCTTTTCGGCCCCAGGCGGCAAGGGACATGTCGGCTACCTTGTAATCAATTTTTGCTGCAGTCATTAAAAATACCTCGGTGTGAAATGGATAAGTTATAAAGAAAGGCCCACCTGTAAATGTTCTATAACAGGTGGGCAAGGTCTTGCTTTCGAACTGGTTATAGCCTTTGGGGCGGTACCAACTCTCTTAGCCGTCGTTCAGGTAAGCGAAGACTCTGAAAATAATTTCTCCATCTCAATATTGTTAACGGCATAATGGGGGCCGTAAAGAAATGGAGAAAATCGTAGTGGTTATTTTTAAACGACCCCTAAAGTTTGGCATCCTCCCGCAAGATTGCGGCCTTGTCGGTTTTTTCCCAGGTGAAATTTTCGTGTTCACGACCAAAATGACCATAGGCGGCAGTGGCCTGATAGATAGGACGTAACAGGTTGAGGTGATGGATAATGGCCTTGGGACGCAGGTCAAAGTGGCGGAGAATCAGGGCCTTAATGGCTTCATCCGCAATCTTTCCGGTCCCAAAGCTGTTGATATTGATCGATACCGGCTGAGAGATGCCGATGGCATAGGCCACCTGGATCTCAACCTCGGTGGCTAGGCCGGCCGCTACTATGTTTTTGGCAATATAGCGTCCCATATACGAAGAAGAGCGGTCAACCTTGGAAGGGTCTTTGCCGGAAAAGGCCCCGCCGCCATGCGAGCCTTTACCGCCGTAAGTATCAACAATAATCTTGCGTCCGGTTACTCCGCAGTCGCCAACTGGCCCGCCGATCACGAAACGGCCGGTAGGATTGATATAGTATTTGGTATTAGCATCAACCATCTCGGCTGGCAGGATCGGCTTGATGATCTCCTCCATGACTCCTTCTTTGAGATCTTCATAGCTGATGCTCTCATCATGCTGGGTGGAGAGGACGACCGCCTCGACCCGTTTGGGCACATTGTTCTCATATTCAATAGTGACCTGGCTTTTGGCATCAGGGCGCAGCCACGGAAGGCGACCGGATTTACGTACCTCTGACTGTCGTTTGGTCAGGCGGTGGGCGTAGGTGATAGGCATGGGCATTAACACCCTGGTCTCGTTGCTGGCATAGCCAAACATCAAGCCCTGGTCTCCAGCTCCCTGATCCAGATCGATGCCGCTACCTTCATCCACGCCTTGCGCGATGTCTGGAGACTGTTTATCAATAGAAGTGAGTACGGCACAGGATTGCCAGTCAAACCCCATGGTTGATGAGTTGTAGCCAATAGCACGAATAGTCTGACGAACGACATCGGGCATATCGACCCAGGCGGTCGTGGTGATCTCGCCGGCGATAACCGCCATACCGGTGGTGACCAAGGTCTCACATCCCACACGGGCGAGGGGATCCTGGGTGAGGATGGCATCGAGGATGGCATCGGAGATCTGATCGGCCACCTTGTCAGGATGCCCTTCAGAAACGGATTCGGAGGTGAAAAGATAATTGGACATGGTATGGCTCCAAGGAGAGAATGGTGAAACACTTCTCACAGACAAAAATGTAGGGTAAAAGTGCTGAGGATGTGTTTATTTAGGTGTCGTTATGAAATAAACAGTGCTTGCTCTCTTATTTTATTACGGCACCTTATGCTGTTCATGGCATTGCAATGTTGTCGTACATTTTAACAAGAGCTTAGACGTTATTTCTTACAGAGATTAAAATTTTGATAATGACGAAAATTGAGAAGTCTTGTCAAGAAAAAAGACTGTTATGCGACTGATATTTGTACCCAGAATAATACTTTATTCTGGTGATCTACTGTAAACATAAAGAGTAATTCGTCAAATAAAACTCGGGTCAAGGGGCAAATATTGTGGGATTCTATCGAAGTTTGGTCGTACGCGAACAGAGCAAGGGGGTATTTATCCGCTCGGTCGAAGAAAGGGACACCCTGGATCTTCCACAGGGTGAGGTCTTGGTCAGGGTTCATTATTCTTCGCTGAACTATAAGGACGCCTTGTCGGCCTCTGGTAATCGGGGGGTAACCAGGCGCTATCCCCATACTCCGGGTATTGATGCGGCGGGGGTCGTAGAGGAGTCGACTGTTGACACTTTTCTGCCGGGAGATCAGGTTATTGTCTCGGGATATGATCTGGGGATGAATCACCCGGGTGGCTTTGCCGAGTATGTGCGTGTTCCGGCGGCGTGGGTCGTGCGGCTGCCGGAAGGTTTAAGCCTGGAACAGAGCATGATGCTGGGCACCGCTGGTTTCACCGCCGGGCGTTGTGTGGAGATGTTGGTGCGCCAGGGATGTATTCCTGGAGATGGTGATATCCTGGTGACCGGGGCCACTGGTGGCGTGGGGTCGATCAGTGTGGCTATCCTTGCTCAATTAGGTTTTTCGGTGACGGCCCTCACCGGAAAACAAGAGGCGGAATTCCTGCGGGAGTTGGGGGCCCAGTCTGTGCTTGCTCGGGGAGAATTTCTCCGCTTGCGTTCAAAGATGCTCCTGCCGGAGAGATGGGCCGGGGTGGTTGATACCGTTGGTGGCCAATATCTGGAGACAGCCATCAAGGAAACCCGCTACGACGGGGTGGTAACCAGTTGCGGCAACGCGGCTTCCGGTGATCTGGCCTTGACCGTCTATCCCTTTATTATTCGGGGAGTTCGATTGATCGGCATTGATTCCGCCCGCTGTCCTTTGGCCGTTCGTGAGCGCATCTGGGGCCTGTTGGCAAGTGAGTATAAATTCAGCCGGCTTGATCATCTGGTATCGGTGATTACTTTGGAACAACTTGACGATGCCATCCAGCGGATGCTAACCGGGGGTATTCGGGGACGGATGCTGGTGCGGCTGATATGATGGGTGATCTTTAAATAAACTTTTGTCCCCGTAAGCAGGAACAACGGAGAATGAACGTCTGTGTCATCGGTGATGCAACAACAAAAGACTTTCGGATAAGTGGAAACAGGAAGCGGAACAAGGATACAAAATGTCGATAAAAGAAGAGGCGCAAAAAGTTTTTTTGATCGAAGAACAAGGCCTGGCAGCGGTACGGGAGCGGATTGGGGCGGAGTTTGAACAGGCAGTGGAGATGCTCATGCAGTGTCCGAGCCGGGTGGTGATTACCGGTATCGGTAAATCAGGGATCATAGGCCAAAAAATAGCAGCGACCCTGAACAGTACCGGCACCCCCTCATTTTTTCTGCACCCGGTGGAGGCCATGCATGGCGATCTGGGGATGGTTATGCCCACCGATGTGGTGATTGCCATTTCCTATTCCGGTGCCACTACAGAGTTGAATGGCCTCCTGACGAATTTGCACAAACGAGGGGTCACGATTATTGCCATGACCGGTGGGCCTAATTCCATCCTGGCCGAGGCGGCTGATCTGGTGCTTGATATCGGGGTACCGATGGAGGCCTGTCCTCTGGGGCTTGCTCCGACTGCCTCGACTACGGCAACTCTTGCCATGGGTGATGCCTTGGCCGTTGTCCTGCTCCAGAAGAAGGAGTTTCGGGCCGTAGATTTCCGAAAAAATCACCCCGGCGGCAGCTTGGGAGAACGTTTGAAGGTCAAGGTGCGTGAGGTGATGTTGACTGGCGACGGAATCCCCCGGGTGTCGGGTGAAGAACCGGCGGAGCAGGCTATAGCGGTGTTAAACGAAAAGAATCTGGGGGCAGTCTTGATTATGGGGGCAGGTGAGAAGATCCTGGGCATTGTCACCGATGGAGACGTGCGGCGCAGCATCGCCCTGGGAAAAGAACTTTTTCGTATGCGGGCGGTAGATATTATGACCCCGGATCCGGTGGCTATTGATGGTTCCATGCTGGCCGCCGATGCCTTGAGTATCATGCAGAGGCATGAAATTACCGTGCTGCCGATTGTCAGCACAGGAGGCGGGCTGGCAGGGATCCTGCATCTGCATGACCTGTTAGGGAAGGGTGAGTTTCGTTTTTTGGTATGACCGTCTTGGGGATGGTCTTGGGATCGCCAGGGAATAAGAAGGCAAGTGAGGAAAACAATGTGTCAGATAAAGGTGGTCGTGGAAGAAAATGGCGAGGAAAAGATCGTTATGGAGAATGTGACCCGTCTGCAGGTGTCTGGCGCCACCATTGAGGTGGCCGCTTTTTTTGAGGCACCGCTCAAGGTGGAGGAGGTCTTTATCCAGGCCATTGATTTTTTGGGCGGTAAGGTCGTTCTGAAAAAAAGCACGGGCCGATAACGGGAGTTACACTTCATGGTTATGCGTGGAAGAATGATGCGCGTAACTATCGTATTTTATTGTAGAAATGAATTTTTGCCCCTGCGGCTCTGCGCGAGGCCCAAAAAGCATATTTGATTGAGAAAGTAAAAGACGAAAGAATCAAAGGAATTCAGAGAGGGAGAAGACAATGGAACAGATGGAGAAACTCAGGGTTTTGTTGCCGCATTGGATCCAGCATAATCGTGGCCATGCGGAAGAATATGGTAAATGGTCGGCCTTGGCGCGGCAAGCTGGGGAGACGGAAGTGGCTGATCACATAGAGAGTGCTATCGCAGCCATGAACCAGGCCAGTGAACTGTTAGATAAAGCCTTGCTGGTTGCGGGCGGCGAGATGCCGGATGATGATGGTCATCATCACCACCATCATCATTGATTGAACAGGGCTGGTTTTTTTACAGGGAGAAGTTTATGGAAATTATTTGTCCTTCTTGGTAACGGCGGAAGGATATGTCTCCCACTGGTTTTTTGTTGGATCGTAGAGATAGTTCACCTGCCGGGGCGTTGGCTTATCACTGCTAAGATCAAGATACTGGAGGGTAAAGAGCATCTTGTCGCCAACTTTCTTGACAAAGCTGGCTTGAGGTTTTGCTAAGTTCTCAGCGAGGAGATCGGGAGTATCTTTGATGAGCAGGGCCTGGAAGTTGTCGGCCAGGTACGCTGTTTGCTTGGCTATCAAACGGTCTTCTTGGGCCTGATAAGCACCGGCCAGTATCTTCTGGCCGGCGGCTGTCTCCTCTCGTTCATTGACCGATTTGTCATTGCTGAAAAACCGCCATTTTTGGGTAGCTGGATCGTAGATATAACTTATCTGTAAGAGTACCGGGCGGCCATGACCCTGCTCAAAACATTGAAGCTTGAACAGCAGCTTGCTGTCTATTTTTTTTATAAAAGCTGCCTTCGGTTGCGCTAAATTATCAGCGGCCAGGGTTGGATTGTTCTGGGTGAAGATTTTCTGGTAGTTGTCGGTAAGATAGGTGCTCAGCTCAATCATCAGCTGATCTTCCTGGGCCTGAGTGATAGAGGCCCTGGTCTCTTTGAGAATGGTCTGGAACTCCTGGTCCTTGACCAATGGACTCTTGTTGATGGTCTCGAGGATAGCCTGAAGCTTGTCGATTGCCGGCGTGAATTCCTTGTTTTTCAAGTGGGTGGCTGCGCTCTGCTGATCCCTGATCACAGCGGCGTGGAGCATGAGTTTGGCGATTTTTTGCTGGCTTTGCAGGGGGTTGTCACGACGAAGGGTCTCGCTGTTTTCCTCCAGGAGTCGAATAGCTGCCTCATAGTTGGCGATAGCCTGATCCCATTGCGCCTCGGCAAATGCCTTCTTGCCTTGTTCCAGGGAGTTGAAGACCTTGGTCCTGATTATAACCTCCTGGAGAGCGGCCAGCGTGGAGGCATCGGTAAAAGAGAGAGTCCCTTCTATCCCTTTTGCTTGCTCAAACGAGGTCAAGGCCTTATCCCACTCACCTTTGGCGAAATATCCTTCACCTGAGGCCATTAACTTGTTGAATTCGATCTGGCTGGTCAAAGATTTAATTTTCGAGATGGTTTCCGGTGGAATCTGGGGGTTTTGCTTGGCCAGGGCCATGGCCTTGTCAAGATGATTTTTGGCGGAATCCAATTCTAAGCCGGCTATGGCCTTTTCCCCTGCCTGCAAAAAAATATTGAATTGAGCCGTGGCACTGTTGTTGCGGACCTGATCAAGGATCGCCTTGTCGATTGCTGGTATTGCGGATGCAAGCTGCAAGGTGCGGGTGTAACTGGCCATTGCCTCTCTCCATTGAGCGTCAGCGAAATATTTGTCCGCAAGCTGCATCGCTTTTTGCCATTCCGGCAGATCGACAG
>DDWW01000010.1:0-8059 GCA_002347085.1 Desulfobulbaceae bacterium UBA2276 | reverse complement strand
TCAGCGAGGAGGTTTTTCTCCTGTTGCTTGATAAAAAGGACCTTGTAGGTCAGCTCCAGCGATTCAGCACATTTTTGTTCGGCATCTGCAAACAGATCTCGGTCTAAAAGCTGTTGGCACTCTGTAAATTTTGTTTCGGCATGTTCGAGTCTGCTGGTAAAAGACAGGTAGGCGACAATCAGGGCGATAAGCACCCCCGTACCGCTACTGCCAATGATAATGATCGGCCAGCGAGAGCTTGATCTTGATTTGCTTTCTTGTTGCAGCGAAGGAGATTTGGGTTCGACCGGTTCGGCCTTCTTCCCTTTGGGCTTGACCGCTGTTTTTTTCTTGCCGTTGTCGATGAATTCCTCAGGAGCATCTCCGGCCGCCCAGTCGCCAAGCATTTCAACCGAGTATTGGGCGCGACTGATGTCTTTGTCGATCTCGGAAAAATCTGGGATCAAGTCCTTGACGGCTTTATATCTTTCTAGGGCCTTTGCCGGTTGGCCCTGATGCTCAAAATTCTCTCCTTCTGCATGTTTTTGCTGGGCCTCTTTGAGTTTGGGCTGATTCTGCTTGGGGGTTGATTCTTGATCTTGGGGAGTGGTGCCAGAACGCTCCAGGGAAAGTTGGGGAGAGGCAACTTCCGTTGTTACGGTTTTGGCAAAGCTATCTTTTGTTTGATCCTCTGCTGTGCCGTCATCTTCGTCGTCTATCGTTACTATTTCATTGCTTGCAAAATGGGCATCATCTACAATGTCCAAGGTGAGTGGCTCAGAGGTGGAGAAGGGACGGTTTTTTGCAGGAGCTGGCAGGGGGATTTCAACCGGTGCGGAGAAGGGTTGGATGGTGTCTAAGGGGAATTTCTGCTGATTTTCTTGGTACCAGGCAGCAGCTTCTTCATTAAAGGCATTCTCCGTTGAGTAGATTTCACCGCACACCATACGACCAATATGGAGGATGAGCTCGGAGAGTGATTGGTTATTTTCCCAAAACTCACCGATGCAGATGGCTGCCTGGTCAAAGTCAGGATGGAAAACAGGGCTTTCCGGTTTACAGTTGGGTGGAAAATGGGGAAATCCAAAAGGAAGGGTGATGGCGATTACGTGGTCGGCGCATGTCTGGACCTCACCTCCGTCAGCCTTGCAGAAGCCCTGAATATGATAGGTGATGCGATATTGTTCAGGAGGGTCACCGGCAATGGGGGTGACTTGAATTTGTCGATGCTGGGCAAAGTTGGCCTTGATTTCCTGAAAAATAGCTTCAAGCTGGTCAGAGAGAATAGTCATGAATGGTCACGATGCCTTCTGTTAAATGAGAATAGTTTTTGGCAACCTTGCATTATGTGCACTAACTTTGATAAGGTTTGATATGTTTTCGGATGATTTTTGACAATGTCTGACAATTGAAAAAACTTGATATGAATGTATCAGGTTTTGCGCAGAAGTGGAAATTTTTTATTAGTGAAAATGGCCGGAATGTTCTGATTTCTCGCTCTTTTAAAGCCGCACATTAAAATCTTTCATTTAATTCCTCTACAAGTTTGCAATGGGTTTGCAACAGGTCTGAAATAAGTATGAAATCCTTCCAGATTGATTTTGAGATTATTGAAGGGAACCGTTGCCCATTTTATAAGGTGGGTGACCGGTTGGTATTGTCGGATAAATCACTTTCCTGTCCCGGGAATAAGGCGACTTGCCTGATCCTGGTTCGGGAGATGACCCAGTTATTGTTCAAACTGCTGGCGGTCAGCTCAGAAGAGCTGATCGCTGAAAGGCCGCTCTTCAATTGTAGCGGGTGTACGGGCCTGATTAAATTTATTCCGATTTCCGCCCCTGACAGCTTGGTCACCGAGATGGTCGAGGTGCCTGCTGTACTGGGGGCCAAGGAGCTGGAACTGTTGCAGAAGATTCGCTCGTTCCCTGTGATTCAGGCCATCCCTGAAGAAGAACTGTCTCAATTTATCAGCCGGTGCCAACAGAAGCTTGTGCGTGAGGGAGCGGTGCTGATCCATAAGGGAGAGCTCAATTCATATCTGTATCTTATCATCTTGGGACAAATGCTGGTGATTGATGGGCCAGTGGTGATTACTACCCTGGGGGCCGGCGAGATCTGTGGGGAGATGAGTTATCTGGGAGGTGATGTGGCGGGGGCCTCTGTTCGAGCCTTGTGTGATACCGAGGTGTTGGCGGTTTCCAGTGAGGATTTTAATTTTCTGCTTGATAAGCTGCCAGCACTCCAGATGTTTATGGCTCGTTTATTGGCCAAACGTCTGACACGGGTGAACAGGGCCAGAACCGAGGATTTTGCGGCCTGCATGCAGGGTCGGTTGCAGGATATGGCGCCTGCCGAATTGTTTCAGGTCTTTCATATGAACAGCAAAACCGGGGTGCTGGCCCTGGAGCTCCCTCGCGGGCCGGGAAAGATTTCATTCAGGGAGGGGTGTATTATCAATGCCCACTATCGTGGACAGGAAAACGATGAGGCGATCTTTGCCATGCTGGGCGAGCATGAAGGAACCTACAGATTTACTATCGGGCTTTCGCCGCAGGAGATGAAGGCGGCAGAGGTTGGTGATTTTATGAAACTGCTCATGGAGGGGATCAAAAGGGTGGACGATGCGCTGGAAGAAAAACATGAGGGCCATGCTCATGATGATTAGAGGCCGTTGCTGAAAAGAGCAAGGCTCTTTTTGCTCTTTTCAGCTTACGGCCTCTTATGAAACGTCCAGAAAACAGCAATCCGTTCTGCTGTTTTCTGGCGTGGCGTCTGGCAGGTTACATCTGCCGACGATCATACAAGAGGCCGTTATCGCGCCCTGTTCTGTTATTGCGATGTTGGGCCGGGATTAGTGAAGGGTAAGGAAAGGGGGGAGTTGCAGGATCTCCATGAAACTGGTTGCGTGATATTCGGCGGGCAGGGCCGGGTTCTTGAAACCAATCAGCCGCATTCCACAATTGGCGGTATGTTCCCGATCAATGATGGAGTCGCCGATGTAAATGGCTTCATCGGTCCGGCACCCACAATAATCAAGGATCTCCAGTAAGGCATCCGGGGCAGGCTTGGGGCGGCGGGCGTTTTCAGCAGTCATGACCTTGACAAAGTACTCCTGAAGTTGAAACATCTCCAGGATGGGGATCATGGTGTTGGTGCGGTTGGTGGAGATGGCCAGTTGGTAGTGGGGCCTTGTTGTCTCAAGAAATTCTACCAGGTCTGCCTCTATCCGCATGTGGCTGAGAAAGGGCGTATAATCAAGGGCCAGACGATAGGCGTTCACCTCGGCCAGATCTTGCTCGGGATAATGGCGGAAGATGTATTGGATGGAGTTCAGTACATTGTGGATATGGACGTATTCAAGCTCGTCCGCATTCATTTCCGGTCGATGGAAATGGGCGAGGAGTTGATTGTAATATTCGCGGTTAGCGAATTTGGAGTCAAACATGACCCCGTCACAGTCGAAGATGATGAGTTTGAGCATGGTTGGTGAGTGCTACTTGAAAAACAGTGGAGCCACAGATGTACACAGATAGATTTCAAGACGAAAAATCTGGGCTTATCCACGAAAATTTATGACGAAATCTTGGCCTCAAAGAGTATCGCTTGCAGCCAGTTAATGGCGTAGAGCAGCAGTTCCTCATCATCTTCCAGGCGGAGTCTGGTTGGCTCGTCGAATGGTGTAGCCTCGGGAATCTCTCCTGCGAGCAACAAAGTCCGAAATTGATCAAGGTTATAGAGGGCCTGGATAAACCGATCAACCTGGTCTGCTGAAAATTTCCTTCCCTGTCGGATCTGGTCGTGTTGGAGGATGGTCGCCATGGCATCGTTCAAGCGGTTGTAGCTGGCAAGTCCCTGATCACTGCTATAGCCGGCGGGATTCTGTTCCTGCTGTTCCTGGAATCCGCAACAGTGGCTTTCCTGGAGAATGACGAAAAACTCCTCCATGGAGTCATCAGGCTGCCGGATGGCGGCCCGGCCTAAGGGGTAGGCCCGGCAGGCTGCGGGGCGATCCTCATAGACGGTGCAGCCTGTCTTTGCGACAAAGACACAGCTTTCCCTGCCATCATCGACCATGGTGAGATAAAAACGGGGGAAGGTCTCGTGGTCTTCCTGCTCAATAATCACATAACGGTCGAGAAATTCCTCCGAGCGCAGGCCGCAGGCTTTCTTCAGGCGCAGGACATCGTAGGGCGTCAGGGCCAGTTCCAGCTGGCGGCAGCAGTCGGTAAAACAGGAAACAGCGGGGTGGCAGGCAAAGCAGAATGATTCATCTGGCTCTATCCTTTTGACATTTTTGGGGAACTGCCTCTGGCTCATTGCTGTTGGTCCTTTTTTTCAGGCCAGAGCAACAGCACGGGGCTGGCCACGAACGTCGAGGAGAAGGTGCCGATGATGACGCCGAATAAAAGGACAAAGGCAAAGTCATGGATAACGGATCCGCCCCAGAGTAAGAGAGAAAATAAGGTCATACAGACGGTGAGGCCTGTGGCGATGGTCCTTCCCACAACCTGATTGATGCTGTCGTTGATCTGGCTGATGAGGCTGTGGGATTTGTCCTTGGCCATATTTTCCCGGATACGGTCAAAGATGATAACCGTATCGTTCAGGGAATAGCCGCCGAGGGTGAGCAGGGCTGTAACAATCATCAGGGTCATTTCCATATCAAGCATCCAGCACAGTCCCAGAATGATAAAGATATCATGGAGCGTGGCAACGGCGGCCGCTACTCCAAAGCGGATATCAAAGCGCAGGGCCAGATAGATAATAACGCCGACCAGGGAGATCAGGATGGCCATAGCTGCCTTGTTCCGCAGGACAGAACTGACGGAGGAACCGATCTCGGATTGGCTTTCCAGGGTGAAATGCTTGTCGGTAAACTCGGTGGTCAGGATGGAGCTGATCTGCTCGCTGAGGTTGCCAATAATCTCTTCAGATTTCTTGATCTTGACAATCAGGCTGTGTTCGTTTTCCACCTCCTGCAGATCCAGTCCTTCCATCTTGTGTTTGTCAAAGGCCTGACGCATCTCGTCCATGGTAAAGGTCTGGCTCGCCTTATACTGCAACAGGGTGCCGCCGGAAAAATCAACTCCCATATTGGCCTTGCCCCTGACAATCTGGACGGAGGCGATGAGGCCGATGCCAACCAGGACTGCGGAAATGGCATAGGTGATGTGGCGCAGCTTCATGTAATCGAGATTGGGCTTTTTGATAATTTGGCGGAAATTGAGTTTCTTCAGGAGCTTGAAAGAGAGCAGGGTGTCAAACATGAAACGGGAGCAGTACAGGGTAGTGAACAGGTTGAAAAGAATACCGAGGGTCAGGGTGATGGCAAAGCCCTTGATCGGGCCGGTGCCAAACATGAAGAGGGCCACGGAGGTGATCAGTGTGGTCACCTGGGAGTCAACAATGGTAGAGAGCGCCTCGCCAAAGCCTGAACTTATGCTGGATCGGACCGATTTTCCCAGCTCATACTCCTCGCGCATCCGTTCAAAGATCAGGATATTGGAGTCCACGGCCATGCCGATGGAGAGGACAATACCGGCAATACCCGGCATGGTCAGGGTGGCATTGAGGATGGCAAGTCCGGCAAAGAGAAAAAGGATGTTGAGAACCATGGCCCCATTGGCAATGACCCCGGAGAGACGATAATAAATCATCATGAAGGTGACAACCAGAAGCGTGCCAAAGGCACCGGCGGTCATCCCCTTGTTGATGGAGTCCTGGCCCAGGCTGGCACCGACGGTCAGGTTCTGGATAATATCAACCGGTGCCGGTAGGGCACCAACGCGCAGGATAATGGCAAGATCAGCCGCTTCTTCATGACTGAAACTGCCGGAAATCTGGGCAGAGCCACCCATGATCTTTTCGCGGATAGAGGGGGCCGAGCGGACAACATTATCGAGGACAATGGCTAAGCGCCGGTTGACACTCTTCTCGGTGATATTGGCAAAGACCTTGCCCCCCCGGGCGGTGAGGTCAATGCCGACATAGGGTTCATTGAACTGGCCGCCGATGCGCACCTGGGCATTTTTGACCATGTCGCCGGTCATCAGAGTTTGGTTTTCGATCAGCAGGGGGCGGATAATCTCCTGGCCGGTCTGTTTGTCTTTATCCTTTTCAAAAAAGATCTCGGTGTCTGCGGGCAGACGGTTTTGCAGGGCACGGTTGAGCTTCTTCCGGTCGTCACCTTCGGCCCATTGGCCACTGGTTTTGGCCTGATCTATCATCTCCTGGAGATTGATGCCGGCGGTGTCGGCCACCAATTTAAATTCAAGCTGGGCGGTGTCGCCCAGAAGTTTCATGGCCCGTTTGGGATCCTTGACCCCTGGGAGCTGGACGACAATCTCGTCTGTACCCTGACGGATAATCACTGGTTCGGCCACCCCAAACTGGTCAATCCTGTTTCTTATGATCTCCAGCGATTGATTGACGGCGTTGGTGTTGATGAAGTCGATCTCGGAATCCTTCAGATTCAAGGTTATGCGCGGGAATGAGCCCTCTTTGGCCTCAACCTGTACATTGATATTGGGGAAATCATCCTTGATCAGGGTCTTGACGGTCTCCACCGCGCCGGTGTTAGGCAGGGTGAAGAGAATGGTTCCGGGCTTACTGTCGCTCCGCACTGCCGTGATCGATTTCTCCTTGAGACTATCCTTGAGGTCAGCCGCCGCCAATTCAAGAGAGTTTTCTGCGGCCTTTTTCAAATCAACCTTGAGCACCAGATGCATCCCACCCTGAAGATCAAGGCCAAGGCGTAATCCTTCGGGTGCCATGTACTTTTTCCACCACGACGGTGTCGCCGAATAAAAAGAGGGAACAATGGTGACGATGGAGAGGGCGACGAGAAACAGGAGCATGCCGATCTTGAGTTTGAGTGATGTGTTCATTGATGTCCCGGAAGTTTCTTTGATAAAGAATGATACCTGATGAGTGTAAAATAGTAATTATAGCTTCTTAACGATGAAAAACTCTGCGTGCGGCGATTATACAGCACTGCCTGAATCTTGCAATGTTTGTATCAAACTGTGGTCAATCCATCGGTTTTTATCTTTTTCTGTTTATTGCTGTTGCCAGGCAGGCGGCGCCAAAACCATTATCGATATTGACCACCCCCAGTCCCGGGGCGCAACTGTTGAGCATGCCCAGCAGGGCGGCAAGTCCGCCAAAACTTGCGCCATAGCCCACGGAAGTAGGCACCGCAACAACGGGAGCCGCCGTAAGACCACTGACCACGCTGGGCAGGGCCCCTTCCATCCCGGCCACGACAATAATGACAGAGGCGCTATGCAGCAGGTGTTGATGGCAAAGGAGGCGATGCAGGCCAGCCACGCCTACATCATAGAGGGTTTGCACGAAGTGGCCCAAGGCCGTGGCCGTGACTCGAGCCTCTTCAGCCACTGGGATGTCAGAGGTCCCGGCACAGATGATGAGAATGGTGCCTCGACATGCATCCTCTTTGGCCTCGTGAACATTTGCGGTCAGCATCCTGGCCTGGGGATGGTAGTGAAGCTGAGGCAGGGCATGCTGCACCTCCGCGGCCTTGCCCATATCCACCCGAGTGGCTATGAGCAGGGATGACTGGTGCAGGAGGGCATCAGCAATAGTGATGATCTGTTCCGAGGTTTTGGAGGCCCCGTAAATGACCTCCGGGATGCCGGTGCGCAGGCAGCGATGGTGATCGAGGCAGGCATCATCAATGGTCTCGGCTGGCAGATGTTTGAGCTGCTGGACGGCATCATTGATGCCGCATTGTCCGGCCTGCAACTGGTGGAGAAGTTGGGTCAGTTGATCCTCATTCATAGTTTGTCGGGAGGGTGTGAATTTCTCAAAGGCGTTTTTTATCTCTCTTTGTGGTGGGTGGGATTGCGCCGTTTTAACAAAATACTTATTCCGCTTCTCTTGCAAGAACGGCATAAGGAAGGGTAGCGAAGCGGTTAGGTAGGCAAGAGTGGTTTTGTAACAGCCCCTTGTATGATCGTCGGCAGATGTGGCCTGTCAGACGCCACGCCAGAAAACAGCAGAACAGATTGCTGTTTTCTGGACATTGCATAAGAGTCCGTAAGCTGAAAAGAGTAAAAAG
>DDWW01000035.1 GCA_002347085.1 Desulfobulbaceae bacterium UBA2276 | reverse complement strand
TTGCTTTTCGACAGATGCGCTTTCCTGCTCTCTTTTTACTATCCAAACCTTTTACTCGCCCCGGATGGCTCACATTAAATGTGCCGCACCCGGCGACCGCGGCAAACTACTCAATCATTTGCCCCCTGTCAATAAAAAAACGCCAAGAGTAAAGCCAATATCCTCTTTGTCACTTTTTCCTTTTTTTATTGGTGCCTCCTTGTTCATTCTCCATGAAATAGTTTGCTTTTATCCTGTAGAAACCGTAACATACCTGCTGGTTATTCTGCATTCAACAAACCAGCGTTGTATTATATTGTCCTTTTACCCCCTCTACACATGGCCTTATGACTGACAAAAAACAACTCCTTTGCGCCTTGCCCAAAATTGATGAGTGTCTTGCCGGCATAGATGAGAGAACAAAATCAATCCCGGCTCGACTGGTTAAATTGGCGGTACGTCATTGCATAGATTCAGAGCGACAACGTATTTTAAGGGATGATAAAGAATGTGTCCTCTTAAGTCGCGAACAATGGGACGAACGTCTCCTTGAGGCCGTTACCTTGAAAAACCAGATGAATCTCAGACAAGTTATCAACGGCACCGGCGTGGTCATCCACACCAACCTGGGCCGTTCTCTGCTTTCCGCCTCCATGGTTGACACACTGCAACAGGCCGGCGCCCATTATACCAACCTGGAGTTTGATCTCAGTACTGGCAAACGAGGCAGCAGATATAGCCTGGTGGAGGAGATTATCTGCGACCTGACCGAGGCTGAAGCGGCCTTGGTTGTTAATAATAATGCCGCTGCCGTCTTATTAGTATTGGACACCCTGGCTCATGGCAAACAGGTGATTGTCTCCCGGGGGCAACTGGTTGAAATTGGGGGCTCGTTCAGGATCCCTGACGTGATCGCCAAGAGTGGCGCCCATCTGATTGAGGTCGGGGCTACCAATCGAACCCATCTTGCTGATTATGAAAAGGCGATAAATGATGAAACCGCCCTGCTACTCAAGGTTCACACTTCAAATTACCGTATTATCGGTTTTACCTCCGAGGTCTCGGCCGAAGATTTAGTGGCCTTGGCACACGAAAAGGGGTTGCCGGTCATGGAAGATTTAGGCAGCGGCAGCCTGGTCGACCTTTCGCCCTTTGGCCTGCCGCACGAACCAACAGTACAGCAGATTGTCCAGGCCGGTGTCGACGTAGTCACCTTCAGCGGTGACAAGCTCCTGGGAGGCCCCCAGGCAGGTCTTATCGTCGGAAAAAAGGAGGTTATTGACCGCATCAAGCGCAACCCTTTGAACCGCGCGCTGCGTATCGACAAATTCACCCTGGCCGTTCTGGAGGCGGTTTTACGCAACTATTATGACCTGGATCAGGCTTTGACCACGGTTCCCACCCTGAGGATGCTCACCCAGCCGGTCGAGTTGATTAAGGCCAGGGCCAGAAGGCTTTTGCGCAGGATACCCAAAACCGTCGTGTCCACATGCTCCGTGCGCCTGTACCCTACGATGTCACGGGTCGGTGGTGGCGCCATGCCTGAACATGGCCTGGAAAGTTGGGCAGTGGCCTTCAAACCGGCCCAGATGCCTGTCAGTACCCTGGAAAAAGCATTGCGACATCTTCCCCTGCCGATCATCGGCAGAATTGAAGATGATTCCTTTCTCTTGGATATGAGAACAGTAGCCGACGATGAAATCCCCGGTTTGGCTGTATCTTTATGCACCCTTCTTGAACAAGGCAGGGCTTCATGATTCATCCATTCCCTCTCTTTACAGCCGTTCACAGCCTTTCGCGCCAGGACTTCTCTAATTTTTCTCTCCCTTTTGCCAAGGCAATAAAGGAAAAAATAGCCACAGCCACGGATGTATCTTTTCTTGATGATGCCAAACAATTGGCAGAGTTATCCGTGGACGAATCTACTCGCTCCTTTCTTAACGATTTTTTCGCCGGAACCATACAGACCTATACACCTGCAGCCTTTAATGACAGCCTGCTTCTGCCTTTCTCCGTTCACGATGAGCAGTTTGTCGTGGCCTTGGTGAGCGGAATAGATCCACTGCTGGCAAAAAAAGTTGGTCACGATTGGCTGCAAGAGATCCGTGACACCTTGCAGCGCGAGTTTCTCACCATAAAACAGGCAGGGATCGATCCACAAACCGGCCTTCTGGGCAGCACTCATCTCCATACATTATTTGACACCCTTATCGAAAAAGTCAAAAAAGAAAATGTGGGCTTAGCCCTGATAGAAATCTACCCCCAGGTCCGCACCGCCATGGAGGCCATGCAACATTTACGGCGGGCAGCATCAGCCCTGAGATCCTTTGTCGGAGAACATGCCCCCCTGTATCACCTGGGCCAGTCTGTCTTTGCCTTTGCCTGCCCTGACTGTAATGAAGATTCGGCCACCCGTTTTGGCCCCTTGCTGGTCTCCTTCCTGAAACGAGAACACTTCAACCGCGTTCACATAGGATACAGTCAGGGGAAAATTGACAGAGACCGTCAAGGTGAAACCAGGAAAATCCTCGATGAGGCCTGGCTTGCCCTTCAGGTTGCCTGCAAAAGAGGGCCTTTCAGCTTCTGCACCCATCAATCACTGCAACACTCCCAGCGTCACGCCCTGTATGCCACGGACCGAGCCGCCCTGAACAGACTGCAACCCCACTGGCAGCAGTTGGACCAATTCGCCCTGATCCAACTGTTGCCGGAAACGACCACCGATACCATCCTGGAGCTGATCACCCTGCCCCTCGCGGGCAGTAAAAAAATAAAAGGGAAAGAGAACGATGCGTATGTGTTGCTGCCCATTGCCGACCCCCGAAAGGTGCTCTCTCTTGTCCGCAAGATGATACAATCCATAACCACCGATAGCCGAAAGATCAAAGGGACTGTCGCCGCCGGTATCGCCCTGTTTCCATGCAGCGATTTCAAAAAATCAGAGATGGTGCTCAATTGCCGAAAGGCCTTGCTCCATGGGGACTTGTTGGGCAAAGGACAACTCACTGTCTTTGATGCCTTAAGCTTAAACGTCAGTGGTGATATCTTCTATGGGGTGGGCGATATCCCCCGGGCGGTCAAGGAATACCGACGTGGCTTATTGCTCCAGCCCCAGGATGTCAACCTGCTCAACAGCCTGGGTGTCTGCTATGCGATGATGAACCGCCATCGCATAGCCAACGACTGTTTTCTCAAGGCCCTGGCTATACAAAATGATGATTTCATGTCCTGGTACAACTTGGGACTGGGACGCGAGGCCCAGGGCAATATTTCCGGGGCAGTGGAGTCTTTTGAACACGCCTATAAATGTCACAAATGTCCTCCTGGAGACGAACAGGAGAGCACCAACGTCAGGGCCGAACTCCCTTTCCAACTGGGCAAGCTCTACTGTCAAACCGGAAGATACCAAGAGGCATTCGACATCCTTTTCCCATGGCATACTACCCAGGCAAGCGCTTCAGGAGCTGGCCGGGCCCTCCGGTACCTCGGGGAGTCTTTGCATGGAGTAGGCCGGACGCAGGAAGCTATGAGCTGGTTGCAGCGAGCCATTCGTTTTGATGAGTTTGATGCCGACGCCCTGAGCCTGTTGGGCGAGATCTACCTTGACCAGAACGAAGGTGACCTGATCGCCCTTAAACTCTGTGAGAAAAGTGTCGAGCTCAACCCGACGCCAGTCCGGTTTCACCTTCACCTCGCCAGGGCCCAGATTCAATGCGGCTTTCTGGAAGCGGCCAGAGAGTCACTTCGATGTTGCCTCAGCGACCAAGGCGCCAAAGGGGCGGCCTGGTTCCAGATGGGCTTGTTATGCCAGAAACAGGGACAGATCTTGCGGGCCAGGCACTGGTTTACCAAAACACTGCACCATGAAGGATCTGGGGCTACCTGGCACCAGCAGGCCAGCAAGCATCTCTCTGATATTCAAGAAAAAAAAGAACCGCTGAAACAGGCAAGCGAGACGAAGACGGGACTCCAAACTGACATCACCATCTGAATAACCAGAACGGCATAAGGATCCATAACGAGATGCTCAAGAATGCAGGAGTTCTTTCGTAACGGTTCCTCAACTCCTCCAGCTCAAAAAAGGTGGTTTACAACATGCAAAGCATTGATCGACGACGGATTAAAAGAGAGCCGAAATATTGTCTGGATAACAGCGTGGTTGGCGATTCATGGCGCATGTTTCGCATCATGTCGGAATTTGTTGATGGTTTTGACGCCCTTTCCACCATTGATGTGCCGGTGGTAACAATTTACGGCTCCGCCCGCACCACAAGCGACAACTTGTACTACAAACTGGCCGAAGAATTGGCCGGTAAATTAGTCCAGGCCGGATACGGCATCGTAACAGGAGGCGGACCGGGCATCATGGAGGCCGCCAACAAGGGGGCAATGGAGGCCGGGGGCGTCTCCATTGGCCTTAACATCGATCTTCCTCACGAACAGGCCGCCAACAAATTCATCAATTTCCCTTTACATTTCAAATATTTCTTTGTACGAAAAGTGATGTTCATGAAGTATTCCATGGCCTTTATCTGTATGCCCGGCGGCTTTGGCTCACTCGATGAACTCTTTGAATCGCTGACCCTGATCCAGACTCAGAGCGTTAAGCCCTTCCCGATTATTCTGATCGGCAGTGAATTTTGGGGTGGACTTTTAGAGTGGATTAAAGATAAGTTTATAAACAATGGAACAATCGCCAAGGATGATCTTTTACTCATCGATGTCATGGATGACGTGGAAAGTGTTGTCAATTATATTAAAAAGACCGTTGTTGTGTAGGCCATTCAGATGGTCAGTATTGACAACGGCTTAATGAAAATCTTGAAAAGTTGACGGATAAGGTGAAGCTATGGCCCAGATAGATGCTTTTTTCAAATTGATGAATGATGAAGGCGCCTCGGATTTACACATGGTGGCAGGCCAGCAGCCTGTTCTTCGTATTCGTGGAGATATGGAGCGGGTTAAATTCAAAAGCCTGGAAAATGAAGAATTAAAAAAAATGCTCTATGAGATCTGCCCGGAAGAAAAAATCAAGACCTTTGAAGAATCCGGCGATGTCGATTTTGGCTACGAGATTCCAGGCCTTGCCCGTTACCGGTGTAACTTTTTCCAGCAGAAACATGGAATAGGCGCTGTTTTCCGGGAGATTCCCAGTGACATCATGTCCTGCGAACAACTGGGACTGCCCAAGGTCGTTTCCCGTCTGGCCCACCTGCCCAAGGGCTTGGTTCTGGTGACTGGGCCCACCGGCTCCGGTAAATCAACGACCTTGGCCGCCATTGTTGATGAAGTGAACAAGACCAGAAAAGATCATGTCTTGACCATTGAAGACCCCATCGAGTTTGTGCATCAAAGCCAAAAGTGTATCATCAATCACCGCGAGGTCGGCCAGCACACCAAATCGTTCACCGCCGCCCTGCGTGGCGCCCTGCGCGAAGATCCCGATATCATCATGGTAGGCGAGATGCGCGACCTGGAGACTATCGCCCTGGCTATGGAAGCGGCCATGACCGGCCATCTGGTCTTCGGCACCCTGCACACCTTGAATGCCATGAAGACCGTTGATCGTATCATTGAGATCTTCCCCGCCAATCAGCAGGGACAGGTCCGATCGACCTTATCCGATGCCCTGAAGGCCGTGGTCTCGCAGACCCTGTTCAAGCGTATTGATGTGAAAGGACGTTGTGCAGCCTTGGAAATCCTGATCGCCACCCCGGCCGTGCGCAATCTCATTCGTGAGGGCAAGACCTACCAGATTGCCTCGGTTATGCAGACCGGAAAAAAATACGGTATGCAGACTCTGGATGATGCCATCCTGGGTTTTCTTGATAAAAAAATGATCAGCCCTGATGCCGCCTATTCCAATTGCGTTGACAAGGCCAAATTTGTAAAATATCTCCTCAATCCTCCTTCTGATTTTACCGAGGTTTGATAGGGGTTTCATAGAGAGACCTGAGCAATAAGGACTACTTCTCTGCCAACGGGTGAATGAGTGACGCCATCTGCTCCAGGGCCTTGACAAAGGTCAGGGGCGAAGGGCTGCAGATGAGATCGGCATCCAGCACAAAGACCTGTCGGTTTTGAACGGCGGTGATGGGTGCAAACCGCAGCCACTCTTCCTTTTCCCTGCCCCCTGCCCCCCCTTCACTGCCCATAATGGCGACAATAATCACCTCTGGATTCTGGGCCGTCACCATCTCATGATTATAGCGGCCATCGTGCTTACCGGCCGCGATATTGATGCCGCCGGCCAGGACAATAAAATCATTGGTAAAAGAACTCTCCACTGAGGCGAACAGAGGGCTTGCCCCCACCTGCAAGAACACCTTCCTGGGAGGAAGCCTTGCAACCCGTTGCTGAATGGCCAGGACATCACCCTGCGCCTGGGCGATGATTTCACGGGCCCTGGCCTCAAGCCCCAACAATTTGCCCAATTCCAGAAACTGCTCACAGATGGCGACAAAGCTTGATGGTTGCCGAAAATGAACCACCCGCACCCCCGAGGCTGCAAGTTGGGCTACCTGCTGGGGAGTAGTCAGACCGGTGGCCAGGATCAGATCGGGCTGCAAACCCAGAATCTGCTCGATATTAAACTGCATCACCGAGCCAATCTTCACCTTGGTCTTGGCGGCGGCGGGATGTATACAATAGCTGGTATTGGCCACCAGACGATCCCCGGCACCCAGCAGAAAGACGTTTTCGGTATTGATCGGCCCCAGCGAGACAATCCTTTGGGGAACCCCCCTGTCCTGGCTTTCCGCCAGGACAGGGGGAAAGAAAAATACCAGGGCCAACGGTAACACCTTGACCAGGTTAACAAAAATGCGAGCCATTACCACTCCCACTTCAGACTGACCCATGCCGAACGTCCCGGCATGGGATATCCTTTAACATAGGCGTAATCGCAATCAAAGAGATTGCGCAGTTCCCCCCGGATTGTAAAATCCCCCTTCGTCGCATCCTTCCAGAAACGATACGTGAGCATGAGATCAGTGACCACAAAGCTGTCCAGCTCCACCACCTCATAGGTCTCTTCCCAGTCATCTACCTGCTGCGGCCCGGTGTAGGCCACATTGACGCGGCCGGAAAAAGCAGCATTATCGGAAAAAGCCAGCCCCGTGGATAAGGTCAGATCGCTGACATACGTCAGATCAAGGCCGGTGGCATCATCCTCATACTCGTCCAGCCAGGTCAGATCAACAAAAGGCCGGATCTCCCAAGCCCAGCGCAGGGGAGCACCGAGGTCATAGGAAAGCGCGGCCTCCAGACCGCTAATGGTAGCACTGCCCAGATTAGCATAGGAGCTGGCCCCATTGGCCTGACCGCTTGCGACAATTTTATCCTCAAAATCAGTGGCAAACCAGGTAAGCGAACCCGAGAATCCGGACTGGACATACTCAGCGCCGCCCTCCCAAGTCAGGCTTTTTTCCGGATCAAGATCGGGGTTGCCGACAGTATGCCGACCAAAGGCCATCATATCAATGGCAAGCTGATCGGCTGAGGGCATGACAAAGCCCTCGGCTACCTGCCCTCTGAACTTGAGACTCTCGGTCACCATCCAGGCCAGACCAAACTGGGGGGTCAGATGAGCGTCGTCTTCGCTGCGACCGGCTGGCTGTTCAACCTCCACTGCGTACCAGTCCTGACGGATACCGCCGGAGACAAACACCTGGTCGGCAAGAAACCCGACCTTGGCCAGCAGAAACAGAGCGGGATTGTCGTAGTTTGTCGCCTTCGGATTCCAACTATTTGCCACCGCATAATGGAGCCAATCCAGGCCGGTTGTGACATCCAGAGGGCCAAAGGCCCCGCTGATCTGGGCCTGGGCCCCCTGCTGATCGGTCTTATTATGTGAGTCACGACCATCATCCCAGCCCGTGGGATTGGAGGACATGGGGTCGGCCCACAAATTATCATCCATGCCAAAGAAATAACGGCCCATCCATTGATAGCGCCCCGTACTGTTCCGGCCATTATAGCGGCTATCCACCGAATAATTACTCGAATCATTATAGTTATCGGTATCATTGACGCTCAAATAGCCGGGATTCCCGACCGTATCCGCCTCAAAATCAGTGACAATTACCCCCAGACGATTATTGGGTGCAAGCTCATACCCGATATTAGCGCCGACGCCAACCTGAGAATCGATGCCGGTATTGGCAAACACAACCCCGCTGCCCGTATCATAGTCATCCTGGGTGGCAGTTGAAAAGGCCCCTGCAAAATCAAGACCCTGCCCTTTTGCAGTGGCGCCGACACTCCCTTTGGCCTGCCCGAAACTGCCGCCCCCGCCATCAATAAAGGCACTATTGCTCCGGCCCTGCCGGGTAATAATATTGACCACCCCGCCCATACCGCCGGAACCATATTGCACCGCCCCCGGGCCACGAATGATCTCAATCCGTTCCACATTTTTGGTCATGATCTTGGCCAGATTGCCGGTTCCGGCCCGCCTGCCATCAAGCAAGACCAGCACATGACCTTGCAGATCATTGCCGTGGGTTTCAGTCCGAAAACCGCGAATCCCGATGGTGGTCAGCACCCCCGGATATTTCTGGATATGACCAATCCCCTTTGCGGCCAGGATATCGCCCACATTATCGGCCACGGCTAGCTCAATCTCCTGACGATCAATCACTGTCAGGTTGACACTCAGATCACTGCGCTTTTCCGGCACTCGACTGGCGGTAATGGTCAGATAGGTCTTGCCGTTTTTTTTCTCGACAGCAGGCGTTGCCGGCGCAACTGTCCCTCCTTCGTCCGCCATAATATCCACCGGCATCAAACCTGGATCGTCCTCAGCACCCCGCGCTCCACTCGCATCACAGGCCAATAAGGCCGACACTGCCATACACATGTACTGCCGCAAATACTGCTTTTTCATTTTTCCTCCTTCCAGAAAAGCAGTCCGGGGCAGGTCAGCCAAAAAGGCAAAAAAAATCCCCGGACCAATAAATATTGATCCGGGGATTGCCTTGTTTTATCCACAGATGACACAGGTCTGCCCCTTGTCCTCGGAGACATCCTTCTTGATTTCAGACAGGTCTTCTGACTCCCGGATCGTCCTCCCTGTTGCGCCTTCCCAACCCTTTATCATACTGGTCAGTGGCTTGAATGCAACGGTCGTCCCCGGTCACAGCGGCGGGCCCGTCCCGGATTGTCACCGGGTTCCCTTTTAAGCTCAGTTACGAGCATCTGAAATTTTCTGAACAAAGGGTAACGAAACAACAAGGACAAGTCAACGATAAAATCGTTCACAGCCATCAGTGTAATGCTCGGCACTCTTATCCCGTATGATCAGCAGATTCCTGAGAAAATGCTTGCTCCTGCCGATGTGCTCACTTCAGGGAGAGCAGGTACGTACGTAGATTCATCGAACGGTCATCCAGCCCCAATTTGCGACGCAGGTTTTTACGATGGAAACTGACAGTACTCACTGACACGCCAAGCACATCGGCTATCTCCTGGCTGCTCTTTCCCGGCCGAATCAAAGCCGCCACCTCAACCTCTTGTGGCGTCAACAGGAGATGAAGCGAGGAGAGTCGATGTAAAAAAGGATTGCTGATGTTATGGAGATTGGTCTCGACAATATCGATCAGGGTTCGCTCTCGATTATCCTTCAGGCTGTTTCTCAACTTCTCTGTATAAGGCAATACCAGTTCATAGATATTGGCAGTTATCCGTTGTTCCAATTCCTCCAGGCCGCGCGCGCGGTGTTCAAGTAACACCTTGAGGGCTATGTTCATCTCCTCCAGCTTCTCACTCTTCTGCTGCAGTTCGGTCTCTTTTTGCTGCAACTCTTCGTGGATAAGAATTATGGGCGTTATATCCTCATGCACGACAAGGACCTGATGCTCAACGTCCGAGAGATAGGGAAGAACGCGGAGATTGAACCACTGACGTCTGGTCGGGGCATGGCAGGGATACTGGACAACAAACTCCAGGATCTCACCAGCCAGCACCTTTTTGATGCCGGCAGCAACAAGATCTCCTTCCGGCTCGCCGCTTTCCCAGGCTGCTTGGCAGATGGAAAAATAATTGACACCGATGGAATCCACATGATCTTCCATTCCATTCCGAGCAGCATACTGTTGCCAGGCCCGGTTGGTTTGGACAATAACCCCCTGGTCATCAATCACCGCAACGTGCGCCGAAAGAGAATCCACAATGATTTCATACATACCGCTGGCCATCTGGATACCCATAATGAGAGTTTACACTATCATTACCCTCTACTTTAACCCACATTGTTATCTGCCTTAGCACAGCTTATTGTAAAGTTAAGGTAAAATCAAGGAACACTCAATAAAAGGCAACAGGAGTTATATAAAACATGTCGTGGAAGGAAAAAACATATCAGGAAACTCTTGATAATATAGTACGTTATTACGAGAGCAAGGTGAGGACGGATACTACAGGAACGCTTGTTCTCGTAAACCAGGAATTGCAGAGCCAGTGGGTTCGCCCAGGAAATGACTGGACGGGAAGGTGGGGGGGGGTGGTTATAGATACGATAATCACGGCAACTATCTCGGCGCTGGAGATCGTCCAGACTGACTGTCTGGAAAAAATAAAAACACATACCTCTTAAAAGGAGAAAAAACACAATGAACCTGGAAAACTATTTCACAGAAATGAAGGGTATTGGAGTTATGGCCACCAGTGACGAAAATGGTATAGTGGATACGGCAATCTACTCAAGACCTAACGTCCAGGGAAAAGATGAAATCGCTTTTGTCATGCGCGACCACCTCACCCATAAGAACCTGCAAAAGAACAACCACGCCAACTATCTTTTTCTTGAGGAAGGGCAAGGGTACAGTGGGGTTCGTCTTTTTCTGACCAAGCTGAACGAGAGCACCGATCAGGCACTGATAGCCTCTCTGACCAAACGTCATCTCAGTCCTGAAGATGACCGGCTACGAGGCAAGAAATTTCTTGTTCGCTTCCAGGTAAACAAGATTCTCACCCTCATTGGTGGCGAAGAGATAGCCATTGACTGAAAGTGACTGTAAATCATGTCGCCTAAAGGGTGACAATCTCGCAAAAAGTCCAGACTGTCACAATGTCATTTCGACCATCGGGAGAAATCTTAATAGTATCCAGTGATTAAGAAGAAAGATTTCTCGCTGTCGCTCGAAATGACAGGCTTTTTTGACTTTTTGCGAGACCATCAAGGGTGGAAAGATAAAAAGTGACTCCGCATACTGTTGGGTCAGTTGAACGAAGCAAAATCACTTTGAGTATCCGGATACTGCCATGAGTGATGGTCTCGTAAAAACCTAAAATGCCACTTTAAGCCGATAGAACCAGCTCAGCCGAAAAACTCTAGGCCTCATGGCAAACCTTGCTGATTTTGCCTGAAATAGATCTTTGACAAATGTGCATAACGCCAAAATTGGCCAGAAAAGGTCGGGCAATGATCCTGGTTGGCCTTTTTCCGGCTTTTGGTGCCTGCTGGCCCGTAAAATATTGAGACCTATGGTCTTCATCACGGCGGCAAAGCTCACAGCTTTCATACCCCGAACCCGGAGATGTTTGATTCCTGTGCGACGGTCGATCTCCGACATTGTCGCCTCAACTCCGGCCCGGAAGCGATATTTCTCTTTGAATGCGTCGGTGTTTTCCTGCCGTCTTCTACGGGCAATGCGGACATCTTTTTCTGTATAGCGGTAATAACAGGATTTCTTTCCTTTACCGACGGGGCACAGCTCAAAGTTCGGGCAAGCATGGCAGGTCACTGGAAATGCAGCGCTCAGTCCTTCGCTGTTCTTCTTGATACGTTCAGGGGCAACACCGTGAGAGCATAAAATAATATCCCCTTGATTATCAAGGACAAAATCAGAGAGATGCATCTTCTTCTGATTGCCGGGCATGACCGGTGAAATAACAGCAACGCCATGTTCTTGCAAGGCCGATTCACAGTTAGTGTCGCTGCCATAGAGTGAATCCGCGAGGATTTCCTCTGGAAGCATTCCCTGCTGTTGCAGCTTGGACAAGGCCGGCAACAGGGCATTTGCATCGTGCTGATCGGCGGACTCCACCGTAACGCTGGTAATGAGCGAGAGCTGCTTGCTGTTAGTCGGGGAATAATTCTCGACCACCTGCACCTGATACCCCTGCCCCTTGTGGCCGCTGTAGCCGGCATCGGGGTCAGAAGGATTTTGCAGGGAATCGGAAGGGACTTCCTTGTTGGGACGGGCGGTCGCTTTCCTGGCAGTGGCAGATGAATCCTTATCCGGTTCTTCCATAACACACTGCTCACTGAAGAACCGAACCAGCAACTTGAAACTGCTCATGTCGCTGACCCCAGGGGATGCGGCAAAACGCTCTGTAAGAATCTGGGCATCTTCTGCAAGCTGATCAAGGGTCTTGACCGAATCCGTTGGCTTGACCATGGCAAACAATGAATCCTGGCTCTTGCTCAGATAGCGGTTCGTCAGATTATGGTCGAGCTGATCAAAATGACCGCGATGCTGCCGTTTTAGGTTGATCAAAAATTTCTTGATCGTTTTGACAAACAGCCCAATCCGACCAAGGCGCCGCATATTTGATTGGATATGAACAGAGTCCATACGCTGTTTGCTCAGGTCGGTCTGAAACAGTTTCGCCAGTGTCTTGAGAGTGGATTGAAAAATCTCGTTATAAATCTCCTCTGTGGTCAGGATTTCCCGCATGGTCCAGAGAGATTTTCGGCTGACATAGGATGCGGCATCGGCAGGGTTTGTAATGTTGAGGGCGTAATGCCATTTGATATTAAAGCAAAACTGCTCCACAGCTTGCTCATCAGTCAGGTCGTGCATCTGTTGCAGAATCATCAGCCCGATCATGGAAAACAGCTCCTTGGTCGGGCGTCCGTTCCAGGTGTGATAATGTTTTTGCAAGGATTCCACGGGGAGCTTAGGGAGTATATTGTGCCGAAAGATTCCCGCCCATGAAGCGTTAATCTCTTTTCGCCTTTTGGGTCCCAGATATCCCCAAGGATCAAAAATGTTAAGCTGTTTGTGGTTTTTTACATGAAACATAGCTTCTCCTCATATTATGCAATAATTACAGCATAATATATACCACAAAACCGAAGGGATAGTAAGTTGTAAAACATAACTTTTTAAACAAAATTAGCACGTTGAACAGTATTGGTTTTTTACGAGACCATCATGAGTGAGAATTCAAAAAAAACGTTGCATTCTGTCTTATATCTTTCTCATGGAGGAGGCCCTTTACCGTTTCTGGGAGAGGAATCCCACAAGGAATTGCTTGCCGGCCTCAAAAACATTGCGACTCTGCTGGAAAAACCGTCAGCTATTATTGTGATCAGCGCCCACTGGGAAGAAGGCAAAACAACCATTACCAGCGGGGCAAATCCTGAGCTGATATACGATTATTATGGTTTTCCACAAGAGTCCTATGCAATCGAATATCCTGCACCAGGAAATCCTGTACTTGCCCGGAAGATATTTGATACATTAAAAAAGAATGGGATCGAAGCAGCTCTCGCTGAAGAGAGAGGTTTTGATCATGGCGTATTTATCCCCATGAAAATCATGTATCCCGATGCGGA
>DDWW01000016.1 GCA_002347085.1 Desulfobulbaceae bacterium UBA2276 | reverse complement strand
GGGACCGAGATGGTAATGCCTGGTGATAATGTCTCTGTTGTTGCCGAGTTGATCACCCCGATTGCCATGGATGCTGGTCTGCGTTTTGCTATCCGTGAGGGTGGCCGGACCGTTGGTGCTGGTGTTATCAGCGAAATTATTGCTTAATATAAAGGTTGGATATGATCCCTACAGACAAAATTAGGATACGCCTGAAGGCGTATGATCACAAGTTGCTTGATCAGTCGACATCAGAGATAGTTGAAACGGCAAGACGTACCGGGGCGGCAGTGGCTGGCCCTATCCCGTTGCCTACCTCTATCAATAAATACTGCGTGTTGCGTTCTCCACATGTGAATAAGAAGGCGAGAGAGCAATTTGAGATGAGAACCCATAGGCGGTTGCTGGATATCTTAGAGCCAACGCAACAAACGATTGACATGCTTATGAAACTTGAACTTTCGGCAGGTGTTAATGTCGAGATTAAGCTGCCATAAAGTCAGTTTTATATTTGAATATTTTAGAATACGAAAGTAACGGATATTATCATGCCAAAGACAATGGGTATTTTGGGTAAGAAAATCGGGATGACGCGGATTTACAGTGAAATGGGTAAAGCTACCCCGGTAACTGTAGTTGAGGCTGGTCCTTGCAAGATTTTGCAAGTGAAGTCCTCGGTAAAAGATGGATATAGTGCTATTCAGGTTGGTTTTGCTGAAAAAAAACCATCCAGGGTTACCAAGCCGCTTGCTGGCCATTTTGGCAAATCTGGTGCTGAGGCTTTTTATTATATAAAAGAATTCAGGGTTGAAAACGCCGAACAATATGAACTTGGACAAACTATCAGCCTGGAAACACTTTTTAAGGTCGGAGATTTGGTTGATGTCCAGGGTAAAAGTAAGGGCCATGGATTTCAAGGTGTTATGAAGAGGCATGGCTTTAGTGGCGGTTGTGCGGGGCATGGTTCACATCATCATCGGGCACCAGGTTCGATCGGATGTAGTGCTTGGCCGGCTCGGGTAGTAAAAGGTAAAAAAATGCCCGGTCGTATGGGTAATGACACGGTAATGACAAAAAATGTTATCATTGTAGATGTGCGTGCCGAAGAAAACATCCTTCTTTTGAAGGGGGCCGTTCCTGGTGCAAAACAGGGTCTTTTGAAAATTTTCAGTAAATAATTGATTCTGCTATTTGAACCGGTACTTGGCACAAGGAGAAAATAATGTCGACTGTAAGTGTAATAAACATCAAGAATGAAAAAGTTGGAGAGATAGAACTGAATGCAAAGGTTTTTGATCTTATCGTTAAAGAACATCTCCTCCATGATGTTGTGAAAATGCAGCTTGCTGCTAAGCGTGCTGGGACTGCCTGCACCAAGACCAGAATTGAAGTGACTGGTGGAGGTGTCAAGCCTTGGCGTCAAAAGGGAACGGGCCGGGCGCGAGCAGGAAGTAACACTTCTCCGATATGGCGGGGAGGCGGTGTCTCATTTGGTCCTAAACCCAGAGACTACAGCATTAAGTTGAATCGCAAGGTAAAAAAACAGGCCTTGGCTATGGCTATGAGTGCCAGATTGCAGGAGGGAAATCTTGTTGTTTTAGATGATTTTACCCTCGATGCTATTAAAACAAAAGAATTTGTCAAGGTAATGAATCTGCTTGCCATTGATAACGGCCTGATTATTACCCCTGATTTGAATGAGAATGTTAATAGATCGGCACGGAATGTAAATGGCTTTAAGGTTCTGTCAACAGAGGGATTGAATGTATATGATATTCTTCTGCACAAAAAACTTATCCTCTTGCAACCTGCGATTGAAGGTCTTGAAAAAAGGGTGATGGCATGAAAAATGTATTTAGTGTTTTAAAGGGGCCTTGCCTCACTGAAAAGGCCGCATTGTTGCAGGAAAAAGACAATAAAATTGCCTTTAAGGTAAGTCCTGATTCAAATAAAATTGAAATTAAACAGGCCGTTGAGAAGATGTTTCCAGTGAAAGTGAAAAATGTTCATACCGCCAATATGCATGGTAAACAAAAGCGAGTTGGTCGTTTTACAGGCTTTAGAGATGACTGGAAGAAGGCTTATGTGACACTGTCTGAAGGTCAGATTAACTTTGCGGATGAGTTGTAATAATTCAAAAAAGTTAGATAGTAATGGCAGTAAACAATTTAATCATAAAGCAAAGCAATCTATTCAAACAACCTGATGGAGCGACTGGGAAATCATGAGTATTAGTATTAAGACATACAAACCGACCTCTGCCGGTAAACGGCACCATGTGTCGATTAAAAATTCTGACTTGTCTAAAAATGGGCCAGAAAAGAGCCTTGTTACAAGCCTGTCAAAGAGTGGTGGGCGTAATAATTACGGGCGTATTACCACGAGGCATATTGGTGGTGGACATAAACGCAAATATCGGATTATAGATTTTAAGCGTAATAAAGTCGATATCAATGCCAAGGTTATCTCTATTGAATACGATCCCAATCGCTCGGCAAATATTGCGCTGTTGAGTTATCTTGACGGGGAAAAGACCTATATTCTTGCTCCCGAAGGGATATCTGTGGGCGATCAAGTTGTTGCTGGTGATAGTGCTGATATTCAGCCTGGTAACTGTCTGCCAATGATGAATATTCCCCTTGGTACGATTATTCATAATATTGAAATGAAGATCGGGAAAGGGGCCCAGATGGTTCGAAGTGCTGGTACTTCGGCCCAGTTAATGGCCAAAGAAGGAAACTTCGTACTCGTGCGGTTGCCTTCCAATGAGGTGCGTAAATTTCATAAACTCTGCCGGGCCTGTATTGGCCAGGTTGGGAACCGTGAATATGAAAGTCAGAAGTTGGGTAAGGCCGGACGTAGCCGTTGGTTGGGCATTCGACCCTCTGTTCGTGGTGTGGCCATGAATCCGGTTGATCATCCAATGGGTGGTGGTGAAGGTAAAAGTTCCGGTGGTCGTCATCCTTGTACTCCTTGGGGGTATCCAACAAAAGGCTATAAGACCAGAACCAATAAAGAAAGTAATAAATATATTATCAAGAAGAGATCATAAGATTCAAGGAGTAACGTATGGCTCGGTCAGTTAAAAAAGGTCCTTTCATTGATGATCATTTGATGAAAAAGGTAGAAAAGGCAAACGAGACTACATCGCGTAAGGTAATTAAAACTTGGTCTCGACGTTCTGATATTATACCTCAAATGGTTGGACTTACCTTTGCGGTTCACAATGGGAAAAAATTTATCCCTGTTTTTGTCTCGGATAACATGGTCGGTCACAAGCTGGGTGAGTT
This sequence comes from Desulfobulbaceae bacterium UBA2276, assembly GCA_002347085.1. Lineage (GTDB taxonomy): Bacteria > Desulfobacterota > Desulfobulbia > Desulfobulbales > Desulfocapsaceae > UBA2270. The sequence continues at coordinate 49,510 of DDWW01000016.1, read as the reverse complement.
TTCACCAACTCGTACATATCATGGCCATACCGCTGACAAAAAGGGTAAAAAGTAGTTCGAGATTAAACGTCCTGGTATGAATTGCCGGGACTATCAGGAGTAAATATTATGGAAGCTCGAGCTGTAGGGCGGGGGATTCGTATATCTCCCCAAAAGGCAAGACTTGTTGCTGATGTTGTGCGGGGAATGAACGTTGATAAAGCTATCAACACCTTGAATTTTATGCCTAAAAAAGGTGCGAGGATCTTGAAAAAGGTCTTGGATTCTGCAATTGCTAATGCAACTCAGAATGATAAGGTAGATGTTGATACTCTGTATATAAAGACAATTTTTATTGACGGCGGGCCATCGTTAAAACGAATTATGCCAAGGGCTCAAGGTCGTGCAACGGGTATAATCAAAAGGTCAAGTCATATCACTGTGATATTGGATGAACAATAGTTCTTTACTTTATCCGTTGATATGAGTATAATTTTCCTTTTTTTAATTTAATGAACGAAGTATTTTGATGGAGGATTGTTTTGGGGCAGAAAGTTAATCCATTGGGCATGAGGCTTAATATAACCCGGACATGGGATTCTATCTGGTATGCAGATAAAAGTTACTCAACCTATCTCATCGAAGATCAGAAGATTAGAAAGTTTTTCAAGAAACGTCTTGCTCATGCGAGTCTCTCCAAGGTGATCTTGGAACGGACCGGTGAAAAAGTACGGGTTAAACTTTTTACTGCCCGGCCTGGAATTATCATTGGGAAAAAAGGGGCCGAGATCGAGATTTTGAAAAAAGATCTTGAAAAACAAATCAAGCGAAGTGTCGTTCTTGAAATTCAGGAAATTCGCAGGCCAGAGGCCGATGCCCAGTTGATAGCTGACAATGTTGCAGGGCAACTTATCAGAAGGGTCGCTTTTCGGCGAGCAATGAAAAAGGCCGTGAGTTCAGCTCTTCGATTTGGAGTTAAGGGGATTAAGATCTCTTGCTCAGGTCGGTTGGGCGGAGCTGAAATGTCACGTTGTGAATGGATGCGTGAAGGGCGGGTTCCTTTGCACACACTGCGAGCTGATATCGATTACGCACTCGCTGAAGCCAACACAACATATGGTATTATTGGTGTTAAGGTGTGGATTTTTAACGGTGAAGTTTTAAGTGAAACAGACCCTACAGTTGGATAAGTTTCACCTCTTTAGTGTTGAGAATTCAACTATTTTATACGGAGTAAATGATGTTAAGTCCTAGAAAAGTCCTTCATAGAAAGGTATTTAAGGGTCGTTTGACAGGAGTTGCGTTTCGAGGATCATCTCTTTCTTTTGGTGATTACGGTCTGAAGGCCCTTGACTGCGGCAAGATGAGCGCACGGCAGATCGAGGCGGCTCGTATCGCTGTAAATCGAAAAATTAAACGTGGTGGCAAGGTTTGGATCCGAGTTTTTCCGGACAAGCCTATTACCAAAAAACCAGCTGAGACACGTATGGGCAAGGGAAAAGGAAATCCGGAGTATTGGGTTGCCCAGATACATCCCGGCCGGATGATTTTTGAGCTTGCGGGCGTTGATGAAGAGTTAGCAGTACGGGCCTTAACCTTGGCTGGCAATAAATTACCTTTTGCTACCAAAGTTGTGTCACGGAGGGATATGATATGAAAATAGCTGATATTCGCAAGTTGTCATCTGAGGAGCTTGCTAAAAAGGAACTGGATTTACGAGAAGAAATTTCGAAACTTTCATTCCAACATCGGATCAGACCTCTTGAGAACACCTCACGTGTTTCGAAGTTGCGTAAGGATGTTGCCAGGATACTGACCCTGCGGAACCAGATGACTGTTAATTAAAATAAAAATTATTTTTTAGTATTTAAATAATCAGGAATATAAATCTTATTTCTGGACAGTTGCTAAAAAAAATCCTGTTTCCTATAACTCGCATTGAAAAGATTATGAGTGAGATAAATAAATCAAAAAAGACTAAAACAGGTTCTGTCGTAAGTGACAGGATGGAAAAGAGTATTGTTGTTCAAGTCGAAAGGAAAATCAAGCATGCCTTGTACGGTAAGTTTGTTAAAAAAACAGTTAAATATATAGCTGATGATCCTGAAAATTTGTGCAAAATTGGTGATCTTGTTCTGATTGAAGAGTGTCGTCCACTGAGTAAAAGAAAACGTTGGCGTCTGAGAACAATATTAGATCGTTCTGTTTAATAATATCCAGTTTTTATATACTAAAATACTGTGATCTGTAACTGATGAAAAATCAGGTGAAATTATGATACAAACTGAAACAGTGCTTAATGTTGCCGATAATTCCGGGGCCAGAAAAGTACTTTGTATGAGAGTGCTTGGTGGGTCTCGCAAACGATATGCCACCATCGGTGATGTCATTATCGTTGCTGTTAAAGAGGCAATTCCTCACGCCAAGGTGAAAAAAGGCGATGTTATGAAGGCTGTTATCGTTCGTACTGCCAAAGAGTTGAGACGTATGGATGATACCTGGGTAAAATTTGACGACAATGCAGCTGTTATTCTTTCGGGAAGCGGTGAGCCACTTGGAACTCGAATCTTCGGCCCTGTTGCAAGAGAGTTACGGAATCAGGGCTTTATGAAAATTATCTCATTGGCGCCTGAAGTTCTATAGCGTTTTTCTTGTCATATAGTTGGCATTCAGTTTATAGAGAAAAAACAGTATTGAAATGGCGGTATTGAAAATGGCACAGGGAAAAACATACCTGAAAAAAAATGATCAGGTGGAAGTTATTACAGGTAAAGACAAAGGTAGAGTCGGCAAGATATTACGAGTTCTTATTGATAAAAATAAGGCCGTTGTTGAACGTATCAACATGGTTAAGCGCCATCAAAAACCTAAAGAGATGAACCAGCCAGGACAAATTGTTGAGAAAGAGGCTCCTATTCATATCTCTAACTTGCAATTGATCTGTCCGGGATGCACCAAAACTGGTCGCATTGGCAAGAAATTTCTTGAAGACGGCACCAAAGTTCGCTTTTGTAAAAGTTGTGGCGAATCCATTGAGGCTGCTAAATCATAGGTTAATAAGAAGCTTGCAAGAGAGCTTACAGGGGTTATTAAATGGGTGCGCTGAAAGATTTTTATAATGAGCAATGTGTCCCTTCTTTGAAAGAAGAATTTGGATATAACAATATTATGCAGGTTCCGAAGATTAAGAAGATTGTTCTTAATATGGGACTAGGTGAAGCGGTTCAGAATCCTAAAATTATTGAAGGTGCTGTTGAAGAACTTTCAAAGATTGCAGGTCAACGTGCCGTTATTACACGAGCAAAAAAATCTATTGCCGGTTTTAAGTTGAGAGAAGGTGTCGCAATTGGTTGTTGTGTCACTTTGCGTGAAGAGAGGATGTATAATTTTTTGAGTAAACTGGTGAACATCGCGTTGCCTCGGGTACGCGATTTCCGCGGATTATCTCCGAAGTGGTTTGATGGAAGAGGTAATTATTCTATGGGAATTAAAGAACATATTATCTTCCCGGAAATTGATTATGATAAAATCGATAAGGTAAAAGGGTTCAATATTACTATTGTAACCTCAGCTCCAACAGATCAGGAAGGTCGTTCTCTGCTGAAATCTTTGGGAATGCCCTTCAGAAAGTAAAGTAATATTGGAATTCAATTTTATAAATGTTTTGAGTAAGTGGAGGTTGTTTTGGCCAAAAAATCCTTAATAGCAAAAGCACAACGTGAGCCAAAATTCAAGGTGAGAAACTATAACAGATGTCCACTTTGTGGTCGTCCGCGAGGGTTTCTGAGAAAATTTGGTATCTGCAGGATCTGTTTTCGTGGATTAGCATCACATGGTCAAATTACAGGTGTTGTGAAATCAAGCTGGTAAGAGAATCTCTCTTGTTAGATGTTTTTGTATTTTATTTAGATGAAGAAAAGGAGTGTTCGCCATGTCCATGAGCGATCCCCTGGCAGATATGCTGACCAGGTTGAGAAATGCAGTAATGGTTAAATTTGATAGTGTGAAGATGCCTAAATCTAACGTTAAAGTTAGTATCGCCAAGGTACTCAAAGAGGAAGGTTTTATCGCCGACTATCATGTTTCCAATGAAGGTGTTCAGGGTACTTTGACCATTGATTTGAAATATGGAGCAAACAGAGAGCCTGTTATTGTTGGTATAAAACGGATTAGTAAGCCAGGGCTGCGAAGGTATGCCAAGGCTGATGCCATTGCCAAAGTTCTTGATGGGTTAGGTATAGCCATTATCTCTACTTCAATTGGTATAGTCACGGACAAAACGGCACGAGCCAACAACACAGGTGGAGAGATACTTTGTGAGGTTTGGTAACAAATCCACAAATAACGGAGGGAAATATGTCTCGTATTGGAAAACAACCCATCCCTGTACCTGCTGGTGTGACTATCAATATTGATGGTCAACATGTGTCGGTAAAAGGCGCTAAGGGATCACTTGAACGAATTGTTCGTGATGAAATAAAGTTTGTGCAGCAAGCCAATGAACTGTTGATTGACACCCATGAGGAAGGCGGTAAATCAAGTGCCTTTCGGGGATTATTTCGTAGTTTAATTAACAATATGGTTATTGGTGTTGATCAAGGTTTTAAAAAAATAATGCTTGTTGAAGGTGTTGGGTATAAAGCGAGTGTCACTGGCAATACCTTGACTCTGAATGTCGGTTATTCAAATCCCGTTGATTTTATTCTACCTGAAGGCATTACCGCTAATGTAGAAAATAACACCAAGATCAATCTGGAGTCAATTGATAAAGAATTACTTGGCTTGACCGCATCTAAAATTCGTAGTATCCGGAAACCAGAGCCGTACAAAGGCAAAGGAATTCGATATGCAGATGAACACATAGTCCGTAAGGTCGGTAAGTCTGCTGGGAAAAAATAAACTTTCGTGATTCCCCTTCTTGGGTTTTTACGGTTCATTTAATAATAGTAAACATGGTAAAGAATAATGGCTAAGACAAATGCTAAGGCCACAGCGCGGGCAAAGCGGGTAAGTCGTATCCGTAAAAAAATTACCGGTACAAGTGAGCGTCCCCGTCTTAGAGTCTTTAAGAGTAGTAAACATATTTATGCTCAAATTATTGATGATAGTGTTGGTAAGACATTAGTCTTTATGTCAACAGTTGATAAAGCGTTTGAGATAGGTGAGGGGAAAGGAAAAACTGGTGCCGCAGAAAAAGTAGGCGAGTTAATTGCTGAACGTGCGAAAGCCGCAGGTATTGGTAGAGTAGTTTTTGATCGTGGAGGTTTTATATATCACGGTCGTATAAAGGCTGTTTCCGATGGGGCCCGTAAAGGTGGGCTTCAATTTTAATGAACTTGTATTTTTAGGGGGTGCCCCTTGTCTGATTTTAAACGTTCCAAGAGTGAAACTCCTGAAGAACTGATCGAAAAAATTGTTTTCATTAACCGGGTCGCCAAAGTTGTAAAAGGTGGCCGTCGTTTCAGCTTTAGTGCTATTGTTGTTGTTGGCGATGGTAAAGGTAAAGTTGGATATGGCTTGGGAAAGGCTAATCAGGTCCCTGATGCCATTCGCAAAGGTGTTGATCAAGCCAAAAAAGATATGGTTGCGGTGTCGTTGACAGAGTTTTCGATACCCCACACTATTGTTGGCCAGTACGGTGCAGGGAGAGTCCTTTTAAAGCCCGCATCTGAAGGTACCGGAGTAATCGCAGGTGGTCCTGTTCGTGCCGTCTTGGAAGCCGCCGGTGTCACCAATATCTTGACCAAGTGTTTAGGTTCTAATAACCCACACAATATGGTTAAAGCAACATTGAGTGGTCTGCGGACTTTACGTTCAGCGCAAGGTATCGCCAAATTACGCGGTAAGACTGTAGAAGAAATATCTGCATAACCTGAGCACATTCTCTTTTGGGCGGTAGAGTCTAAATTGAGATGTGCTTTTTTTATATATTTTTCGAACTAAAAAGGTAGTCATATGGCTGAGACAATCACATATACTTTGGTCAAGAGTGGTATTGGCAGTACACAAAAAATCAGAGCCACTTTGACCGGTTTGGGACTGACTAAGATGCAGAAAACTGCTACCCGCAAGAATACCCCTGAACTCAGGGGTATGTTGAATAAGGTTGGCCATCTCGTTCGAGTTGAGGAGAACTAAAATGATAACATTAGCAAATCTTTCGCCGAATGTCGGTGCGAACCGTAAACGAAAAAGAGTGGGCAGAGGGCCTGGCTCTGGACGTGGTAAAACTGCAACCAGAGGCCATAAAGGCGCCAATTCTCGTTCAGGTGCGAGTGTTCGACCTGGATTCGAGGGTGGTCAGATGCCTTTGCAACGTCGTTTACCAAAACGTGGCTTTCATAATAAATTCAAGACAGAGTATTCTATTATTTCTCTTGATCAATTGAATAAATTTGATGCTGGCACCGACATAACAATTGAGATGCTTGTTCGTGAAGGACTGGCCAAAAATGATCAGATGATCAAGGTTCTTGCCAATGGCGAGATTAGTCGCGCGATTACAATCAAAGTTGACAAGATAAGTGTGGGGGCCAAAAATAAGATCGAGGCTGCTGGTGGTAAAGTTATAGAAATTGATATAGCTGAATAATCTCCGTTTTGTTTTCTTATATTGAGTAATAATTGCTTGTGGTTATCGTAAAATCCTTTAGGTTGAGTACAGGTTATAATTAATGAGTGGATTGCAAAGAGCTGCCAACATCCCAGAGTTGCGGAGGAGAATTATATTTACTCTTGCCATGCTTGCTGTCTATCGGATGGGGGTGCAAATACCTACGCCAGGTATCAATGGTGAGGCGGTTGCCGCTTTTTTTCAGCAACATGCTGGCTCATTATTTGGTATGTTTAATATGTTTTCTGGTGGTGCTTTGGCGAATTTTTCCATCTTTGCTCTTGGCATTATGCCCTATATCAGTGCCTCCATTATTATTCAGCTCTTGACAGTAGTCGTTCCCCAGCTTGAGGCCTTATCAAAAGAAGGTGAGGCAGGCAGAAGAAAGATTACTCAATATACCCGTTATGGAACCGTTGGCTTGAGTATAATTCAAGGGCTCTTTATCAGCAGTGGTCTTGAGGGGATGAGTGGCCCAGGCGGGGAGATTATTGTCCTTGATCCAGGTTTGCAGTTTAAGTTGATGACCATGCTTACCTTGACTTCGGGCACTGCATTTATCATGTGGCTTGGTGAACAGATAACAGAGCGTGGTATTGGCAATGGGATGTCTTTGATAATATTTGCAGGAATTGTTGCCAGTGGACCCGCAGCTGTGGTTAATTCCTTTCAGTTGGTAAAAGCAGGCGAGATTGCGCTCTTTTTTATCCCTTTTATCTTGGCCTTCATGGTAGCTGTTGTTGGTTTTATCGTATTTTTTGAAACTGCCCAACGACGGATTCCTATTCAGTATGCAAAGCGAGTTGTAGGAAGAAAGGTCTATGGAGGACAGAGTTCTCATCTGCCATTGAAAATCAATATCGCTGGTGTTATCCCCCCCATTTTCGCCTCATCGATAATGATGTTTCCGGCCACAATCGGGAGCTTTATTCAGATTGACTGGGTACAGCAAGTTTCAGCGGCCCTCTCTCCAGGGACGATATATTATTATATCCTGTTCGTGGGGATGATAGTTTTCTTTTGTTTCTTTTACACGGCAGTTACCTTCAAACCCGATGATGTTGCTGAAAATTTGAAAAAAAATGGTGGCTTCATTCCCGGTATTCGTCCTGGAAAGAGAACCGCTGAATTTATTGATAAGGCTTTAACTCGCTTGACAGTGGTGGGATCAATTTATCTCAGCGTTGTGTGTGTTTTGCCAACGTTGTTGATTTCAAAATTTAACCTTCCCTTTTATTTCGGAGGGACCGCCCTTCTTATTGTGGTTGGGGTAGCAATTGATACAATGTCGCAGATTGAATCTCATCTTGTCATGCGCAATTATGAAGGATTTATGAAAGCGGGTAAAATTAGCGGGCGAAAGTAGGCGGTTAAGAAGAGAATTGAATGCGGCGGCAAGTGATCAAGGGGCGAAATCAATTATCCTAAAGAGCCCGGATGAAATTCGTTCCATGCTGGAAGCAAACCAGATTGTGGCCGAAGTACTTTCCCTGTTGCAAGGAGTAGTAGAACCTGGCATCACCACATTTGAATTAGATAGAATTGCTGAAGACTTGTGTTTGAAACGAAAAGCCAAGCCAGCTTTTAAGGGCTATCGAGGTTTTCCTGGTTGTTTGTGCGTCTCATTGAATGAAGAAGTTGTGCATGGTATACCCTCTCGCAAGAGAAAACTGGCCAAAGGTGATATTGTATCTATAGACTTTGGTGTGTGCTTTAAGGGTTTTTTTGGCGATTCTGCTATTACCTTACCCGTAAATGGGATTGCAAGTGATAAGAAGAAGTTGCTTCAAGTTACCGAGAATTCCCTTTTGCTTGCCATTGATCAAGTGCGTATAGGGAATAGGATCTCTGATATATCCAAGGCTGTTCAAGGGTATGTAGAGGGGCATGGTTTTTCAGTGGTTCGTCAGTTTGTTGGACATGGAATTGGCACCTCTTTACATGAAGGACCTGAAATACCCAACTATGTACAAAAAGACAGGTCGCCTCGTATTGTTGCCGGAATGGTTTTAGCGATTGAACCTATGGTTAATATGGGGACGCATAAGGTCTCAGTTCTTAAGGATGGTTGGACTGTAATTACTGCGGATAAGATGTGTTCTGCCCACTTTGAACATTCAGTAGCGGCTACCCTTGATGGGCCTTTGGTGTTAAGCTCTCGGGAAAACTTTGAAGCTATAAAAAAATAATGCTTCTCTTTTTCGTGGAGGTGTATTATATTTTCATCTTTTTGGTTTGATTTTATCGAATCCCAGGAGTAGGTATGGCAAAAGAAGAGGCCATTGAGGTCGAAGGCACAATCGTTGAACCTCTACCCAATGCAATGTTTCGCGTAGAGTTGGATAATGGGCATAAGGTCTTGGCACATATATCTGGCAAGATGCGTATGCATTTTATCAAGATATTACCTGGTGATCGGGTAACAATAGAACTATCCCCTTATGATCTGTCCCGTGGCCGGGTAACATTCAGGGCCAAGGGTGGTAAAAAGACTAAATAGAGAGAGTAACATTATGAAAGTACGAGCATCAGTTAAAAAAATGTGCGGTGATTGCAAGATATTCAAACGCAATGGGGTGGTCAGGGTTTCCTGTAAGCTTAAAAAACACAAACAGCGTCAGGGGTAATTTTTTTTACTTAAATTCAAATAGTTATCTTGATGTTTTTCAGATAACTAAAAATATACTGACCTTCTTGAGGAGATACAATTTTGGCACGTTTATCAGGAGTTGACCTTCCGAAAAATAAACATATGGATCGTGCGCTTACTTATATTCATGGTATAGGGCTCACTTCTGCCAGGCAGATACTTGCTAAGGCTGATCTACCATACACTATGAACAGTGATGATCTGAGCGGTGATGATGTCAGCCGTATCCGAAAAATTATTGAAGACGAGTACACGGTTGAGGGAGACCGCAGGCGTGAGGTCTCTATGGATATTAAGAGACTGATGGATCTTGGTTGTTATCGGGGTAAGCGTCATCGCATGAACCTCCCTTGTCGAGGTCAAAAGACTAAAACTAATGCAAGAACCTGTAAGGGGCCGCGTCGTGGAGCAGCAGCTCGCCGTAAATAATTTAATAATGAAAAGGTAATATAATGGCCGGTGCGAAACGTGCTACTGCACGCAATAAAAAAAAGGTTAAAAAGAATATTCCCGAAGGTATTGTTTTTATATATTCAACTTTTAATAATACCATCGTTACAATATCAGACACTCAAGGGAATGTTATTTCCTGGTGCAGTGCGGGGATTTTAGGGTTTAAGGGGTCACGCAAAAGTACTCCTTTCGCAGCTCAAAATGCAATTGCCGAGGCAAGTCAAAAGGCTGCGGATCATGGAATGCGAAAGGTTGAGGTTAAAGTGAAAGGTCCTGGCCCAGGACGAGAGGCTGCCTTACGGGCCTTGGCGACCACTGGCTTTGAGGTAACCCGTATATGCGATGTTACTCCTGTTCCCCATAATGGTTGTAAACCTCCAAAACGTCGTCGTGTTTGATCTTGAATGGCGTTATAATTGTATATTTATTAAAATCATAGAACAGAGGATGGAGGATTAAGTGGCAAGAAATATAGGTGCGGCATGTCGTCGTTGCAGGCGTGAAAACCTTAAGTTGTATTTGAAGGGCGACCGGTGTTATTCGGATAAATGTTCGTTTGAGCGTCGGGCTTTTGGTCCTGGGCAGCACGGACAGGCTCGTTTTAAAAAAGTTTCTGACTATGCCTTGCAGCTTAGAGAGAAGCAAAAAGTAAAGAACATGTATGGCGTGCTTGAAGGTCAGTTCCGTATTTGTTTCCATAAGGCTGATCAACAAAAGGGCGTTACTGGTGAGAACTTGCTGGTTAATCTTGAAAGAAGATTAGATAATGCAATCTTTCGCATTGGTATGGCGTCATCTCGAAATCAAGCTCGACAGTTTGTTTTACATAGTCACATCCTGGTAAATGGTAAAAAAGTGAATATTCCTTCTTTTCTTGTTGGGGCCGGTGATGAGATTACGATAAAAGAAAAGAGTCGGACGAACGCCTTTATCGTTGAAAATCTGGAGGCAGTTGCTCGTCGTGGTGTTCCTAGTTGGTTGGAATTTGATAAAGATAATTTTAAAGCCACAGTTAAGGCCCTTCCTAATCGTGAAGAACTTACGATGCCAATCCAGGAACACCTTATTGTTGAGCTTTATTCTAAATAATTGACGTTGAAATTCCCTTAATACAGATGTTTTAGTATTTAATGTTGTAGTTGTTGGGATATATCAATAATTCGTTCTTAGCGGATGAACAGAGAGTATAATATCTTTCTTTTAAAGGTATTGAAAGTGTTTATCCTCTAAGAACTTTTTTATAAGAAGATTACGCAGAGAAGGAATTATATGACCCAAACTGCTGAAGAAAAAATTCCAGTTTATCGTAATTGGCGTCAGTTGATTCAACCCGAAAAGTTAGAGGTTGATAAGGCTAAGCATACAGAAACATACGGTAAATTTGTTTGCCAGCCACTTGAAAGAGGCTTTGCATCTACCATCGGTAATTCTCTTCGTCGTATTTTGTTGTCCTCTATTCAGGGGGCAGCAATTACGACTGTAAAGATTGAGGGAGCCCTTCATGAGTTTACGGCCATGAAGGATGTTGTTGAAGATGTAAGCGAGATTATTCTGAACTTGAAACAAGTTCGTTTAAAACTGAATAAACCTGAATCTCAAACGGTCATTATTGACAAAATGGGTCCTGGTGTTGTTACAGCAGCAGATATTAAGGGGTCTTCTTTTGTTGAGGTAATGAATGGAGATCAGCTGCTCTGTACTTTAACGGGGAAAACACGATTTCATGCTGAATTAACTGTTGAATGGGGTAAGGGGTATCAACCAGCAGAGCGCCAGTCTAAAGAAAATCTTGCTATTGGGCAAATTCCTATTGATGCGATTTTTACTCCGGTCAAGCAAATACAATATAATACTTCTCAGGCTCGCGTTGGACAGCAGACTGATTATGATAAGTTAACCATTGAGATCGAAACTGATGGCAGTGTCAGACCAGAGAACGCCTTGGCCTTTGCGGCTAAAATTCTCAAGGAACAGATGACCATTTTTATCAATTTTGATGAAGGGACTGCTGAACCGGAAGTGGTTGCAAGCGACAAAGAGGACAATCCAGAAAATGAATTCTTGAATCAACCAGTTGAAGATTTAGAACTTTCTGTTCGGTCTGCAAATTGTTTAAAGAATGCGGATATAAATTTTATAGGCGAACTTTGTCAGAAAACAGATCAGGAGATGTTGAAGACAAAGAACTTTGGGCGTAAATCTTTGAATGAGATCAAGGCATTACTCTCAGAGAGAGGACTTACTCTGGGGCTGAAGTTTGATAACTGGGTTGCCCCTGAGGTTGTGAGAACTCCTGAAGAAATTGAATAATCATTATATTTACTGAAAATAGATAATTTATATCTATACCATCAACAGTGTAAGTTGAGGAAAAGGCAATGAGACATAGAAATTCCGGTAGAAAACTTGGTCGTACCAGCTCCCATCGCGATGCGATGTTTAGAAATATGGTAACCTCTCTTTTTGAACATGAGCGGATTGTCACAACCACACCAAAGGCGAAAGAGGCTCGTCGTATCGCTGACAAGATGATTACCTTGGCTAAAAAGGGTGATTTACATGCCAAGCGTCAAGCCTTGAGTTATATTCGCAGTAAAGATGTCGTGGCCAAACTTTTCGATGTTATTCAATTGAAATTTGTTGGTCGGAATGGTGGATATACCCGGATTATTCAGACCGGAGTTCGTCAAGGAGATGCGGCAGCTATGGCCATCCTTGAGCTGGTTGGCTACCAAGAAGACCTTGGGGTAAAGGTTGATAATTGATCGTTGGTAGAAGTCTTTTTTACCTCCCCCCCCCTTTAATTTTAGTTGGTGAGGTTTGATGTCGTGAGTTATCAATAGCTTATTGATGAACTTATGAACTTTTTGAATCTGTGTATGATAACTTATTCTTATAAGTAATTTTTGAAGAAAAAGTTTAAAAAGCTGTCATGGATTCTTTCCATGGCAGCTTTTTTTTTGTCTCATTTACTATCTGAAATACTATGAACAGTAAGAAAGAGTTCCCTGAAGGTATGGTGCCATTGGGAGCAGGCAAGTTTCAGTTTTCTTGTCATGCGGGGGTAGGGTGTTTCATGTCCTGTTGTAAGAATGTTGACATGTTTCTTTACCCTTATGACATTGTGCGCTTGAAAAGATGCTTGCAGATAGATTCTGAGACCTTTATGCGTCAACATACACGTCTGGTTCAAGGGGGGCATCCATATTTCCCCGCTGTTATGTTGAAATTAAATGTTGATGAGGATAAATCTTGTCCTTTTTTGAAAAAAGGGGGGTGTGGGGTTTACCATGACCGTCCTTCTGCCTGCCGAACTTATCCTCTTGAGCGAGCCGTTGATCGGTCTGTGGCTCGAGGTCGTCACAAGGACTATTATTTTGTAACAAATCATAACTATTGCTTGGGGCATCTTGAAGATAATTTTTACTCGGTGGCCCAATGGTCACGAGAGCAAAAACTTGATGAGTACAATACGATGAACGACCGCTGGGCTGAACTCGACACGATCTTCGCAAATAACCCATGGAAGGGTGAGGGGAGCGGTGGGCCTAAACAACAAATGGCATTTATGGTCTGTTACGATGTCGATGGTTTCCGAGCCTTAGCAAACAGAGAAAAAATCTTTGAGCAGTTTCGTCTTTCGAGAGAACAAAAAACAGGTGTTCAATCTGATGATGCCACATTGTTACTCTTTGGTTTTGAGTGGTTGAAGTTGTTTCTGACGGGGAAATCGTCTTTAGAGCGTCGTTAAATTCAGCTCTTTTGAGGAGTGTGATTCTTTTTTTGTGATTTTGATGTGAATTCGTAAGTTGCAAAAAAAAGTATCTCGTGGTAAAAAGTAATGTTTTGAGAGTTAATGTTGGATGTTGTTCCGCTGTTTCGATGGTCGAAATAGAGAATAATGATTGTAAAATACACACACCCCCTGCTGTACCTGGTGTCACTATGTGCCTTGTTGGGTCTCAAAAGTGATGAATTGAGGGGTGGAGGTTAAACCAGAAAACGGAGAAGAAAATGTCATTTGCTACAGTTAAAGAAATGCTTCAGGCCGGACTGCATTTTGGTCACCAGACACGTCGTTGGAATCCTAAGATGAAACCCTATATCTATGGGCCACGCAACGGTATCTATATTATCAATCTTGATAAGACCAAGCGTATGTTTGATACTGCCTGTGATTTTCTCACCAAGGAAATTTCCCGTGGCGGAACAGTTTTATTTGTCGGTACCAAGAGACAGGCCCAGGTGATTGTTCAGGATGAGGCCAAGCGTTGCAATATGCACTATGTCGATCATCGTTGGCTTGGTGGAATGATGACCAACTTTCAGACCATTAAGAATAGTGTAGATCGCTTGAAATTGATTGAGTCCATGCAGGAAGATGGCTCTATCAATCGTTTTCCGAAAAAAGAAATTGGGCTCATGGAGAAAGAAAGGATTAAGTTGGAGCGAAATGTTGGTGGGATAAAAAATATGAAAAAGCTGCCCACCGTTCTTTTTGTTGTCGATCCTAAAAAAGAGTCGATTGCTATCAGTGAGGCCAAAAAGTTGAATATCCCGGTTGTTGCTCTTGCTGATACCAACTGTAATCCCGATGGTATTGATTTTATGATTCCAGGTAACGATGATTCCTTGCGTTCCCTCCGATTGGTTGTTTCCTGTATTGCTGAGTCTGTCCTTGCTGGTCAGGCCAGACTTGATGGCGATGGTGCCTCTGATGAGGCCTTGGCTGCAGCCATGAGTGATGTCGGTGCGGAAATGGGACAGGTTGAACCTGAAACTGAACAGTAAAAAATAAGTGCCTTGCGAGGTACTTGTTTTTAGTTTGTTGAAGGGGCTGTCTCTTGACCGCCCCTTTGTTTTGTCAGGAGTAGGGACTTGTACTCTTCTTTCAGAGGAATACAAGTCTTGTCTGCAATGAAAAGGGAAAAAAGATTGAGTCTAAGTCTTGATCAAAGAATTGACTGTATCATTGGAGCTTGATAAACGCCATAATGGGCCGTAACAAAATGGAAAAAATTGTATACTTGTTTTTGTAGCGGTCCCCCTGAAACTGTAGTTTGTGATTTTAGTTTATACTATAATGAGGTTTATAATGAATATTACAAGTCAGATGGTAAAAGACCTGCGTGATAAGACTGGCGCCGGGATGATGGATTGTAAAAAAGCCCTGAGCGAGAACGCCGGCGACATGGAAAAGGCTATTGATTTTTTACGTCAGAAGGGCCTTGCTGTCGCTGCCAAAAGAGCTGGGCGAGCAACCAGTGAGGGAGTTGTCGAAACCTATATCCATGCTGGTGGAAAATTAGGGGTCATGGTTGAATTGAACTGTGAAACTGATTTTGTCGCCAAAACCGATGATTTTCGCGAGTTCGCCCGTGACGTGGCCATGCATATTGCCGCCGCCAATCCGGTTTCTCTGACCAGGGAAGATATCCCGGCTGAGGTTGTGGAACGAGAGCGTCAAATCTATGTGCAGCAGGCCCTTGATTCCGGCAAGCCTGCAAATATTGTTGAGAAAATGGTTACGGGTAAGATAGACCGCTTTCTGGCTGAGGTTTGTTTACTTGAGCAACAATTTGTTAAAAACCCTGAAAAGAGTATTCAGGATATGTTGACAGAACTTGTTGGAAAAATGGGAGAAAACGTCTCTATTCGACGTTTTTCCCGCTTTCAGGTTGGCGTGTAAAGTACGCCTGTCGTCCTGTTTTTATGATCATTAAAGGTCTGGCTTGTTACTGTACGGCCTCTTTTCTCCTCCCCACGTCTTTTTATGCATTTTTCGGAATGTAAAGGAACTGTTCATGCAGATACACTATAAAAGGATTTTGCTGAAATTGAGTGGTGAGGCCCTGATGGGTGAAGATGCCTTTGGCATCAACACCGGGGTTATTAGTTTTGTGGCCGCCGAGATCAAAGAACTGGTGTCCCTGGGTGTTGAACCGGGGGTAGTGATTGGTGCTGGTAACATCTTTCGGGGGGTGGCAGGGGCCAGCAGGGGAATGGATCGAACTACTGCTGATAATATGGGGATGCTGGCCACGGTTATTAACAGTCTGGCCCTGCAGGATGCCCTTGAGAGGGTGGGCGTTGTGACCCGGGTGATGTCGGCCATTCCCATGCAATCAGTATGTGAATCCTATATCCGGCGTCGGGCCACCAGGCACCTTGAAAAGGGACGGGTTGTTATTTTTGCCGGAGGGACTGGTAATCCTTATTTTACTACCGATTCCGCCGGGGTGCTCCGGGCCTTGGAGATAAATGCTGATGTTGTGATCAAGGCCACCAAGGTTGATGGCATTTATGATAAAGATCCGGTTGGCTCGCCCGATGCCGTTAAATTTGATCGTTTGACCTATGACGACGTGTTACGGAAGGGACTGAAGGTGATGGATGCTGCTGGTATTGCCCTGGCCCGGGATGATAAAAAACCCATCATGGTGTTGAATATGAATACACCTGGGAATATCCTCAAGGCTGTTTGTGGGGAGCAAGTAGGAACCCTGGTTACGGTTTAGTGCTTAGGGCCGTTACGAAAGAGCTTCTACTTTTTTGATCATTTCGTTACGGATCATTATGTCGTTTTCGGATCATAATTGTGCAAGTTGTTTTGTAATGACGGCTTAGGAAATTGATGTTTAGCTGGTAGGCGGGAGAAGAGCTGATGAGTGAAATACTGGTGGAGATGGCTGACAAGATTGAGAAGAGCATTGAGGCCTTACGGCATGAGCTGTCCAAGGTCCGTACCGGTCGTGCCTCGCTGGCCCTGCTGGAAGGGATCTCGGTGAATGCCTATGGCAGCCTTATGCCTTTGAATCAGGTTGGTTCCATGACTATCCCGGAAAGCCGAATGATTGTCATCACCCCTTGGGATCCCCAGATGTTGCCTGCTATCGAAAAGGCCATTCTCAAATCCGATGTCGGCTTGACCCCGGCCAATGATGGCAAGATGATTCGTCTTTCTATCCCCCAGCTTACCGAAGAGCGGCGGAAGGATCTGGTGAAACATGTCAAGAAGATTGCCGAAGAGATTCGGGTGGCGGTGCGTAATATTCGTCGTGAAGCCATTGAAGTCCTGAAAAAACAGAAAAAAGATAAAGAAATATCTGAGGATGACCTGTTCAAATTGCAGGATGAGGCTCAACAGAAGACAGATGTTTCCATGAAATTGATTGATACGATTAGCGCGGCCAAGGAAAAAGAGGTTATGGAGGTTTGATGGCATCGCGCAACGCCTTTGTGTCGCTCGCTCCCTCGGATGATTAAAGAACGGCCGGCAGTTCTTACGATGAGTGCGCCTCGTCTTTGAGCCTTTTCGCTCAGCTACCTCCTTGATGACTTTTAAGATTTCCTGATTATTATGTCTCAACCTCCTGTTATTGATCCGGCCCGTATCCCGCACCATGTGGCGATTATTATGGATGGGAATGGTCGCTGGGCCCAACAGCGGCATCAGCCCCGTCTTTTTGGTCATAAGGCCGGGGTCGATTCAGTGCGGGAGGTGGTAGAGGCCGCGCGAAAGATTGGGGTCGAGATTCTTACCCTGTATGCCTTTTCTTCTGAGAACTGGAAACGTCCGGCCAACGAAGTCAGTGGGTTGATGTCTTTTCTGAAGAGTTATGTCCAGGCGGAACTGGCTAAGATGTTACAAAATGATATCCGTTTTACCTGTATAGGAGAACTTGAGCGACTTCCACTGGAGGTCCGTGAGGTTTTGGATCACGCCAAGACTGCGACCGCACATAATAATGGACTGGTGCTTAATCTGGCCCTGAGTTATGGTTCACGCTCGGAGCTTACCAGGGCGATGAGAAAGATTGCGGCGACCTGCGTAACCGGGGAGCTCAAACCCGAGGAGATCAACGAGGATGTGATCAGCAGGTATCTGGACACGGCCGGCATGGCCGATCCTGACCTGTTGATTCGCACCGGCGGTGAGGCTCGGCTCTCAAATTTTCTGCTGTGGCAGGCATCATATAGTGAAATTTATTTCACCGATATGATGTGGCCGGATTTTCGGAAGGATGCCTTTCACCAAGCTATTGCTGACTTTCAGACGCGTGAGCGGCGTTTTGGCAAGATAAGCTCCCAATTGCCTCAAGATTAACACCCTGCCGGATGCTCGGCATTACAGGATAAAGATTCTGGCCGGACTCGCTGCTTCTGGTTGGTGTCTTCGTGGAAAAATATGAATCGATTGCTTCCCGGTCTTGCCCTTGTAGCTTGTTGGTTACTCCTGCTTCTTTATGGCCCCTCTCTGTTGTTCTTTCTGGTTATGTCCCTGGTGATCGGGATTGGTGCCGATGAATATGGGAGGATGGTCGCTCCTGATCAGGGCATCTGTTTTCGGACTTTTTTTGTTGTCCTCTCCCTTTTCCCTTCTTTAGGTCTTGCCTTCTTTCCCTCCCTTGGGCTTAGTGGCGGTCTCCTCCTGTCTTTTCTGCTGTTGAGCGCTTACATTATTTATTTTTACAGCCAGTTGCAAGACTCGTTGCTGTCCTTCAGTCGGGCTTTCTTTGGCGTAGCCTATGTCGGGTTTCTGGGGGCGCATCTGCTCCTGCTGCATCAGCTTCCCGAAGGCAGTAGTTGGCTTCTGGTGCTGACGGCGATTACTGCCGGCTCTGATTCCGGGGCCTATTATTGCGGTCGGCGTTTCGGAAGGCATAAACTATGTCCTTTAGTAAGTCCTAATAAGACCGTTGAGGGAGCAGTCGGTGGGCTGATCGCCGGAGTGATTATGGCGATTATTATGGCCCTCTTGCTGCGACTTGAGGTGAGCTGGTTGTTTCTGGTCCCTGCTGCTATCCTTTTGACCGGGGTCGGGATT
This sequence comes from Desulfobulbaceae bacterium UBA2276, assembly GCA_002347085.1. GTDB lineage: Bacteria > Desulfobacterota > Desulfobulbia > Desulfobulbales > Desulfocapsaceae > UBA2270. The sequence goes on along the minus strand of DDWW01000016.1, from coordinate 30,988 downwards.
GTTGGTGATCTGACCGAGTCCATTATAAAAAGGGCAACCTCTACCAAAGATTCCGGGACGCTGTTGGCAGGCCATGGGGGTGTTCTTGATCGGATCGATTCCCTCCTTTTTGCCGGTCCGGTGCTCTATTATTTGTTGCTTGGGTATCAGGGGCTTCAAGGTGTCTCGATGGTGGCCCCATGAAATATCTGTCACTCTTGGGTTCTACCGGCTCCATTGGCACGAGTGTGCTCGATGTGGTTCGGCAATTTCCCGATCAGTACCGTATAGTTGGACTTGCTGCGGGTCGGAATGTGGATCTGTTGCATCGTCAGGTGGTGGAGTTTTCCCCCGAACTGATCTCGGTGCTCGATGCCTGTCATGCCGACAGGCTCAAGGCCCTTTTGCCGGCAAGCTATCAAGGTCGGATTGTCTGGGGTCCTGAGGGTGCTGTTCAGGTGGCAACGCTCACAACAGCGACCATGACCATTTCGGCTATAGTCGGTGGTGCTGGATTGCTGCCGACCTTGGCCGCCATTGAGGCCGGTAAAGATATTGGGCTTGCCAACAAGGAGACCTTGGTTATGGCCGGTAAGTTGGTCATGGCGGCAGCGAAGCGTAACAATATTCAACTGTTGCCGGTGGATTCAGAGCACAGTGCCATTTTCCAGGCCTTGGAGGCTGGGCATCGTGAAGATGTGGCCAAGATTATCCTCACCGCTTCAGGTGGCCCGTTTTTACACACAAAAGCTGAGGAGCTGCGCCATGTTACCCCTGATCAGGCCCTGGCCCATCCTAATTGGAATATGGGAAAAAAAATCTCTGTTGACTCGTCAACCCTTATGAATAAAGGGCTGGAGGTCATTGAGGCTCGATGGCTCTTTGATATGACGGTTGATGCCATCGAGGTGGTGGTGCATCCGCAATCTATTGTGCATTCTTTGGTTGAATTTCAGGATGGGTCGGTGGTGGCCCAACTGGGGATCCCCGATATGCGCATCCCCATTGCTTACGCCCTCTCGTATCCCAGACGCCTGCCCTTGGCCCTCAAGCCACTGCAACTTTCCCAATGCGGAAATTTGCAATTCCAAGAGCCTGATTATGAGCGCTTTCCAGCCCTGCCCTTGGCCTTTCAGGCCTTACGGCAAGGTGGAGTGATGCCCGCGGTCTTAAATGGTGCCAATGAAGTGGCGGTGGCGGCCTTTCTTGAGGGGCGCTTGTCTTTTCCGGGGATTGTCGCAACCGTGACCAAGGTCATGGAACAGATGTGGCATGAGGGGGCAAACGGCAGCGAGGACTCACTTGCTGATATCCTGGCCGCTGATACCAGGGCCCGATCCGAGGCCGAACGCCTTATCTCTCTTGATCTCTCTTGATCTCTCTTTTTTCCAACAAGGAATCATACCTGAAATGAATACTGCCTTCTCGTTTATCATTGTTCTGGGCCTGCTTATTTTTGTGCATGAGCTGGGTCATTTTCTCTTTGCCAAGTTGTTCAAGGTCAAGGTGCTCAAGTTTTCGCTCGGTTTTGGCCCAAAAATTATTGGTAAGACCTATGGTGAGACCGAATATCTGATCAGTGCCTTTCCCTTAGGCGGGTATGTGAAGATGCTTGGGGAAAACCCCGATGAACAGAATGTCACTGTCTCTGATCAGCAGGGCTCGTTTGCCCATAAGCCGGTGTGGAAACGATTTTTCATCGTCCTGGCCGGACCGGTTTTTAACCTCTTGTTTGCCCTTGTTCTCTTTTGTGGTCTTTTTATAGCCATCGGCGTTCCAGACTCCCGGGATACCACCACTATTGGCCAGGTAAATGAAAAATCACCGGCAGCCGTTGCAGGACTGGTGAGCGGCGATACTATTGTGCAGATCAATGAACACGCTGTGACTGGCTGGCTTGAGGTCTTGAAAAGTGTCAAAGAGAGTGACGGCAAACCACTTACTATCGAGATCAAGCGGGGAACGGAACAGAAAACTGTTATTGTTACCGTAACTCCGGCTATTGATAGCGTGAAAAATGTCTTTGGTGAGGTCGTCGAGAAACGTTATATGATCGGGGTGGCCAAGGCCGAGTCCTTGGTCTATGAAAAAGTGGGGATGATCCAGGCCATTCAGGCGGCCTTTGCCCAGACCTGGATGTATATTTCGCTGACCGTCATGGGCTTTGTCAAGCTCATTCAGCGGGTGGTGCCGATGTCGGAACTGGGCGGCCCTATCCTCATTGCCCAGCTTGCCGGTCAGCAGATGGCGGCGGGCTGGGTTCATCTGGTCTTTTTCATGGGGCTGCTCAGCGTCAATCTCGGCATCTTGAATCTGCTGCCGGTGCCGGTTTTGGATGGCGGCCATCTCATGTTTTTGAGCATTGAGGCGGTCCGACGCGAGCCTGTATCAGAGCGGGTGCAGATTTTGGCCCAACAGATTGGCATGTTCCTGCTTGGCTCACTCATGCTTTTTGTCTTCTATAATGATCTGCTGCGGATCTTTACCAAATGATTGAGGGCGTGCCCCTGATCCTGGCCCTTGACACTGCCACCAGTTGCAGCTCAGTGGCCTTGACCCGTGGAAGCGCAGGCAGTGTCAACGGTGGACAGGGCGGTCAGGTTTTGGCCTCCCTGTCTTTGAACAGCAGCGTGACCCATTCGCGGCGATTGCTCTCAGCCATTGATTGGTTGTTGGCGGAGGCTGAAATTGATTGGCCGACTGTGGATGGCCTGGCGGTCAGTATCGGCCCGGGGAGTTTTACCGGCCTGCGGATCGGCATGGCCACGGTCAAGGGACTGGCCACGGCAATCGGCAAGCCCTTGTTGGGGGTGTCAACCCTTGATGGATTGGCCTTCAATTGCACGGGCGAACATTTGATCTGTGCTGTGCTTGATGCCCGCAAAAAAGAGGTCTATGCCTGTTTTTATCGTGCGGACGGGCAGGGGATTCCCCGTCGGGTTGGCGCGATTCGGGTGCTGAGCCCGCAGAAATTAGCGGCTGAAATTGACCAACCGGTATTGTTTGTAGGTGATGCGGTTATGGCCTATGGCGATTTCTGGCAGGAGGCCTTGGGGCCATGGTTTGTCAGTGCTCCAATGACACTGCATTACCCATGCGCCAGTGGTTTGGGCCTGCTGGCCGGTGAGATGCTGCAACAGAATCAGTGTCTTGAACTTGCCACTGCCACCCCTTTGTACGTGCGGGCCTCGGATGCGGAGCTGAGCTTGGGAGCTGTCGCAAAATAGGCCCTTGCTTGCTCATTTCGTAACGGCACTTTGTATGTTCTTCGGTGGATGTAGTCTGCCAAACGCCACGCAAAGAAACAGCGGTAAAGATTGCTGTTTCTTTGACGTTGCATAAGAGTCCGTAAACTGAAAAGAGCAAAAAGAGCCTTACTCTTTTCAGTAACGGCCTCTAAAACCAGCAGGGGATAGGGACATGATTTTACGGCACCAGACCCGGAAAATCCAGGTTGGCAATGTATCCGTGGGCGGCGGCAGTCCCATTACGGTGCAGTCGATGACCAATACTGATACCAGAGATGTGGCTGCCACCGTGGCCCAGATTCATGACCTCGAAAAGGCGGGTTGTGAGCTGATCCGGGTGGCCGTCCTTGATCTTGAGGCGGCGGCGGCTCTTGCCAGGATTCGGGGCGCGATCTCCATCCCCCTGATTGCCGATATTCATTTTGATCATCGTCTGGCCGTGGCTGCCATGGAACATGGGGCCCAGTCCATCCGCATCAATCCCGGCAATCTTGGCGGCCCGGCGAAGCTGGCTCGGGTGGTGGCGGCGGCCAAGCTCCATCAGGTTCCGATCCGGGTGGGGGTCAACAGCGGCTCCATTGAAAAGGATCTGCTTAAAGTTCATGGCTATCCAAGCCCGGAAAACCCTGCCGCCCTTATCGAGAGCGCCCTCCGTAATGTTCGACTGCTTGAAGATCTCGGATTTTACGAGATCAAGATCTCTATCAAATCCTCCGATACCCTGACCACGGTGAGCGGATATCAGGCCCTGGCTAAAAAAACCAATTATCCTCTGCATCTGGGGGTGACCGAGGCGGGTGGCCTGATTGCCGGTACCGTCAAATCGAGCGTTGCCCTGGGGATACTTCTGTATCAGGGGATCGGGGACACCTTCCGCATCTCCCTGACCCGGGATCCGGTGGAAGAGGTTCGGGTCGGTTTTGAACTCCTGCGCTCTCTCAAGATCCGTGAACGTGGCCCTGAACTCATCTCCTGCCCTACCTGCGGCCGCACCCAGATTGATCTCTTTGCCCTGGCCGAGGCGGTTGAACGCTACGTGCAGACCATGACCAAACCGATCAAGGTGGCAGTCATGGGCTGTGTCGTCAATGGCCCTGGTGAGGCCAAAGAGGCGGATATCGGAGTGGCCGGCGGTAACGGGGTAGGGATTATTTTCAAGAAAGGAAAACTCTACAAGAAGGTAAAAGAGGAAGAACTGCTTGCGGTCTTTCTCCAGGAACTCAAACTCATAGAAGAAGAGAAATAGATGCGTTATTCACAGACTTTTGTCCCAACCCTGAAGGAAACCCCAGCCGAGGCCGAGGTGGTCAGCCACCGCTTGCTGCTGCGGGCTGGTTATATTCGGAAATTGACCGCTGGTGTTTACACCTATCTCCCCTTTGGCCTGGCCGCTATCCGCAAGGTGGAGCGGATCGTCCGCGAGGAGATGAATCGGGCCGGGGCCTTGGAGCTGTTAATGCCCATGGTGCAGCCGGCCGATCTGTGGCGGGAGACCGGCCGCTATGAGAAGTATGGGCCGGAGCTGCTTCGCTTCCAGGATCGCCATGATCGGGAATCGTGCCTGGGGCCGACCCATGAAGAGGTAATTACTGATCTGGTGCGGGGCGAGGTGCGCTCCTATCGGCAACTGCCGCTCAATCTCTATCAGATCCAGAGCAAGTTTCGCGATGAGATCAGGCCCCGGTTCGGACTCATGCGCGGTCGCGAATTTATCATGAAGGACGCCTATTCCTTTGATGTGGATGACGAGCAGGCAGGTGTTTCGTATCAGAAGATGTATGAGGCCTATCAGCGCATCTTTACCCGCTGTGGTCTGCAATTTCGGGCGGTGGAGGCGGACAGCGGCAGCATCGGCGGCAGTTTTTCCCATGAGTTTATGGTGTTGGCCAAGACCGGCGAGGATACCTTGGCGGTATGTAAGGCCTGTTCGTACGCGGCCAATGTCGAAAAGGCGGAGGTCAAGGCCCGGCCGGTTGTCAATCAGGACGCAATGCTCGATCTTGGCAGGATTGAGACCCCCGGTAAACGCAAGGTGGCGGCGGTTTGTGAGTTCCTGGGTATCGGGCCGGAAAAACTGGTCAAGACCATGATCTACAAGGTGAGCGGCGGTGATGGCCAGCCGGTGGCGGTGTTGGTGCGGGGTGATCGTGAGGTGCAGGAGGTCAAGCTCAAAAACCTGTTGCAGGCGACTGATGTGGAGCTGCTCGAGGACAAGGAGGTCTTTGACCTCACCGGCGTGCCCACCGGCTATCTTGGGCCTGTCGGCCTGAAGATCAAGGTGGTGGCGGATCATGAAGTCGCGACCATGCGTAATTGTGTGGTCGGAGGTGGTGAGAAAAACTATCACTTGCAGAATGTGAATATGGGCCGTGATTTTGCGGTGACAGCTGTGGCCGATCTGCGGCAGATTGCTGCCGATGACCCCTGTCCGCTCTGTGGCGGTGAGCTGGGCCAGATCGAGGGCATCGAGGTCGGCCATATCTTTAAATTAGGAACCGTCTATTCCGCTGCCATGCGGGCAGTATTTCAGGATCATGATGGCCAGGAAAAACCGCTGATTATGGGCTGTTACGGGATCGGCATCAGTCGTATCGTGGCCGCGGCCATTGAACAGAATCATGATGAGAACGGGATGATCTTTCCGGTGGCCATCGCCCCCTATCAGGTGATTATCCTCAATCTTGGCCTCAAGGATGCAATGATTACCGCGGCCGCCGAGTCCCTCTATGCTCAGTTGCAGGCGCAGGGGATAGAGGTGCTTCTTGATGATCGTGATGAGCGACCGGGCTCCAAGTTCAAAGACGCTGATCTGCTCGGGATCCCTTTCAGGGTTACAATCGGTACTCGTCTGGCTAAAGATGGCATGATTGAAATCCGTCATCGTCGCGATGGTCTGACGGTCGAATTGATGCCTGAGCAGGCAGCCGAATATCTGCTCTCGCAAATCGCCCAGTCTTACAGTGCCATGTCGGGGCACAAGTAACATCGCATGAGTGCCTCCATGCTGAGCGCTATTGGCCTGAAGACCATTGCCAAAGGGTATCTCCACGATATTGATCTGGACCCGATTGACAAGGCCTGGGATTTTGCGGCCAAGGTCCATGGCGACCGCAAGTATTTTTCGGGTGCGCCCTATATGGAACACGTCCTGGAGGTGGCCTCCACTCTTGCCTCCATGCACCTTGATCTCGATACGGTTCTGGCCGGTCTGTTGCATGGGGTTTTGAAGGACGGGGTCACAAGTCAGCAAATAGAAAAGGAATTCGGTAAGGGGGTGGCCGAGATCGTAGAGGGCTGTACCCGGATCACCAGTGTTCACTATAACAGCCAGTTGGCGCATCAGGCTGAGAACGTGCGCAAGATGCTCCTGGCCATTGCCGCTGATATCCGCGTTCTTCTCGTGAAACTGGCCGACCGTCTCCAGGATATGTGTTCGCTTGAATCGATGGATGGCGACTATCAGCGGGAGATAGCGCGGGAGACCATGGATCTGTACGCTCCCTTGGCCAGTCGCCTGGGTATAGACTGGTTAAAACGTGAGCTCGAAGATCAGTCCTTTCGCTATCTCTACCCGGCGGAGTATCTGGAGTTAAGCGCCAAACTGGAAAACTCGTTTGCCGAGCGTCAGGAATATGTCGAGGAAGTCATTCAGATTTTGCAGGAGAAACTGGCGGCGAACAAGGTCTTTCCCCTGCGGATTATTGGTCGTCCCAAGCATCTCTATTCCATCTATAAAAAGCTGCTGGCCCAGAAGATCCCCTTTGAGCGGGTCTATGACAATGTTGCTTTCCGCATTATCGTCAATACGGTAGATGAGTGTTATTCGGCGCTTTGGGTGGTGCATGAGAACTGGCGGCCGGTTGCCGGGCGGATCAAGGACTTTATCTCCACGCCCAAGGCCAATAACTATCAGTCGATGCATACCACGGTGGTCGGGCCTCGGAATAACTTTATCGAGGTGCAGATTCGCACCGATGAGATGGACCGGATTGCCCAGGAAGGTGTAGCCGCGCATTGGGCCTATAAAGAAGGGCAGAAGATTGCCGGCAAGGATGTCAAACTCTTCCGCGAGCTGAAAAAATTAGTGGCCACCTTGCAGGAGGTTGAAGATCCGCGCGAGTTTCTTGATAATGTCCGGGGAGAACTCTATACCCCTGAAGTGTATGCCCTGACCCCGGGCGGGGAGGTCAAGGAATTTCCCAAGGGGAGCTGCCCTATTGATTTTGCCTATGCCATCCACACGGAGGTGGGGGATCGCTGTGTGGGGGCCAAGGTCAACAATCGTCTGGTGCCCTTGAAGTATGAGATGCAAAATGGTGATATCATTGAGATCATCACCTCCAAGACGCAACGTCCCCGTCGGGGGTGGCTGAGTCTGGTCAAGACCAGTCGGGCCCGGGCCCGGATTCGTCTCTGGCTGCGGCGGGAAGAAAAAGAGCAGGCCGTGCATCTGGGCCGGGAGATCTGTGAACGGGAGCTGAAACGGTACGAGACCACCCTGAAAAAAATGGTCAAGAGTGGTCATATTAAATTGCTCTTGAAGGAGTTGCGTTGTAATTCTCTCGATGAGTTATTAGCGAAGGTGGGGACTGGGGCGGTGACGGTGCATAATCTGGTCAAGGCCCTGCAACCCCCTGAATTTCATGATGAGAAGGTGCCGGGAACTGCGTCAACTCCTCAGGAAATTGCCGCCCGGATGGTGAGCCAGCAGAAGGTAGTCGGCCAGGGGGGCGAGTCGGCTATCAGCATTGACGGGATTGATGACATGCTGGTGAAGATAAGTCAATGCTGTCATCCGGTGCCGGGCGATCCTATTATCGGCTTTATCACCACGGGGCGCGGGATCTCAGTGCATAAGGCCAGTTGTGAAAATCTGTTGACGACCGACCCGCAACGCTGGATAGCGGTCTCCTGGACGGGGGCACAAACCATCCAGCATCGGGTAGAAATCCTGGTGACTGCCGAAAACCGGCGGGGTATTGTTGCCACTATCAGCGCCGCGATCAATACCGATGATGCCAATATCCTGGGCATCCCCATGCGAATCACGCCTGCCGGCATTGTGGAGCTTCAGATAACCATAGAGGTGAGCAGTCTTGAGCATCTGCAGATCTTGCTGCAACATTTGCGGCAATTAGATTCGGTGATCTCGGTGCGTCGGGTGTAGGGTGTGCCGGAGATGATTCTTTGTCAGATCTGTGGAAATGATATTGCCTCGGAACTCCTTATCTGTCCGTTTTGTGGTGGAAAACAGGGGCTTAACCCTGGGCCAGTCCCTCTTGATATCCCTTTTCATAAGGTGGTCAATCTTGAACTGGGACGGCCCTTAGTTGCAAGTGCCTTACAAAAACTCGAGGCCGAGCTTGCTACCGGCCGCCGGCAGAACCTTCGGGTCCTGACGGTGATCCATGGCTATGGCTCCAGTGGCAAGGGTGGGGCTATCTGTGTCGAGTGCCGGAAGGTGCTGGCATATCTGAAAGGGCTGGGGGAGATCAATACCTTTGTTCATGGTGAGGACTTTCGACAAAAATCAGGGGCTACCCGAGACCTGCTGCGCCGTTTTCCACAGTTGGCTACGAACGTCAATCTCAACAAAGGAAATCGTGGCATTACCATAGTTGTTTTATAGTTGTTAAAGTGATAAAGAGTGTTTATCACTATCGATTCAGGTTGGTATGAAAGGCGTTGTTGTATAAGTTAAAATAAAATTTATCAAAGGAGAAGATGGTAATGAACAGATTGATGGTATTGGCCATGGCGGCCTTGATGATGTTTCCTGCCCTGGGCTTTGCGGCTGACAAGGATAAACCAGCGGTTGAACTGAAGAGTTTTCAGGACAAGCTCAGTTACAGTATGGGGCTCGATGTAGGTACTTATTTTAAGGGGATGAAGGAAGATATTGATTATGATCGTTTGACTCAAGGGATAACTGATGCCTTTAAGGGAAATAAGCAGTTGCTCTCTCCTGAAGAGGTGGCCTCAGTGCAAAAAGAGTTTGCGGCCAAGATGCAGGCCAAACAGGCCGCTCAGCTGAAAGAAATGCAAGAGAAAAACAAGAAGGCTGGTGACGAGTATCTTGCCAAGAATAAAGACAAAAAAGGGGTTGTGGTCACCAAGAGCGGCCTCCAGTATGAAGTGGTTAAAAAAGGAAATGGCGAGAAGGTAAAGGATGGAGATCAAGTCAAGGTGCATTACACCGGAACCTTTGTTGATGGCAAGCCCTTTGATGATTCCCGTAAACGGGGTGAACCAGCGGTTTTTGGTGTCGATCAGGTGATCCCTGGCTGGAGCGAGGCCCTGAAGCTTATGGATGTCGGCTCTCAATACAAACTGGCCATTCCCGCTGCTATTGCCTATGGTGAGCAGGGTGCGCCGCCGGTTATTGAGCCTAATTCTGTGTTGCTCTTTGATGTAGAGCTTATTGCTATTGAGAAAAAAGATGCAAAACCCGCGGAGGCCCCAGCCGCAGCTGCTCCTGCCGCCGCGCCAGCCCCTGAAAAAAAATAGGTAGGTTTCCATGGGTGATACCAAGAAAGTGAAGAAAAAATGTTGCCTTAAGTTTGAAAAAAAAGGCAAGCATTGTGCCAGTTGTCCCTTGACTGCAGAAGGTGGGGATAAAAAACAGAAGAAGACGGAAAAGAGTAAGGAAAAAGAGAAAAAAAAAGGCGGTAAGGAAAAGGAATAATTTCCTGCAAGCTGAATATAAGGAGCCGTTACAAAAGAACCTCTTCATTATTGAGCATTTTGTTACGGCTCTTATACCGTCTCTGATATTCAAGCAATGATATTATTTCGTTACCACGGCTTATCGAGCTGATGCGTTACAATGTTTCAGGTTGAGTCGTGATAAAAACGGTTCAGGAGGATTTCCTTCTGAACCGTTTTTTTTTGGCTCTGATAGCGGTTTGGTTTTAAAGAGAGGTCGGAGCGTGCGAGGTGAGGAAAGACCTAGTCTCATTCCATTTCTCAATCAAGATGTACACGAGGGGAAAAGCGAGCCGCACGAAGCAGTACAATGAGTACGGTGAGGAGCGGCGCAGCGCATTCGACGAAGTGAACGCTTGATTGAGAAATGGAATCACAGGAATTGAAAAAGCAGGGGCAGGGTGAGAAAGGAGAGCAGGATGCCGACCCCGATCATGGCGGCGGTGAACTCCGGGGCAAGTCCGGCCATGATCGCCAGGGCCCCGGCGGAGACCATGGGCGGCATCCCTGCCTCAAGGATGGCAACACGGACTGCAAGGCTGGCGATGTCGATGCCCAGAGCTTTGCAGAAGAACAAGGCCAGAAGTGGGGCCACGAGTAGCTTGATTGAGAGTCCGATCAAGAGAGGTTGCAACACCTCGGGGCGAAGCCGGGGGGTCAGTTGATAGCCGACCGCGATCATGACCACCGGTACCAGGGTTGCGGCCAGGCTGTTGAACAGGGCGACTGCCGGGGCTGGGAGTGTGAGTCCCTGGAGCGCAAGAGCCAGGATGAGGGTCAGAAAGGGAGGAAAGGTGACGACTTTTTCTATGATCAAGCGTATCTGTGGCCTTTCTGTACTCCTGTCATTGCCATACAGGGCGAGAACCACGGTGCCGTAAGTTGCCAGGGCCAGAAAGGAGCCGAGTTGATCATAGAGAACAGCGTAGGGGATGCCGGCCTCATCGAAAAAGGCCCGCACCATGGGAATACCAAGAAATGAGGTGTTGCCTAAGGGGACCAGGAGCAGGAGAGAGCCGGTTATTTCCCTGCTCCATCGAGAGAACCGTGCCAGAACAAGGATGATCCCGGCAGAGACGACAAGCATGGCCCAAGGCATGATGACCGGGGCCAGGACATCCCGGGAAAAAGTCAGTGTCGGCACCTTGAGCAAAATCAGGGCAGGCAGAGAGACATAAATGACAAACAGGTTGAGCACCTGGGCAGTCTCTTTGGGGAACCGGGGCAGACGACGCAGTCCCATGCCGATGAGAAGAAAGGCAATAATGAGGACGAAATTTTCCATGGAGTTATTTTCTTACGAGAATCCTTTGATTGACAGTAATGGCATAAGGAACCGTAACGAAATGAATATAAATGGACAAGTTATTTCGTAACGGCTCTTAAATGTATCGGCGGCGCAGCCAAATGATTTTAAAAGGGTGCATGCCTTGTCTCAGGAGCCTTGGATCGAAAGCCAGCCCTCTCTTCCGGGGATGGTTTGCTCTTGCATGGAGGCAAGAGTAAGAGCACCTTTTTTTGTTTCTGTGACAATCTGGCCGAGGGGGACAAAGGAGTAGCCTCGTCCCGTTGCCAGTTTGATAAAATCCTCAAACATGGCCTTATGGACAATGCCTTCCACTTCCGCGTGAATGGTGAGGATGTTGAGTCGGTCAGCCTGCAGAGCAGCCAGAAGATGTTCGTTGTAATTTTTGGTGGTGACCCCTTGTTGTCCGATCAGTTCATCATAGGTGGGCAGGGTGGTCGGGACCTGCGGGGTTTTCAGAGTTTCCCCAGAGACCTGGGGATAGAAAATGCTCTCTCCACGGCAATCCGAATTATAGAGAAAGGAGAATTTTTCTTTTTCCAGCAGGGCGGTATCTGTGCTGCGCCATGCCGGGGCAGCGGAGCAGGTCGGCTTGCTGCCGGTGAGAGCCAGAATCGTGTCAACGCCCTGGTTGAGCAGTGAGTGAATCCGGGCCGCCGACATCTTCTGCACCCCTGCCTGCCAGCCATGATGATCCCAGGCGTGCAGTCCGATTTCATGCCCGTCTCTTGCCGCCTGTTCAATGGCTCTCCTTGCGTTTCCGGCAATGGACGGCCCGGGCCAGAAGGTGCCTTTCAGGAGGATATCCCAGCCATAGAGGCTTGCGGCCCTGGTACGCAGCATCTTCAGCAAAAAAGCAGGGCGCAGCAGCCGCCACAGGTGCCTCCCCATATTGTCCGGACCGACCGAGAAGAAAAAAGACGCGCGGATGTCATTTTCCTTCAAGATCCGGCAGATCTCAGGGACACCAAGCCTGGTCCCGCGCAGGGTATCGACATCAATCCGTAAACCTATCTGCATATGCTCACAATCAGAAAAAAAGTTTTGGTTCAGCTTGATAAAAAATCGGTTTCTTTTCGCCTTCAGGAATTCTATGGGGTGGCGGCATTGGTGCAGGCCTCATCAAGGCGGGCTTCGATATAGCGGATGAATTCATCGTCCCACTTTTCCAGATCAAAGCATACGGCATCCTCACCAAGCAGCCCTCCCGGCACAGAGTCACCTTTTTCCTCGGGATCGGTAATCATCTCACCGTAAAAACAGACGGAAAGCCAACGGGGACTCTCTTCAATGACATCAACCATAACGAAAAGCCCTTTTTCTTTCTGGGCCGAATGCACGGCCCTAAGAGAATAGGTCAGGCCAGGGCGTGCGATAAAGTCAAAGGTGACGCCTTCTTTTTTGCGGAGATATTCCCGGAGATGGACAAAGACCTCTCTGTTTCTTTCCGGCGTTTCTTCCCACCCCTCAAGAAAGGCGTGTATTGACTGTTCGGTGTTTTTTTCCATATCCAAAGTGCCTCTTGGTCTGGTGAAAGATATTTTCTCCTTGGGACAATACCCTGAGCCGTGCGTGGAGTGTTAAGGGTCTCAGCAAGAATAAATCATCCAGCCTTACTGGCCTTTTCGGCCAGTCGCTCTTCATCCATCCCTGGAGCGAGCGACACCAGGCCATCCCTGGCCTGTGTCTTCTTCGTCACGAAAAGAGTTACATAGCCCTGCTATGCGCCTCTTTCCGTTCCTTGAATATGACAGAAAATTCTGCGCAATACTGAAGGATGCCTTGAAAAATGGTCTTTTTGCTCAACCTCGGCGTTATGCTCAAAATTTTATCCTCGGAATATCAGCTATATGCCTGCGGTAAAATTTTTCGCATGCCTTGATCTTGAACAAAAATCCTCATTTTTCAAGGCACCCTGAATAATTTATTATTGCCGAGGGCCTAACAAAAATCATCCTGGTGGTGGATTTCAAATTCTCCGGTTTCCACGGCCTGTTTGAGGAAGAAGTCCAGGGTCTCTTCCACGGACTGCTCTAAGGGCACTTTCGGTTTCCAGCCCAGAACCTTTTCCGCCTTCTGAATACTCGGTTTGCGAAAATTCACGTCTTCATAGCCCTTGCCATAGAAGGCCCGACTCTCTATATCCCGCATTCCGGCAAAGGGGGGGAATTTCTGTGCCAGAGGATGCTGCTGGAATTTCGCCACCAGGATCTCGGCCAGTTCCCGGATAGAGGCCTCATTGTAAGGGTTGCCGATATTGAATATCTTGGAATCACAGGCATTATCTTTGTTTTCAATGATGCGGAACAGGCAGTCAATGCCGTCTTTTACATCGGTGAAACAGCGTTTCTGGTAGCCGCCATCCACTAATTGTATGGGCGTGCCTTCGGCCAGGTTGAGAATCAACTGGGTGATAGCCCGTGATGAACCGATACGCGCCGAGGCCAGGCTGTCAAGACGTGATCCCACCCAGTTGAAGGGGCGAAAGAGGGTGAATCGTAAGCCCTGTGTCGCACCGTAGGCCCAGATGACCCGGTCAAGTAACTGCTTGGAACAGGAGTAGATCCAGCGCTGTTTGTGGATGGGGCCAAGGACCAGTTGCGAGGTGTCTTCATCAAAGTTGCTGTCCTGGCACATGCCATAGACCTCTGAGGTGGAGGGAAAGAGGATACGTTTGCCATATTTGGCGCAATAGCGGACGACCCGGAGATTTTCCTCAAAATCAAGCTCGAAGACCTTTAATGGATTGCGGGTATATTCCGCCGGGGTGGCAATGGCCACCAGGGGCAGGATAATATCGCAACGGCGGACATGGTATTCTATCCACTCTCGTTGGATGGAGATATCACCCTCGGCGAAATGGAAATTCGGATGATCTCCAAGATGTTTGATATAGCGGGAACCAAGATCCATGCCATGGACTTCATAGCGGCCTGTATCAAGAAGATGTTCAGATAGGTGGCTGCCGATAAAGCCGTCCGCACCCAGGATCAGGACGGATTTTATGCGCCTCTGGGCAATGGTCTTTTTCACATCCGGGCCAAAGTGCATTCCTTGCACCAGGGCAAGTTCAGCCACTAATTGGCTGGCGCTGAGAAAAAGTCCGCTTTCGGTCTGTCCGGTCTTGATCTCAACCGCCCCTTGGCCGCAACTGATGATACAGGGATTCTCGGAGATGACCGTGCCTGGCCGTGCCCCCTTATTTTCGACCACGGTCTCGACCTGCCAGAACAGCACCTTGCGATTGCCAAGAAAGCTGAAGGCCCCGGGGTAAGGCCGGGTGACCGCCCGGACTAAGTTGCGTACCTGATCGCAACTTTTGTTCCAGTCGATCTCGCCATCCGCCGGTTTTCTGCCGCCGTAATAGGAGGCCAGGCTCTTGTCCTGGGGGGTTCTGGGCGCGGTGCCCAGAGCCAGTCTGGGGAGCATCTCGGCAAGAAGGGTTCCGCTTGCCGCCGCCATTTTTGTGTGCAGGGTCAGGGCGGTATCCTGGGAGTCAATGTCCACCTGGCCCTGGCCGACGATATCCCCGTCATCGGGGCGGGGGGTCATGTAATGTAAACTCACCCCGGTCTCCTGTTCGCCATTGACCAAGGCCCAGTTTATAGGACAGCGTCCTCGATAGCGGGGCAGCAGAGAGCCATGCAGATTCAGGCAGCCGGCGGGCGGGATATTCAGGATCTCCTCTTTGACCAGATGTCGGTAGTAAAAGGAGAAGAGGATGTCGGGCTGCATGGCTTGAATCTTGGCAATCCATAGCGGATGATTGATATTGTCTGGGGCGTAAACGGGTATGTTATGGATGGCCGCCAGCTCGGCCACGGAGCGAAACCAGATAGTTTCATCAGGGGCATCGGCGTGGGTAAAGATGGCGGTGATCTCAAATCCGGCTTCCAGAAGTTTTTCAATACCAACACAGCCGATCGTATGGTAGGCAAGGACAATAGCTTTCATGGGTTTTCCTTTAAAAGTGATGGGAGTAAAAGGTGAAATTTAACAAATTTGCAATCAAGAGAGCGAAGGCGTAATGGCCCTATGCCTTTTCTTTGATCTTGCGTCCGGTGACTTCCTGTACGAAATATCTTGGTCGATCCCGCACATCGTGATAAATGCGGCCAATGTATTCTCCCAGCAGCCCCATGGCGATAAATTGGGCGCCAATAAAAAAATAGACCAGGGCAAACAGGGTGAAGACCCCGTTACCGGCCCATTCCGCACCATGCACAAGGCGCAGAATCAGGATCAGGAGGCCGAAGCCAAAACCGGTGGCCGAGATGATCCCGCCAACAATAGAGAGCAGACGCAGGGGATAGGTGGTCATGGTGGTGACCAGATCGAACATCAGGGAAATGAGCTTGCCCACGCTGTACTTGGATTCACCCAAGGTGCGGGCGGCATGTTCCACCTCAACCTCGGTGGTGGTGCGGGCAAAACTGTTGGCCAGCACCGGGATAAAGGTCGAGCGCTCATGACACATGAGCATGGCTTCCACAATATGCCGCTTATAGACCCTGAGCATACAGCCGTAATCGTGCATCATGACCCCGGTGGCCTTCTGTACCGCACGGTTGACGATGGCGGAAGAGATCTTGCGAAAGAGTGAATCGCTGCGTCTGGCCCGGATGGTTCCCACCACATCATAGTCCATGGCCACCTCCACCAGGCGGGGGATCTCCTCCGGCGGATTCTGCAGATCGGCATCAAGGGTGACGACCCAGTCCCCGCGGACATGGGAGAATCCGGCCATGATGGCGTTATGCTGCCCATAGTTCCGGTTGAGCAGGACGCCAACGATTTCGCCCGTATTGTTGTCGGCGGCCTGGCGGATGATTGTCGCCGATTGATCGCGGGAGCCGTCATCAATGAAGATGATCTCGAAGGAGCGGCCCATCTGCCTACAACTGGCGAGTGTCCGCCTGATCAATTCATCCAGGCAGGCCTCTTCATTATATACAGGGATAACGACAGATATCCGGGGATTTTCCTGCATTGGATTTTCTTTCACCATACTATCCTGCCTTCTGTAAAAATCAGCCTTTCAGGAGACAATCCTTGATTGCCCCGACCACATCGTTCACATCATCTTCCGTCATATCAGGGAAAAGCGGCAGCGAGCAGATCCGATCCGAATTCCACTCGGTGTTGGGCAACATCCCTTCCCGCATCCCCATCTGTTCCCGATAATATTTCTGGAGATGGATGGCGCGAAAGTGGAGGCCGGTGCCGATATTTCGTTGTTTGAGCCCTTCCATGAACTGATCGCGGCCAAAGCCGCTTTTTTTGCTCTCCACCCGCACAATAAAGAGATGCCAGCTATGGGTATGAGGATAATCAGGCCGGGTCAACGGCGTGATCTCTTCGATCTCGTGGAGTAATGCATGATACCTGGCCGCAAGTTCCCTCCGGCGTTTGTTGAAACCATCCACCCGCTCCAGTTGTTTGACCCCGAGCACTGCCAGCATATCGGGAAGGTTGTATTTGTAGCCGGGTTCAAAGACCTGGGCCTGGGGAGAGCGGCCCTGGCTTGCGCGGTCATAGGCGTCGACTCCCAGGCCATGAAACTTCAGGCTGCGCACCTTCGCCAAGAGTTCGGGATCATCGGAGCAGACCATGCCCCCTTCGCCGCTGGTGATATTTTTTATCGGATGGAAGGAAAAAATTGCAGTCCCGGTCTTGCCAATGGGCTCGCCTCGGTAGGAAGTTCCGATGGCATGGGCCGCATCTTCAACAAGCGGAATGGCGTGTCGGGCGGCCAATTCCCGCAAGGGGGCAAGATCCACCGGGGCTCCGGCGTAATGAACCGGGATGATGGCCTTGGTGCGTTCGCTGATCTTGTCGCGCACGTCCCTACTCTTAATCATCAGGGTGTCACGGTCAACGTCAATAAAGACAGGCGTTGCCCCGGCAAGGACAATCAGGTTGACGGTGGAGACCCAGGTCATGGACGGGGTGATGACCTCATCGCCTGGCCCGATACCCAGCGCCTTGAGGAGCACATGCATGCCCCCAGTTGCGGACGAAAGGGCAACAGCCCCCTGGCAGCCGGTATATTCGCAGATCCGTTGTTCAAAGAGGTTGTTCCAGGGTCCGGTAGTGATCCAGCCGGAACGCATGACCTTGGCCACAGCATCAATATCATCTTCGGTAATCGAGGGCCTGGAAAAGGGCAGGAACTCAGTACGCATGGTGTTGTTGGCTCCTTGTAATCAATTACGAATGAAAAATTACGAATTAGGAATTGTTTCACTCATGGTTAACGGCTAAGCGGTGTCCGTGCCAAATAGTGCTTTTAAGAAACTTGCTTGTTTCATAACGGACTCTAAAATGTAGCAAAGATATAGCCGTCTTGACCATTTTCATCAATGGTTTTCGGGTTTGGAAGCAAAGGTATCCATTGTTGATAATTTCTGGCCCTGGCGATCAGGATTATATTTCCCTGATGGGCAAGGATCGTGTCCCTGAGGTCGGTCAAGGGAAGCAAACGGCCCGCAGCATCTTTATATCCAAGGCCGTAGGTGGCCTCGCCGGCGTCATGCACCATCAGGATATCAGCCCGCTTCATGTACCAGCAAACAGCCCGGAGCGAGTTTTCGTCGGAGAGGATGATGGTCTCAGCGTTGACCTCCTTTTGATGTTCAAGTAACAGGGCGCCTGGCGATTTCTTCTCGATGGTCTGGTCGGGCATGAGAAAGGGGGAAAGGCCTAAGAACAGGGCCGGACTCAGGCCAAAGAGGATGAGCTTTCTGTGCCAGTTCCGGGCGCGGCTGGCTGCAAGGGGCAACAGGGTCAAGGCGAGCAGGCTGGCCAAGGCCAGCAGGCCTTGCCGGATGGTGGCGTAAGGGCTGGCTATTTCACCTATCCCGATAAATTGGATCAGCAAAAAGGCCAAGGTCAAAAGGCCAAAGAGAAAGGCGGTAACATTGGCTCCGATCTGGAACGATTGACGCCGGTCGGCACGCGACAGGGCCAGCAGGCCAAGACTGACCAGGATGGCAAAGGGTGGAAAACAGGGCAGGATATAGGTCAGAAGCTTGCCGGAAGAGAGGGAAAAGAAGAGAAAGGGCAGGCAGAACCAGGCAATGCAGAATTGGATAAGTTTTCTGGTCTCGGGGCCTGGATTACTTGTGCGCAAACCAAGTCCGGCAGCGGGAAGCAAAAACGTCCAGGGGAGGAACATGGCGGGGGCGGTTATAAAAAAATACCAGAAAGATTGGCGATGCTGGGCGCTTTCTCCGCCCAGGAAACGGCGGACGTGTTCATGCCAGAAAAAGAAATTCCAGAAGTCCGGTTCCTGGCGGTGGATGGCAAGTCCCCAGGGCAGGACAGTCAGGGTGGCAATAATGAGCGGCAGCCAGGCAAGGCCCAGGAGATCGCGCCAGCGCCGCTGCCAGACAAGATAGCCCGCCATGGTCAGGGCCGGTATAACCAAGGCCAGAAAGCCCTTGATGAGAAAGGCCAGTCCGCATCCGATCCCGGCCGCGATCAGAAGCCATCGTTGACCTGAAGAACCCCGTTCGGCCTGACTGGCCAGAAAAAAACAGACCATGGTCAAGGTAAGGGCGGCCGCAAGCATGGAATCCAGGACGCCGAAGGTGCCGACTACCGGTACTTCCAGGCTGGTGAGGAAGACCAGCGCGGCTATCGGCCCGGCCCAGGAGTCGTCTCGAGGTCTGATCCTGCGCACAAGGAACAGGATGAGGATGGCGCTGAGGCCAACGCTCAGGGCCTGCGGCAGGCGAATGGCAAACTCGTTTTCGCCAAAGGCCATGATCGAGGCGCCATTGAGCCAGTAGCCCAGGGGCGGCTTTTCAAAGTAACGCAGGCCATTGAGGTGGGGGCTGATCCAGTTGCCGGAGGCGATCATCTCCCGCGGGATTGCACCGTAGCGGGTTTCATCCGGCTCCATGAGTGGACGAACCCCTAAAGGCAGCAGGTAGATACCGATAAAGAGCCCCAGTAACAGAAGAGAGATTTTGCCTTGCGTGGTCATGAACATGTTTCTTTTTGTGGTTTGGGAAGGTAGATGCGGAAGGCGCTGCCTGTGCCGACCGTGCTTGCAAGCTCGATGTGTCCACCGTGAATTTCGACTGCCCATTTAGCAAGGGCCAGTCCCAATCCTGAGCCGCCGGTGTTGCGGGAACGCACCTTGTCCACCCGGTAAAAGCGGTCAAAGATCCGTTCCTGGTGCTCGGGCGCAATGCCTGGCCCTGAATCGGAAATCTCGACCAGGCAACCATCAGGGGTCGTGTCAACCAGGATATGAATGGTTGTTTGTTCCGGTGAATATTGAATGGCATTGTGCAGGATATTGGCAAAGGCCTGGCGGAAGATGTTGCGGTCAAGGCACACAGGGCAGGGGCGTTTGATCGTGATGGTCAGGGTCTGATTCTTTTCTTCGGCCAGGATCTCCAGCCGTGCGGTTTCGTCGGTGATGACTTCACCTAAGTCGAGACGCGTAAGTGTCGGCATGGCCAGGTCGCTATCAGATCGGGCCAGAGCCAGGAGGTCACTGACTAAACGACTCATCTTGTCCACCTCTTCGAGCATGCTGGCAATGGTTTCCTGATATTCGTGCGCGTTCATCGGGGCACGGAGGGCCATTTCCCCGACGCTGTGCATGGCAGCCAGGGGGGTGCGCAGTTCGTGGGAGGCATCACCGGTAAACTGGCGCATCTGCTGAAAAGAATGATCGAGCTTGCCCAAGAGATGGTTAAAGGTGGTGGCCAGATGCCCCAGTTCGTCGCCCGCATTTTCTACCGGCAGACGTTCGTGGAGGCGGTCGGCCGAGATGGTCTTCATCCGGGCAATGATCTTCTGGAGTGGCGACAGCACTCGTCCGGCGACAAAATAACCGCCAGCCCAGGCCACGAGGAGAACCAAGGGGAAGCAAAGGGCCTGGACCAGAAGCAGGTGTCGCATCTCCCTGACGAAATACTGAGTGGTACGGCCTACCCTGATTACCACATCGATACCCTCGATCTGCCGGATCTCCTGGATCATCAGCAGCTTTCTGCCATCGGTCAGTTTCAGGGTGTGAAAGGTTTTTTCCTGACCGGTTGGCGCCAGGGAGGGAAGAGGCAGCGGCGGCAGTTTGAAATCCGTCTGGGTGAAGTTGCGATAAATCAGGACGCCATCAACATGAGAGATCGCGATCCAGTATTCTTGTCTATCGTCTTTGTCCAGGTGTCCCTGCCAGACGAAGTGGCCATCTGGCGCCCGTTTCAGGAAGAGCTCGACGACCTCGTCGGCCTCTTCTTCGAGGCTGGTCTTGAGCTCAACAGTGAGTTGGTGCCACAGGAACATCTGCGTCGAAAGGACGTAGGCGAGGAGGGTCAGTACCAGTACCCCGAGATGCCACAGGGTGATCCGGGTGCGGATACTCCGACTGATCTTGCGCAGGGTCATGGCTCTTCCTTTTTGATAATGAAGCCCACGCCGCGGATGGTGTGGAGGAGCTTTTCCGGGAAATCCTTGTCGACCTTGCGGCGCAGGCGGGCCATATGGACATCAATGACGTTATCGAGCGGGGTGGCCCGGGTGGTTTCCTGCCAGAGATCACGGGCGATCATGCCCCGGGAAATAAATCTCCCCTGGTGGCGCACCAGATATGCCAGGATGTCGAATTCCTTGGCGGTCAGCTCCAGGACGTGCCCATTGCGCCTCGCCTCGCGGGCCACCAGATCCAGGTCCAGATCAGCAAACTGGAGCCGGAAGATCTGTTCACTCCGGCCCCGCCGCAACAGGACCCGAAGACGGGCCAGAAGCTCGCTTACGGCAAAGGGTTTAATCATGTAATCATCGGCGCCGCAGTCAAGACCTATAACCCGATCCTCCACGGTGTCACGGGCGGTGAGGATCAACACCAGGGTCTGGGTGTCACGACGGCGCAGCGCTTCGAGGATCTCCAGTCCACTGCGGCCGGGCAGCATGAGATCAAGGATCACCAGGTCAAAGATATCGGTGTTGATCAGGAAAAACCCCTCTTCACCGGTTACGGCACTACTGACGGCGTAGCCTTCCCCTTCCAGTACCTGACATAGGGAGTGGGCGATTTTGATCTCGTCTTCGATGATTAAAATTTTATGCATAACGCTTGTCTTGATACCATGGCGGAGGAATGGGAACAACTGACGTATTCCTGAAGATTTCTTCATGTTGTCGAAGATGAGGGGTGTTGCTTTTATTCCATGGCTGATAGAGTACTGTGCTGAGAGGATTTGGTAAATGAACATGAAGAGAATATGCGAGAAAAGAGAGTTGACTGGTTTTTATTTTAGTCCCTGAGGAAAATTATTTACTTGCTTGTTGCGAATAATTTTTTGTAAAGGGACTTATCCTGCGTATCGGGGTTCGGATACTATCTGGTTTGGATAATGTCGTTTTCTTTTGAATGTGGGTGAGTCAGGAAGAAAGGTGGAGTGGAATGGTATCTTTGCAAGAGGAAGTTGTTGGTATGAAAACGTTGGCAAGGCAAAAGAAGAGTGTGCGCTATTTTCTCCCTGTTCTGTTGGGGGGTATTCTCCTCGCTGTGATGAGTTTACCGGCTGCTGGTTTGTGTGGCGACAAGGAAAATGAGCATGGTGCTCCCGCCGGCACAATATCCTCTCCCTCGCTCAGTCTCATGGATGGTGCTATCCTGGGTTTAGTCGAGGGGGCCACTGAATATCTGCCGGTGAGCTCTACCGGGCATCTGCTTTTAACGGAGCACATCCTGGGACTGGCCCGTGACCCCGCAACCAAGCAGGCAGCCAATGCCTATGCCATTGTGATCCAGGCCGGGGCGATCCTGGCGGTGCTGGGACTCTATCGTAAACGGATCAGGCAGATGATTCTCGGGCTCATGGGCCGGGATGCAAGCGGGAAACGTCTGGCCCTCAATATAGTGATTGCCTTTTTACCGGCGGTTGTGGCCGGACTGTTGCTTGAAGATGTGATCAAAGGGCGATTATTCGGGCTCTGGCCGGTGACGGCGGCCTGGTTTTTTGGGGGAGTATCTCTTCTTGTGCTCGACCGGAAGCGACCGCATGAAATGGCCGGACTGGCCATTGAATCCTTCGGGTGGCGCCATGCCTTAGGCATTGGCCTGATGCAGTGCGTGGCCTTGTGGCCCGGGGTCAGCCGCAGCCTGGCAACCATTGCCGGCGGGTTGTTGATGGGGGCGGAGATGGGGGCGGCCGTGGAGTTCAGCTTCCTGCTGGGCTTGATTACTCTGGGGGCGGCAACAGTCTATGAGGCCTATAAGAACGGCAGTATGATCGTGGCCAACTTCGGCTTGATGGCACCCTTGCTGGGGTTTTTCTGCGCCCTGATCTCGGCCTGGGTTTCAATCAAGTGGATGGTCGGCTTTCTGCAACGGCGGGGGCTGGCCCTGTTTGGCTGGTATCGAATTGCCCTGGCCCTGGTGGTGGCAGTGGTGATGGTGATAGGGGCCAGGTGACAGGAAGTGTAAGTTCCCAAAAGATGATCTCCTGCCCCCTGTAACAGCCCTGTTGTCAACAAAGAGAATGGCCCGGAGTTAAAGCAAATTTATCGCCGTCGCCCCTCTCTATGCGCTTGTTATCATTTAGTTTGTCTCTGTTTTGTAGTCATCTTTTTTGGCAAACCCATGAATGAAGATAGCTCTATCATTTTTTTTGTAACATATTATTGTTCTGCCACTACCGCTCTCACCCTTGCCCTCAAATCGTATCCTTTTTTTATACAGGCATCCCCCCAAGACTTGCCTCAGATTTACCCAATTGAACCTCTTCTAATCAATTTTCGGTTGTCATTTCCATGTTGGGTCTTCGGAGACAAGGAGCTACTTACGCCTTTTTAATAAATCTGTCCCCTCTTTCCGGCCCCTTTTTCCTGCCGAGACATTCTTTGACCGACCTCTCACCCTCCAGAGACACGCCCCTGACCTCTACGGTGTCCTTAGCACCTATTATCGTCAGGATCCGGCAGGGCGCGTGAACCGCACCTGCCCCGTGGAAAAGTGAGCGGGTTCCATGCGGTTTTTCAGCGCGGTCACAACCTGACTCTTTTCTGGCGGTAGTTTTTTTGTTACTCGTTTCGAATCTGCTTCAGCGGCAATGCATTTTCTTTGAGTGCGGCACAACAGGGTTGGAGTGTGTCCGGGCACTCATCGAAGACTCGTATCGATCTGCTGCTGAAGTATTACCTGATTTGTCTGCTCTTTTGTCTTGAATGTGAGATAGTCCTTCTTGTCCAGATCCAGGAGCTGCTTCCCGTAGCGGCTCGTAAGAGCGTACCACTCGTTGATTCTCATGCTGAAACGGCTTTCTTCGGGATAGTGCAACGTATTCATAAAGGACTGGATTGCGAAATAGAACCGGACCGCAGTGCGCTCGACCGCGCCGCGAGGTCCGCCGATATAGATGGGTTTGCTGTTTCTGTCTGTTCCAATCACCGTGAACCCTACCTTGTCCCGACCGAGCGTCGCGAAATAGATCTTTATCACAAGGCGAAGCGCAGCACTGTCGCTATAGGCATAACTGACGTGCACAAAAGTTTTTCCCCCGTCAAGGGGCAGGGCCTCGAACCTCATCCCGTGGTCCCTCGTGCCGTAAGGGCCGGCGTCGGCATTGAGAGTGATATCCAGATACCCCTGCTGCTGAACAACGTTCCGGTAATGGTACTTGACTTGCCGCGTGTCTTCCGGAGGTTGGTAGATTTTTTTGCCAAGGTAAAAGGTAAGCAGCCATGCGTCAGCCACTTCCCTGTTGGTGCATGCCTTGATATTGGGATGGAGGGATACGATATCGCACCAGTTTGCCGGAACCTTGAGCGCGGTGGCAACGCTGCTGAAGGGATAATCAAAGATCCCGTAGACATCCACATGCACTGTGTCGTCTCGTTCAAAAGATTCCACCAGGAGAGGAGGGCCGGAACTGGATTTCTCCAATCTGGCCATGTTCCGGTGATAGGTCTCGAGCAGGATTTCTGCGCCCTGCTGTGGATTTTCGAGAGCTGAAGCGGAACCGGCAGCAAGAATAATTGCAGCTGCGATCAGCAACCGGAATAATTTTGGAAGATCTCTGATCTTATCCATGTGATTCATTTGCACGGTAATGCATCGTTGACGCAACGTTACAGCCAGCGGCCGAATAAATTCACAAACCACTCCCTGACCCGGGGCAGCAATGGTCTGTTCTTCCATTCCTCCCATAGAATCTGTCTGGAATTCGCAAGGTCCCTGGCGAACATCTTCTCCATTTCGCCGGCAAACTCGTGACTGAGGATAACCGCATTCACCTCGTCATTGTTTAACAGGCTCAAGAAGTCCATGTTGGTTGAGCCGACTGTTGACCAGACCTTGTCAATCACCACAGTTTTCGCATGCAGCAGGGAAGTGTTGTGTTCATATACCTTCACCCCCGATTTTAAAAGCTCGGAATAATGATACCTCTGGGCATGCAATGCCAACTGAGAATCGGTGATCGCGGGCAGAATGATTTTTACGTCAACACCACGCTCGGCAGCATCGGTCAGGGCCTTGACTATCTGGTCGTCAGGGATGAAATAGGAATTCGTCATGTGGATCGAATGCTCGGCAAAAGTGATGGCCGACACATAGACGATAAAAGGGATTCGGTTGGTCTCTCCCGGGGTGCTGACGACCACCCGCACCAGGGCATTGCCCACCTCTTTCAGGTCGGGGAAATGGTTCTGTTGGGAAAGTTCCGGCCCCTTCTGCTGCAGCCAGGTGTCAAGAAAGAGCTTCTGGAATTCAGCCACGGCCGGGCCTTCAACTTGAATATCTGTGTCACGCCAGTGAATTGGCGCCTTTTCGTTGTGTTTTCGGCTGAAAGGATTACTCGAATACACCTTGCTGATATTGATGCCCCCGATAATGGCGACTTTGCCGTCGACTATCAAGATCTTGCGATGGTCCCGGTGGGTCAATCCCCAACTCTTCGGGGTCTCCAGGGGATTGAGTGGATTGAATCCGACCACTTGAATTCCGCCGTCGCGCAGGCGCTTAAAAAAAGCAGCGGGGGTATTCATACTGCCGACGCTGTCATAGATGAGATTTACCTGGACACCTTCCGTCTGTTTTTGCAGCAACAGCTCGGCAAATTTACGGCCTGTCTCATCATCTTCAATGATATAGCTTTCAAGGTTGATATGGTTTCCGGCTTTCTTTATTGCTGCGAACATGGCGGCATAGGTAGCCGGGCCATCGGCGAGCAGGGTGACTTTGTTCCCCTTTGTCAGCGGGCTGTCGGTGATCGATTCCACTACGGTCGTATGGCGTTCCAGAATGTCCGTGGGGTTGCCCGCCCGCTTCAACCGGTCCATGATGGCCTTGCTTTTTTGGGGAGAGAGCAGCCCTTTGGACGAAACGATTTGCGGATGTTTCTGGGCAGCCGGCACCTCGTCAATCACTTCAGAGACGTCCGGCAAGGTCGCGCATCCACTGTTGCTTAACATGGGTGCAAGTAGACAAAACAGAAGGAAAAATTTGACGACTTTCATATAGTTATTTTATTACCTGATGAATGCGTGACGATTTTTGAGGCAGGGGGTTAGGACGACGGGATTCAGGTAATATTGCTTAACCGGCCTTGTCTGTCTTGCTCTTGCCGCCAGTCAGGATGGGGTTTATGACTTCACCTGCCTTGTTCTATGAACATAAGGTGTTTTTCCCTGAAGTACAGGCAGATTTATAGAGAGAATGATTTTTCTTCACAAGCTTCTCACGGACTCAGGAGTATGTCTGTTCGTCCCACGTGGCTTTCAGTCCCTGCAGCAGGACAAAACGTCCCAAACAGATAACCTTGCAGGGGAATGAGGCTACAAACAGGCGATTGTGGCAGAGCCCGCCTGAGAGGTAAATTGTTTCCGGGCTTCCGGCAAAGTTATGGGCATTGAGGGCAATCCCTTTGACAAATTTAGCAACGGCGTCCGCCTCGCTGGCACCGTTGACCACTGCATCAAAGATATGGCTCATGCCAAGGACCCCGCAGGTCACCGAAAACGAGCTGGCCGGAACCTGCATCTTCGTAAAATTAAGGCTGTAATATCTCTCCAACAGCTCGATGGTAAAACCCATGGAGGCGCCGCACTCCGTATTCCAGCCCATGTTTTTTATCTTGCCCTGGTCGTAATGGATGAATTTAATATCGCGGCTGCCGCAGTCGAGCAGGGTGTAATTATCTGCGTCAATCAGGGCGTTGCCGCCACGGGCAAGAGCGGTGAGTTCATTGACATAGAGGCTGGCATGCCGCTTGCCGTTGTGGCCGGTGGCGATATCAACCTTCAAACCCTGGTCTATTTCTTTAGTGGGAATGAGCTGAGGGGCTTTGGTGGTGGTGTCCCAGAGCTTACAGTATGAGGTACCGAAATCAGCCAGCAGCATGTCAGAAGGTCGGAAGGTCAGAGGAAAAAAAGCAGAATTCAGATTTACGGTTGCTGATTTCCGGCTTCTGAGGCATCGAGAGTTCAAGAAAGGCCTGGATCTTGGCCTTGGCACTGTTGCCGGCGGTGACGTCGCAGTCCACATAGAGCCCGTGCGGGTGTTTCTTTGCCAGATGCCTGGCCAGCGCGGTCTTGGCGCAGAAAGACTGGGCGAAAAAGATTGTGGGGATATCCGGGTTGTAGAGTTCTTCTAATTGCTGATGGTCAGGGGTCTTGTTTTCCATGCAGCGGGTCCAGCCAAAGACGTGAGTGGTCTCGGGAAAGAGGCTGAGCAGGGAGAAATCACGGGGCGGTACCCCCCAGAAGCCGGCGGTTGGGATGCAGGCCGGCAGCTCCAGGTGCGGCCGGGCCGATTGTACCGACTTGGTGATGGCGCTGAGCTTGTCGAGAAGGGGCATCCTGGCGGTACAGAGGGGTGTGCCAAAATCAGTTCTGTCGTGATTTCTGGTGGGGATGACCGTGGTTTCAGGCAGGATGTCAGTCAGGATGGTGGCGGTATGCAGGGCGCAGTCACATTTTCCCGGGCCGACATCGATATAGATCACGTCTGGTTTCAGGCTGATGGCGTTGACGACCACGGTGCGTAAGATGGCGCAGAATACTCGGGGCAGGTAGGAGGAGGCCAGCTCGATATCTTTTTTGACGATGGGTTCATCCAGGTCAAAGATCGTGTCGCCTGCTGCTTCTAATCGTTGAATGATGGCAAGCGGCGGTATGCCGACAATGCCTATCCGTTTATTGCTCTCTGTGCCGATTTCTTTTTTTTCTGAACACGTGTACATATCGGGGTCAGTTGTTTTGTTTGTACAGGAAGAAAAGACCAATGCCGCCAAAGAGCAGATGGATACTGGTCGCCGCCAGCAAGGGATGAATATAATCGGCTCGGGCCAGGGATTGCAGAGCCCCCCACAGCCCCCAGGCAACAAAGGCCAGGCCGCAACTTGCTGGAATAGCAATGGAAAGATCACGCCCCCATTTCTGGTACGAAATCAGGAGGATCGGCAGGCCAAGCAGGAGCAGGGGCAGGCCAAGCAGGGTGTAAGAGATGCGTCCGTAAAAGTCGGACCAGGCCTTGGTGGTATCCTCAGTCGTTCGTTGCTTATGGATTCGTTGATAGAGAGCGGTGATGGAAAGTTCCGAGGCCTCGTATTGCGGGATAAAAAAATCATCGGGGGTTTCGGGCAGCGATATTTTTTTCTCAGCAAAAAGGGTTGTCTGGTAGGTACCATTGCTTGAGCGGGTCTGGGTCTGGCCGTTATGGAGGATCCACTCCTGGTTTTTCCAATCCGCAGATTCAGCACTGAGTAAGGTGGATAAATTATATGGTTCCGTCCAGCTTGAATAAGAAAAATTGAGGAAAACGGCTTGGCGCGGATTAGGTCGGGCAAAGGAGTAGAATCCTTCCTGACCTTTGTAGTAGTAGCGACCATTGCGGAAGATCCCCAGGGGCACCATGCCTTTGATGTTTTCGTACCAGATGGTATTGGTGGCGGACATGGTGGCGGGCAGTATCCATTGGGCCATGATGAGAAAAAGCAGGGTGCCTGCCAGCCCGCCGATGAGTACCGGTTTGACAATGGCTCGCAAGGGGATGCCGCTGGCCTTGAGCGCGGTCAGTTCATGGTGATGATTGAGCAGGCCAATGGTGATGACCCCGGAGAGCAGGATGAGCACTGGCCCCAGTTGATCGATGACAAAGGGGATGCTGAGAATGAAAAATTTAATTACTAGGCCCAGCGGCTTGCCAGCTTCCATAAAATTGTCTATTTTCTCAAAGAAATCAATGAGGATATAGATAGCGGCAAACCCGGCGGCGACTGTGGAGAAAATCCGGCCAAACTGGGTCAGTATGTAGCGGTTTAATAATAACATGAAAAAATCCGTCTAACAGATAATAGGGTGCCTTGAAAAATGGTCTTTCTGCTCAAACTCGGCGTTATGCGTAAAATTTTATCCTCGGAATAAAATCCTCATTTTTCAAGACACCCTTATGAATAACCTTATCCCTGGAAACGGGTGCAAAAATCAACATATCGTTAATGTCGCATAATGTGTATTATGTTTAATTATATATAAATACGCTAAAATAGTATATTGGTACAACTTGTTATTGTTGATTCGAGCTATCTTCCTGCCGGCCATCTTGTTCTTTTTGAAATTGTATCCCTGTCACCCGTACCTCCCAGCTCAAGGTATTGCGGTAACGATTAGCCATAGGACTATAGGCAATGGCTGAATGCGTATCTTGCTGGAGTTTAGCCAGCTCTTTTCCCAGGCCAAATCCTATCCCTTTTTGCACAGAGCCATGCACCTTGAAGGACATCTTCAGGTGTGCGCCTTCAAGGCCAATAGGCTTTGTTTCAACCAGCTGGGCTCTTTTGGTATAAAACATCGGCTTTCTGTTCCCAGGCCCGAATGGTTCAAGGAATTGTAATGACTTCCCAAATGACTGTCCTGATTGTTGAGCATCGTGCGAGGCGAAAATTTCTTCAATTTCAGCCTCAAGATCAATGGTCAGTTTTGGTGCCGGTGCAATACCTTGCGTTTGCTTGCCGATCTCCTTATTCATTAATGAACAAAAAAGATCAAAGTTATCTTCGGAGACAGACATGCCGGCGGCCATAGCGTGTCCGCCAAAGCGGATCATTGTTCCCGCGCATTTTTCCAGGGCCGTGTGGAGATTTATCCCCGCCACAGATCGTCCGGAGCCCCTGAATATTATCTTGCCCTGATCGTCCCGCTCTTGTCCAAAAAGAATGACCGGCAGGCAAAAGGCCTCTACTAATCTTGAGGCGACAATCCCAATCACTCCATGGTGAAAATCTCCCTTTACTATCAGGCAGTTCTTTTGTTGAGTTGTCTCTGCCGGCAAGGCAAGCGCGCGTGAATAGACATCCTGGCCAATCTTTTTTCTGCTGTTGTTTAAGTCCAGAAGTTTTTGTGCCAAGGGTTTGGCCTCGATCATGCTTGGGCTCAGGAGTAATTGTACCGCAAGCTCGGCCTCTGCCAGTCTTCCAGCGGCATTGATCATAGGTGCAAGAAGAAATCCTATATCTTCAGAGGTTATATTGCCGATTATGTTTTTTTGATTATTGACGAGCCCGCTTACCTCAAGCATCGCCTTGATCCCAGGCCTTTTTTGTTGTTCAATCGCTGACATGCCCCATTTTACCAGAATCCTGTTTATCTTTCCCAAGGGAACCATATCGGCGATTGTGCCCAAGGCTACCAGATCCAGATAATCACGGACATCCGGCTCGCGCCTTTGAGTGTTAAAGAAGCCATTTTCCCGCAGGTACTGCCGGATTCCGCAGGCCAGATAAAAAGCAACTCCTACGCCGGCAAGCTCTTCAGTAGGAAAGGTACAGGTTGACTGCTTGGGATTCAAGATGGCATCAGCCGCTGAAATCCCTTCTGGGGGTTGATGATGGTCGGTGACAATGACCTGAAATCCCATCTTGTGGGCGGCAAGGATCTCGGTGCTTGCTGATATGCCGCAATCAACCGTGATAAGAAGAGTCTTCTGGCTGGAGTTACTGGGGGCCAAGGTTCGCAGGAGGTCAACGTGCAGGCCGTAACCATGGCTTATCCGGTTGGGGATAATAAAGGTCGCTTCGGCTCCAAGTGCTTGAAAAAATGAGACTAAAAGTGCTGTTCCTGTGGTTCCATCCACATCGTAGTCACCCCAGATCAGGATCGGCATTCCGGTAAGCACGGCCTGTCCGGCCAAGGTAACCGCCTCTTGCATTCCGCCCATTTCTAGAGGATGAGGCAGGTCGGCAAGTCTTGGATCCAGAAACTCTTCTATCGCTTTTTGATCACGCAGGCCCCGTTGGGCCAGAAGTTTTACAATAACGGGATGCAGCCTTTTCTTTTTTGCTGCTTGTTGCAGGTCATGGCTGGGCTCTATTTGAGGTATTATTCTCCATTCCGTGTGTGGTCTTTTATCTCTATTTAACATTGACTTTCTGATTCATTGTACTGATATAGTGTCTTTTTTTATTTATTTGTTCTTGGCGCACCTGAGAACTTCTCGAGTTATCAAAAGGATTGATAACTCGAGAAGTTCCAGCTATCAATTCTTTTGATGATTGCTGGATAGTCCTGCACGTCAAACCATTCCAGGTCAGGAATGGCGGCAAACCAGGTGTATTGGCGTTTGGCGTATCGCCTGGTGTCGCGGGCCAGGAGTCGTTCGGTTTCCTCCATGTCCCAAGTGCCTTGCAGGTAATTATTCATATGTCGATAGCCGATTGCCTGCATGGATTTGAGTTCCGGGCTGTAGCCTCTGGCGATCAACCCCTTTACCTCCTGTTCCAGCCCACTG
>DDWW01000027.1:39229-40942 GCA_002347085.1 Desulfobulbaceae bacterium UBA2276 | reverse complement strand
CACGGTAATGGCGGTGATCAGCATGGGGATTTCATAGGAGACATTTTGTGAGACTGCCCGCACCGAGGCCATAACCGAATACTTGTTACGGGATCCCCAGCCGGCAAAGAGCATGGCCATAGCGCCCATGGAGGCAAAGGCGAAGATCATGAGTACTCCGATATCCATATTATGGGCGACAATCCCATTGCTGAAAGGGATGGTGACAAAACTCATGATCGCCGGGGCCATGGCCAGTACCGGGGCCACCATAAACAGGATCTTGTCAGCTCCGCCTGGAATCATCAACTGTTTTGTCATCAGTTTGATGCCGTCAAGAGGGGGCTGCAACAGTCCAAAAGGGCCATTGATATTGGGCCCTGGACGACGCTGAATGCGGGCTGCTCCCCGCCGTTCAGCCCAGACCAGATAGGCGGCATTGGCAGCGGCAAAGCCGATGGCAATCACCACCGCAACTATGACATTTAGTAATGTTAAACTCATTGTCCTTCTCCCTTATTTCATTTCCTTATCAAGTTGATGCACGAACTTTTTTGATTCAGGAATGAAATTAGGGGCCGTTATGAAATAAGCAGTGCTTTTTTGCTTATTTTATTACGACCCATTATGCCGCTAATGACATTGAAATGTAGTAATTATTTTTTAACGACGGCTTACCTGTCTATTTCTGGTATTACGAGGTCAAGGCTTCCCATAAATGCCAGGGCATCCATAATCAGCATCCCTTCACAGGCCTCATCAAAAAGGTGCATATTTGAGTATGTTGGTGAACGAAGTTTCAGGCGATAGGCGTTTTTATCGCCATCACTGACAATCCTGATCCCAAAACTGCCGCGCGCAGTCTCAACTGCCTGATAGAAATCTCCAACCGGCAGCTTGATCGTCTTTGGTTTCTTCTCGGCCATGATCGGGCCGTCGGGTAATTTATCCAGACCTTGTTCAATGATCCGCAGAGATTGCTCCATCTCATCCATCCGCACCTTGTACCGGGCCAATGAGTCACATTCGTGATAGACCGGCACCTCAAAGTCAAACTCTGGATAGACGGAATAAGGCTCATTTTTACGGACGTCAAAGTTGATGCCGGAACCTCGGGCAACCGGGCCGGTGGCCCCATATTTACGGCACATCTCGGCTGAGACCGGGGCAATCCCTTCTAATCGTTTTCGGAAGATGATATTGCCGGTTACCAGGGCATCATATTTTTTGAGTGACTTGCGCATGCGGGGGATAAAGCGTTTTGCTGCCTCGATAAAATCATCGTCCACATCATTGTAGAGACCACCAAAACGGTAATAGCAATAGGTCAGCCGGGCCCCGGTCACTGCCTCCAGCATATCCAGGATGTGTTCACGATCCTGGATGGCGTACATCAATGGGCTGAATCCCCCAAGATCCATGACAAAGGCCCCGAACCAGAAGAGATGTGATGCCACCCGATTAAGCTCGACAGTGATGGCCCGGATGTACTCGGCCCGTTCCGGCACTTGAATCCCGGCGGCCCGCTCTATAGCCAGGACATGACCATGGGTATAGCCTAAGGCGCCGAGGTAATCGAGACGGCTCAGGTTAGGAAGATACTGGGCATAGGTTCTGTTCTCACCCATCTTTTCGTGCATGCGGTGAACATAGCCGAGGACGGTTTCGGACTTGACGATATATTCACCATCCATTTCCATCTTAACCCTGAGAACACCGTGGGTTGCAGGATGC
>DDWW01000027.1:29914-39195 GCA_002347085.1 Desulfobulbaceae bacterium UBA2276 | reverse complement strand
CCTTTAAGAGTGGATGGAAATCTGCATCTTCAGGAAGGAGCAGGGGGACGAGATGGGGATGGCCCGCAAACTTGATACCAAAAAAATCGTGGGTCTCCCGCTCATGCCAGTTTGCTCCGGCGTATATAGTGGAAATGGTTGGGACTATGGGTTGATCTCGAGGAACTCTGGTGCGGATAACTACCCGGCAGGCGTCAAAGTCGTAACGGGAAAAGTCGTAGATGACTTCCAACTGGTTTTCCTTGATCCAGTCCACACCGGTGATGCTTTCGATAAAAAATCCGGCCTCATCCACAATGGTGACTGCCGCCAGGAGTTGATCGGCCGCCACCTGGGCATCAAGGTGATAGCCATGGGCCTTGTAATCGCGAGTGATAACCCCATTGCCACGGGGAGCACCAGCCTCAGCTCCATCTGCTGCCGGCACTGAATCAGCGAAGAGTGCTTGCAGGGCTTGTTGTGTTGTTTCGAGTATCATAATCCTGTGGCTCCGAAGGAGGGTGAAACGGTTGAGGAGGCTTTATGAAATAACCATTCTATCCTTGATCATTTCGTTACGGCTCCTTATGCCGTTCTTGCCATGTAAAATGGTACGGTTATTTTGTTACAACGGCTTCAATGGTTGGGTTTATCGGGTTCAGCCTGACCTGAAAATCGCAGTTAAAGGACTAATGCCTATGCGGTCTCAGGGTTTTTCCATCTTTTCCAGCCGGAAATTTTATGTTCCAGCTCAATTATCCCCTGGAGCAGGGCCTCGGGCCGCGGAGGACAGCCTGGGACATAGATGTCAACCGGTAAAAACTGGTCGGCACCCAAGACGATGCCGTATTGCCCCTCAAAGGCAAAAGGGCCGCCGGAAATAGCGCAGTTTCCTAAGGCCATGACCCATTTGGGTTCCGGCATTTGGTCATAGAGGGTCTTGATGCCTGGCTGCATTTTCTTGGAAATGGTGCCAGCTACTATCATCACATCACTCTGTCTGGGTGAAGGCCGAAAGACCTCGGCCCCGAATCGTGACATATCAAAACGGGCACATCCGGTGGCCATCATCTCAATGGCACAGCAGGCCAGACCAAAGGTGAGTGGCCACAGGGAGTTAGCCCTGCCAAGATTGATCAGTTTATCGGCAAGAGCAAAATGAACTATTGACGAAGGTACTGGGTCTAACGGTGAAGGTACGTTTTGCGTTCCCACTTGAATACTCCCTTGATCCATGCATAGACGATTGCGAGTGATAAAATTCCGACAAAAATGACAATCTCGACAAAATCCCGATAGACAAACATCGCGTCATTGTAAGCGAGGGCGACCGGGAAGAGAAAAAGGACATCTACATCAAAGGCAAGAAAGATGAGGGCGTAGAGGAAAAAGACAATACCGTAACGCACCCAGCTATCCCCGATGGGGACCATGCCGCATTCAATGAATTGCTTGTTTTTGTTTTCAAATTGACGGGTGCCGCGAGGCATGAGGAGATAAACAATGGCGATGGGGCCAAGGGCGAAGGCAAGACCACCCAAGGTGAAGGCCGCGATCCAGAGAACATTGTCGCGATAAAGAAAGTCTGAAAATTGAAGATCCATATAACCCCCCCCCGAAGTTGATTGAACTGTCAGTTCTTTATGAATGTTTGTCTTTATAATGAATGACTGTCGGCTTGTCAACTGAAAAATGAATGATCATTCATGTTGGTATGGGTGATTATTTATTCAATTTTATAGGAATATTTATTGATTCTTCCTTGAATATTTTTGAATAAAAATAACATCCATGAAAAGTGTTGAGAAAAAGTATATACGTGATAAAGTGGCGAATCGCTAATCTAAAAAAAAGATATTTTTTATAAGCAATATTGAATAAGGAAGAATAGATGTCTATCACCTTGAGACAATTGGAAATATTTATTGCTGTTGCCGAGACTGCCCAGGTTACCAAGGCGAGCAAAAAATTATTTGTGACCCAGTCGGCGGTGAGTATGGCCTTGGCTGAGCTGGAAAATCAGTTGGCCGGGCCGTTGTTTGATCGCCATGGCCGCAGTCTGCTGTTGAATGAGCGGGGCCGCTATCTGTTGCCTCTTGCCAAAGAGATTGTCTGTCAGGTGAGTAATGTCGAAAGCATTATGTCCGAGAAGAATGATGAGCTGACCGGGCATATCAATATCGTGGCCAGTACCACTATTGGGGATTATTTGCTTCCTTATCTGATTGGTGCCTTTAAACGGATGCATGCCCAGGTGGGGATTAACATGCTTGTTCATCATACCCGTTACGCTGAGACCCTTATCAGGGAAGGAAAGGCGGATATTGGTTTTGTGGAGGGGCCGGTGCACTATCCTGATACTATAATCCGCCCCTGGTTTAAGGATGAGCTGGTGATCCTGGTTGGGCCTGGCGATCCCTTGGCCGGCAATGAGATCTTTGATGTGAAGAAAGATTTTCGGGGCACCCGCTGGATTATGCGGGAAGAGGGGTCGGGGACGGTGGCGATTTTTCGGGAGAAGATGACGGCCTATCTGGATCAGATCAAAGTTATTATGGAGATGGGCCATCCTGAGGCAATCAAGCGGGCGGTGGAGTCAGGGGTAGGAATTGCCTGTCTCTCGTCGCTTACGGTATGTCGGGAGGTGGAGCATGGTTGGTTGAAAAGTCTCAAGGTGGAAGGCGTTGACATGCATCGACAACTCCAGATTATTTCGCAGAAAGGCCAGGTGATGAGTGATGCTCTGGCCGAATTTCTTGCCTTCTGTGATGTGATGTCCACCTGCAGTGCCAGCCGGGCCTGTCTCTCTTCCCCGTGGAAGTTGCAGTCCTTGCTGGCCAAGCAATCTTTGTTGACAAAGCAGATGTTGATTTTGAAGAAATAATTGCCTGCCTTGAACGGGGCAGGATGAGGAGATGTTTTGTCGGTGTGTGGAGAGTACAGGAATAAAAAAAAACCGGTTGCGGAAAATTTTCCCCAACCGGTTTTTTTTTATTTTTTGTTCATTTTATTCCAGATTACCAAGGGCGTTTTTTATCCTGGCCATCCCGTCTTTGATGATCTCCATGGAGGTGGCAAAGGAAAAACGGACGAAATCGTCGGCCCCGAAGGCGGCGCCGGGCACGGAGGCGACTTTGGCCTCGTCCAGGAAATAATCGGCCAGATCCACGGAATTATTGATGGCCTTGCCCTTGAAGGTCTTGCCAAAGTAGGTGGAGAAATTGGGGAAGACGTAAAAGGCCCCTTTGGGATTGACGCAACTTACCCCTGTAATGGAGCGCAGGTCGGCAACAAAGAAGTCGCGCCTGGGGAGGAAGGCCTTGAGCATGGTCTTGGGAAAATCCTGGGGGCCCATAACTGCGGCAAGCGCCGCCTTCTGGGAGATCGAGCTGGGATTGGACGTTGACTGGCCCTGGATTTTATTCATGGCCGCGATGATATGTTTGGGCCCGGCCGTCCACCCGATCCGCCATCCGGTCATGGCAAAGGATTTGGAGACCCCATTCAGGATCAAGGTCTGCTCCTTTAGCCGGCCGTCAACCTCCAGGATATGAGGGAGTTCGGTGTCCATATAGGTGATGGTATCATAGATGTCATCGGTGATGATCAGCCAGCCATTTGCGAGGGCCATCTTGGCAATGGCCTCCAGGGCCTCCACAGAGAAGACTGAGCCCGTGGGGTTGGAGGGGGAATTTATAATGATGGCTCGGGTCTTACTGGTGGCATATTTGTGGAGGATCTCGGGGTTGAGATCGAAATCGTCCTGTTCCAGAAGGGGAACGAGGACCGGTGTGCCGCCTGCCAATTGCACCATTGGCGGATAGGAAACCCAGTAGGGAGTGGGGATGAGAACCTCATCGCCTGGGTTGATCACCGCCTGGAACATATTGTAGAGGCCATGCTTGCCGCCGCAGGCGACCTGGATCTCGTCTATGGTGTAAGCAAGCCCTTTATCTTTTTGCAGACGCTGGCTGATAGCCTCGCGTAATTCAGGCATACCTGGGACGGCCGTGTATCGGGTAAATCCCTCATCAATTGCCTTTTTAGCGGCCTCACAGACGTGGGGTGGGGTATCAAAGTCGGGTTCACCGACACTGAAGTTCAGGATGTCGGCACCCGCGGCCTTTAAGGCCTTGGCCTTGGCATTGACGGCCAGGGTGGGTGAAGGTTTGATATTGGTGACTCGGTCAGCCGGGGTGATGATAGGAGAACTCATTTTTTTTATCCTTCTTTAAGGCATTAGGGCTTTTCGGCAGTTCTGGTTGTTTAGGGGCCGTTACGACGAAATAACCATTATATTTTTGACTATTACGTTACGGTCCTTATGCTGGTTACGATATTTCAAGGTTACAGTTATTTATTTACAACGGCTTACTGCTCAAGGGTGTCATGATTACCCTTGTCCATTTCTGTACCTGTTTCGTATCTTTTTGGCAACAGGAAAAAAGCAAGTCTCAAAGGGGCGTTCAGTAGAAGATTTCTTCTAACACAAGGCCATGGGCAGGGGCAGTGGTTCCAGCCGCGCTTCTTTTTTTGGCGGAGAGGATCTGCTCAAATTCCAGGATGCTGTGTCGGCCCTGTCCTGTCTCAAGCAAAGTGCCTACCAGGTTGCGAACCATGTGCCGTAAAAAACCATCAGCCGTGAATTGAAATTGGTAAAGCTCCGGGGCAATCTGGACAAAAGTTGCTTCATGCAGGGTGCGAACTGATCCGCGAACACTGGGGGCACTCAGGTCGCGGGAGCCTGATGCCTCAAAACTGGCAAAATCATGGGTTCCGATGATCTTTTCAAGGCAGGGTAGGATCCTTTCCTGGTGTAAAGGGTGGGGAAAATGTACGGAATAGAGGCGTTGCAGGGGCAGTTGGATGGACCCGGTATACAGGGAATAGGTATAGGTTTTGGCCTTTGCCGAGAAGCGGGCATGAAACCCAAGGGCCTCTTCGCAGCAATCTATGATGCGGATGGAGCGGGGGAGGAGGCTGTTCAGCCCTTTGTGTAGAGCCGGACAGGAAAGAGCGGCCTCGGTGTGAAAACTGGCTACCATCCCTTTGGCATGCACACCCGCATCTGTTCTCCCGGCACCGTGCAGGGAGACGGGGGAAGTGGTTATGAGCAGGAGTTGCCGTTCAATCTCCCCCTGGATGGTGGTAACATTATTTTGTCTCTGCCAGCCGCTATAGTCGGTACCATCGTAGGCGATGGTGAGTTTGATGTTACGCATGGCAGGGGTGATTTTATGTTTCTAAGCCGTTGTTACAAAAGAACTTGAAATAACTTGTATAGCTGTGAGCCCACAAACGGCTTCTTCCATGTTCTCAGCCAGGACGCCAGCACCCTGAAGGTTATGGGAAAAAAGGTGCGCCTTCAAGGCCGGCGGTTTCGGTAAAGCCGCACATCAGATTCATATTTTGAACCGCCTGTCCAGCCGCGCCTTTGACAATATTGTCAATAGCGGACATAAGGATGATGCGTCCGGTGCGGGTGTCAATTTTGAAACCAAGGTCGCAGAAGTTGGAGCCCCGCACATATTGGGTGGCCGGGAAGTTGTTATCGGGCAGGATGCGGACAAAGGGTTCTTGCGCATACATCTTCTCATAGAGCTGGGTAACATCAGCGTGTTGAATCTCGGGATGCAGTTGGGCGTAAATGGTGCTTAAAATTCCCCGGGAGATCGGCAGCAGGTGCGGAGTGAAAGAGATGCGTACCGGTTCTGGCAGAAAGGTGTTGATCTCCTGTTCTATCTCCGGGGTATGACGATGGGTACCACCAACCTTGTAGGCCCGGAAGCCATCGGCTACTTCACAGAAAAGTGAGCCCACCTGCGCCGCGCGTCCGGCCCCGGAAGTCCCTGATTTTGAATCGGCGATAATGGAGCGAGGGTCAATGACAGCACCCTTGAGGAGTGGGGCCAGGGCCAGAATGATCGAGGTGGGGTAGCAGCCGGGATTGGCGATCAGTCGGCTGCTTCTGATCCTCTCCCGATAGAGCTCGGGTAGGCCGTACACAGCCTCCTTGAGCAGGTCGGCGGCGCTATGTTTTTGATACCACTCTTCGTAAACGGCTACATCACGCAATCTGAAATCCGCTGAGAGATCGACCACTTTTTTCCCGGCGGCCAGAAGCGCGGGGACAATGTCCATGGCGGTTTTGTGGGGGACGGCGGTGAAAAAGAAGTCGGCCCGACCGCACAGCTCATCAGTGCTCAGATTTTCGCAGACAAGATCGGTCTTCTGGCGTAGACTGGGGAAGACCTGACTCAGGGCTTGGCCGGCATATTGCCTTGAGGTGGCAGCGGTAAGCCTTACCTCGGGATGGTTGCAGAGGATCCGGGCCAGTTCAACTCCGGTGTAGCCGGAGGCCCCGATAATGGCGACGTTTAACATAAGAGTTCACTGATTTCCTTGGTAGAATAAAAAAGGGGAATAACAGAATTTCTGTTATTCCCCTTGCTACACTTATTTCCCTTCCCGTGAGAGTCCTTTCCGTTTTTAATAAACAGGCAAGAGCCAGGGAGGAGATATTAACGTTTAGAGAACTGGAACTTGGCGCGCGCGCCTTTCTGACCATATTTTTTCCGCTCTTTCATGCGGGGATCACGGGTCAGGAGGCCGGATTTCTTCAAGGACAAGCGATTCTCAGGATTAACATGGAGCAGGGCCCGGGAGATTCCATGGGTCAGTGCGTCCACCTGAGCAGATTTCCCGCCGCCTTTCAGGGTAGCGATAACATCATATCCTTCAGCGTTATCAGTTACCTTGAAGGGTTTTTCGATTTTGTAGGTCTTGAATGTGCCGCCGAAATAGTCATCAGCGCTCATGGCGTTAACGATAACCTTACCACTGCCCGGGGTGATCCAAACCCTGGCAACCGCGGTCTTTCTTTTCCCTGTGGCATAAAAACGATTTTGAGCTGTATTCTGAGCCATGGTTGTTTTCTCCGCGATAGGTTAAATATTCAATTCGGCTGGCAGTTGAGCCGCATGGGGATGCTCGTTGCCAACGTAAATTTTTAGTTTTTTGAGCTGCTGTGCACCAAGTTTATTCTTAGGAAGCATTCCCTTGACGGCCTTCATGATCAGGTCGGTGGGATGAACCTCCATCAGTTTTTTGGCGCTTCGTTCTTTTATTCCGCCTATGTATCCGGTATGACGATAGTATTTCTTGTCGTCCCATTTATTCCCGGTCAGTTGGATTTTCTCGGCATTGGTGATGATAATAAAATCACCGTTGTCGATAAAGGTGCAAAAAGTAGGCTTGTGTTTGCCACGCAGGCGGGATGCGACCTCTGTTGCCAGGCGACCGAGAATCTTGTCTGCGGCGTTGACGACAAACCATTTTCTTTCGATCTCGTTTACCGGAGCCAAATAGGTTTTCATGGTGTTCCTTAAGATGCTGAATAGTACAATGAATAAAAAAAGGTTCGAACAGTGTCGAACCTTTTCGGATCTTTAATGGAGCGGGAAACGAGATTCGAACTCGCGACTTCAACCTTGGCAAGGTTGCACTCTACCACTGAGTTACTCCCGCTCAGTATTCGTGAAGTAAAACGACGTTACTTTAACAAGCCTGTGACCCTGTTGTCAATAAAAAAGAATGGTGTTTTTTGTTTCAGGATGGTGAAAGAACTAAGTCGTTGTAAATAGCCAACCTTCATTGTAAAGAACTAACCGTAACATTGCAATCGCAAAACGGCATAAGGTGCCGTTATAAAATAAGCAAAAAAGCACTGCTTATTTCATAACATGTCACGTGTGTGTTCTCTGCCAGACGCCACTCAAGAAACAGCCGGAACAGATCGGCTGTTTCTTGAAACGGCATAAGGTGCCGTAATAAAATAAGCAAAAAAGCACTGCTTATTTCATAACGGCACCTAAAAAAGAAAGAGTCCTCTTTCAAGAATAGAATAAATAGAGTAATTATTTTATTCTTGAATTTACAGATGGCGGTAGATAGCTTCTGGCGGCGTGTCCGCCAGTCAAAGACAAGCTCCTCTTGAAGGAAAGTGTATGGATGCAATGGAACAACGGCGTGGCTTGATTCAACGTGTTACCCGTGAAACGGACATTCAGCTCACCTTGATGATTGATGGGTCCGGTGTGGCCAAAATAGACACCGCAGTTCCTTTTCTCGATCATATGCTGACCCTTTTTGCTGTTCATGGTTTTTTTGATCTGGAGATCAAGGCAACAGGGGATATTGAGGTTGATGGCCATCACACGGTCGAGGATATCGGGATCTGTTTGGGGCAGGCATTTGCCGCTGCCTTGGGGGGAAAAAAAGGAATAAATCGTTACGGCCTGAGCTATCTCCCTATGGATGAGACCTTGGTGCGGGTTGTGGTTGATGTCTCTAATCGGCCCTTCGTGCATTATGGAGTTGTCGTTCCTGATCAGAAAGTCGGAACTTTTGATACCTCCTTGGCGCTTGAGTTTATGCGGGCGTTTTCGCAACATGCTGGTGTAACTTTGCATATTGATCTGCTGCATGGAGAGAATAGTCACCATATAATAGAAGCAATTTTCAAGGGTTTGGCGCGGGCAATGAATCAGGCTACCGGCGTTAATCCTTTGGTTAATGGTGTCTTGTCTTCCAAGGGTATGTTGTGAAGGTTTTGAGATTGTTTTGAGTTGTTTGGGGAGTGTTGGATATCTCTATAAATTTTAATTGAAATCATTTGCGAGGACAATAGTGAAAAAAATAACCAGTATCTTGATTGCGGCGCTTTTTTGTTCAGTGCTCTTTACCGCTTGTGCCGGTAAAAAGGGTGAGCAGGCAGAAGAGAAGGCAGTAGCTCTCCAACCCCTTACCGGGATTGTGGTGATGCCTGCTGTGGTTGAGAAGGGAGCACTGGGTGCGGCGCGTAACAGTGAGTCAACCCTGGGAAGTGTGGCTGGTTTTGTGGATGGGGTAATGAAGAGTGAGCTTGCAAAAAATGATCAGGTTCATATCGTGACGGAGGGGCAACTTGATGCCTTGCTCACCGATGCGGCTGGTGGTCGTCTGGCGCAGATGAAGGCCCTTGGTGACAAGCTTGGCTCTAATGCCGTTCTTGATATAATTGTGACTCGCTTTCAAGAGCGGGATGGAAGTGAGCTTTCGGTGAATGCTCCGGCTTCGGCCGCCTTTGATATGGTGCTCACTCAGGTTGACAGTGGCAAGGTGCTGTGGGCCTCTTCGTTTGATGAGACCCAGGAGGCCTTGTCAAGTAATCTGTTGGCCCTTGGTAAGGTTAAAAATCGTGGTCTTAAATGGATTACCGTGGAAGACCTGGTTCGTCAGGGGGTGAAGGAGCGTCTGGCCGA
>DDWW01000027.1:0-29898 GCA_002347085.1 Desulfobulbaceae bacterium UBA2276 | reverse complement strand
TGATTGCCTGCTGGTTTGCTTGACGCAAATTCAGCAGGCATTTTTTATTGGAACCTCAATCCTGCAATAGTCTGATAATGAGAAAGAAGACGATTCTGCCCCGACAGGTCAACCGGCGCATTGGCCAGGCGATGCAGGACTATGCCATGCTCAGCCACGGTGATCATGTGCTGGTGGCTGTTTCCGGAGGGGTGGATAGCCTGGTGCTGGCCTGGTTGCTGCAGATGTGGTTACGGAAGGCCCCCATTATTTATACCATCCGGGTCGTCCATATTGATATGGGGTTTCGAGGCCTGGGTGCTGAGGGGGCAGAGCTGGATGATCCGGTGGAGCAGATCAGCGAACAATTGCACCGGTTCGGGCTCCCTGTGCTGGTGGAGCAGGCTCGGGAACTGCCGGATTTCGCCGCTGGCGAGCGGAGCTGTTTTCTCTGCGCCCGGCAACGACGGCATCAGCTTTTTGATCTGGCCCGAGACTATGGCTGTAACAAGATCGCCTTTGGTCATCATCAGGACGATCTCATCGAGACCCTGTTCCTGAATATGTTTTATAGCGGCAATATCTCCACCATGATGCCCAGACAGGATCTTTTTGCTGGGAGTTTGGCCCTGATCCGGCCTCTGGCCTATATTGAAAAACATGAGGTGCTGGACATAGCCAAGAATCTTGGTCTGACGCCAGTTGATAATCTTTGTCCGCTGGCCGGCGACACTCGGCGTGATCAGATGCGGCAGACGTTGCAAACCCTGTATCAGCAAGGGCCGGGGGTCAAGGCTTCGATCTTTGCCTCAATGTTTAATGTGCGGGAGGAATACCTGCCATGAAGACTGCGGTGGATTGCCTGGCCTGTTTTATGGATCAGGCCCTGCGGGTGGCGCGGATCAGCTCGCCTGATGAGAGCGTGCATCTGGAGGTGGCACGGGCGGTGGCGGCCTTGCTGCCGCAGATGGAGATGTCGTTGACCCCGCCGGAAAATTCGGTGGCCGTGTACGCGACCATTGCCCGGATGAGTGGTTGCGCTGATCCCTATCTGGCCCTGAAAAGGGCGTCGAATGAGCAGGCCCTTGCCATTCTCCCGGAACTCCTGCGGGAAGTTGAAGAGAGTGAGGTCCCCTTGCTTGTCGCCCTGCGTCTGGCCATTGCCGGCAATATCATTGATTATGGGGCGATGCGCAGTTTTGACGTGGGGGGCGCTCTTGCACGAGCCCGAACGATGCCCTTGGCCATTGATGATAGCCGTCAGTTATGGGAGCTGGTCTGCAGTTTGCCTCGGAAATCCAGAGTCTTGTATCTTGCTGATAACTGTGGTGAGATTGTCTATGATTCCCTGGTGGTGCGTTGCCTGGTCGATTTGGGGCTGGAGGTGACCGTGGCGGTAAAGTCCGGGCCAATCATCAATGACGCCTTGTGGGCTGATGCCCTCTATTGCGGTCTTGATCGGTATGCCCGCATTATCGCCAACGGCACCGCATGCCCGGGAACCCCTCTGGCGCAGTGTTCAGCTGAGTTTCAGCAGGTTTTCCGGGGGGCTGATCTGCTTATTTCCAAAGGGCAGGGTAATTTTGAGACCTTGTCGGAGGCGGTTGACGCAACCGATGCTGCTATCTTCTTTCTTTTGACTATCAAATGTTCGGTGGTGGGG
Organism: Desulfobulbaceae bacterium UBA2276; assembly: GCA_002347085.1. Taxonomy (GTDB): domain Bacteria; phylum Desulfobacterota; class Desulfobulbia; order Desulfobulbales; family Desulfocapsaceae; genus UBA2270. The sequence goes on along the minus strand of DDWW01000027.1, from coordinate 28,256 downwards.
GCCCATCTGGCCAGGCTGAGCGGAAAGACCCGGGATGAGTTGCCAGGTCAGGGGGAGATGGTGCTGTTTTATGGGAAGGGGCCGAACGCTTAAATTGAGTTTTGCGCACTGATTTTGATAATTTATAGGTGTCACTCCAGGTGAATTTGTATGAGAAAACGGGTGGATAAAATTCTGGCAGACCCGCAGGTCGGGGAGTCGTTGCAGGTTGCGGGCTGGGTGCGAACCAGGCGGGACGCCAGTGGTTTTTCTTTTCTGGAAGTGGGGGATGGCTCAAGTCTTGCCAATATCCAGGTGATTGCTGATCAGGCCCTTGCTAATTATGGGGATGAGATCAAAAGGCTCAGCACCGGTTGTAGTGTAATGGTAACGGGCGTCTTGCAGGAGTCGCCGGCAAAGGGGCAGGCGGTTGAGCTGCGGGCCACTTCGGTGCAGGTTCTGGGGTGGGCCGATCCCGAGTCCTATCCCTTGCAGAAAAAACACCATTCATTCGAGTTTCTCCGCAACATCACTCATCTGCGGCCACGCACTAATGCCTTGGGAGCGGTGGCCAGGGTGCGTTCGCATCTTTCTTATGGGGTGCATACCTTTTTTCAGGAGCGTGGTTTTGTCCAGGTGCATACGCCGATCATCACCACCAGTGACTGTGAGGGGGCTGGCGAGATGTTTCAGGTGGTTTCATCTGCTTCTTCGGTTAAAGGGGCAGGTGATGAGGGTAGCGAGTTTTTTGGCCGTCCGGCAGGCCTGACTGTTTCCGGCCAGCTTCAGGCCGAGGTCTATGCCCAGGCCCTGGGCAATGTCTATACCTTCGGCCCCACCTTTCGGGCGGAAAATTCCAATACCAGCCGTCATCTGGCCGAGTTCTGGATGGTGGAACCGGAAATGGCCTTTTGTGACCTTGCGGAAAATCAGCAGGTGGCGGAAGAGATGTTGAAATATCTGTTGCGTCTCGTTTTGACCGAATGTACTGAGGATTTGGCACTTTTTGACCGGTTTATAGCCAAGGGACTGCTGGCTAAGCTTCAACAGGTTGTAGAGCAGGATTTTGCCCATATTACCTACACCCAGGCGGTGGAGCAGTTGTTACTGTCAGGACAGGAATTTGCCTATCCGGTGCAATGGGGGATCGATCTGCAATCAGAGCATGAACGCTATCTGACGGAAACCATCTTTCAGCGGCCACTGATTGTTACCGATTATCCGGCCGCTATTAAGCCCTTTTATATGCGGGTCAGTGATGACAGACGGACGGTGGCGGCCATGGATATCCTGGTGCCGGGAATTGGCGAGATCATTGGCGGCAGTCAGCGCGAGGAACGGTACGATATTCTGCTGGACCGGATGCAACAGGCGGGCATTGATCACGGCAGCTATGAATGGTACCTTGATCTTCGGCGTTACGGCACGATTCCCCATTCCGGTTTTGGTCTGGGCTTTGAGCGGCTGGTGCAGTTTGTCACCGGCATGGCCAATATCCGGGAGGTGATCCCCTTCCCCCGCACCCCTGGATTTGCCCCTTGTTAAGGATTACTGGATAGGTTGAATGGCGGAAGTATGTTGGCGTAAGAATGGAGAAAGATATTGTGAGCAAAGGGCCTGGTGTCCAAAAGATGTTTGATGCCATAGCCGGGTCGTATGATCTGATGAACCGGGTGATGACCCTGGGGCAGGATCAGCGCTGGCGGCGTTTTGTGGTCAGAAAGGCCCTGAATCCCGGGGCTGGCTGGGCCCTTGACCTGGCCACGGGTACGGGTGATATCGCCGCTCTGACGCGCAAGACTTATGCTCAGAGTCGGGTGATCGGCGCTGATTTCTCCCAGAATATGCTGAAAGAGGCGGGGAAAAGATTTGCCGGATTGGATATTCACTGGCAGGCCTGTGACGCCAATTTTCTGCCCTATGTGGACAACAGCTTTGAGTCGGTGAGTTTTGGCTATCTTTTGAGAAATGTCGATGATTCCCTGGCCGTACTCAAAGAGGTGTATAGGGTGTTGAAGCCGGGGGGGCGGGTAGTCTGTCTTGATACCACTCCGCCCCGGAAAAACGGGTGGCATTGTCTTACATATCCCTTGGTTCGGTTTTATTTTCGTTTTGGCATTCCGTTTCTCGGACGACTCATTGCAAGTGACGAGGCTGCCTACGCCTATCTGACCGGTTCGACTATGGAGTTCTACAGTGCGGACGCCCTGGCAGCCCTTTTTGCCGAGGCCGGGTTTCAGGAGGTCGGGTATCAACGATTCATGCTGGGAACCATCGGTATCCATTGGGGCCGGAAGGAAGGTTGAATTGCGGTTGAAGTTGCTGACTTGTTGTCGGAATACGGTCTTGCCCATTTTTGAACGGAACAAGGTCGGGTTTCAACCCGACGAAGGGCTTGCGGCGTACTCCCCAGTCTTCGGGCTCAAGCCCGACCGATATTATGGTGCATAGTTACGAATATTTTTAAGGGGAAGTGGAGAGATCATGCTTATTAAACCTGTGAAAATACAGAGTGTGGAAGGGGAGAGGGTTGTTGCTTCCCTGCTTCAACGCCTTCAGCCGGCAAATGATTCCTGTCGGCAGATTGTCGCCGAGATCCTGGCTGCGGTGCGGGAGCGCGGCGATGCGGCAGTCCTTGAATATACGAGAAAGTTTGACGCGCCGGATCTGACCTTAGCCGCGATGCAGGTCTCCACAGCGGAGATGCTCGCGGCCTATGATCTGGTCGATGAACCCTTTCTTGAGACCCTGGCCTTGGCCATCGAACGGGTGCAGACCTTTCATGAGCGGGAAATGGAGGATTCCTGGATGCAGACCAGGGACAACGGCACTATTGTCGGCCGATTAGTCCGGCCGGTGGATGCGGCCGGTCTGTATGTGCCTGGCGGTCAGGGTGGCTCCACGCCGCTTGTTTCCTCGGTGCTGATGAACGGGATTCCCGCCGGGATTGCCGGGGTTGCCCGTCGCGTCATGCTGACGCCGCCTAATCGCGAGGGCAAAATCAGTCCGCATCTGCTGGTGGCGGCCCAGGAGATCGGGATCACCGAAATCTTCAAGGCCGGATCGGCCTGGGGCATTGCGGCCCTGGCCTATGGTACCGAGTCCATTCCGGCGGTGGATGTCATTGTCGGCCCTGGCAACCAGTTTGTGACCGAGGCCAAATCCCAGGTGTCTGGATTGGTGCGTATTGATATGATTGCCGGGCCCTCGGAGGTGCTCATTGTCGCCGATGGCAGCGCCAAGGCCAACCATGTGGCGGCGGACATGCTGGCCCAGGCGGAACACGACCCCTTGGCCCTGGCCATGGTGGTAACTACGGAGGAATCGCTGGCTGGTGAGATTCTGGTTGAACTGGAACGCCAGCTTGGGAAGTTGTCGCGACAGGAGATTGCCCGTAAATCCTTAGCAGATCGCGGGGTGATCCTCATTGCCGAGAACCTGGATGCGGCCATTGATCTGGCTAATGACATTGCCGTTGAGCATTTGGAACTGATGATCAGCGACCCTTGGGCTATGCTGCCGCGGATCCGTCACGCCGGGGCTATTTTTCTGGGCCATCATACCCCGGAGGCCGCTGGAGATTACTTGGCCGGCCCCAATCATGTCCTGCCCACCATGGGTACCGCTCGTTTTTCTTCCGCCCTGGGTGTGGAGACCTTTTTGAAGAAGAGCTCCATCATCAGTTATTCCGAGCAGGCCTTGATCGAGGATGCCGACCATATTCGGCTGCTGGCTACCCTCGAAGGTCTGACCGCTCATGCCGCTTCGGTAACCGAGCGCTTGCCCGGCAAAAAACAGGTCGGCCGGTGACAGCAAAAGCGACTGTCAAACCCTTTGATTTTCGGGAGCAACTTCAGAGAGGGTGCGATACCTTAGGGATTATCCTTGACGCTCAGGCGGTGGAGAGATTGTTCGTCTATTTCACAGAGCTCATGCATTGGAGCAAAAAGATCAATCTGATTGCCAAGGGGACTGCGGAGGGTGATATCCTGGAGAACCACTTCCTCGATTCTCTGACCCTGCTTCCCCTCTTGGCCGGCACTAAAAATCCTCATCTGCTGGACGTGGGAACCGGGGCCGGTTTTCCGGGACTGGTCTGTAAGGCGGCCCGGCCAGAGTTGACCGTAACCTTACTGGAGCCACGTCTGAAACGGGTTTCCTTTTTGCGTCACGTTATCAGAACCTTGAATCTGGACGGGGTGAGTGTGTTGGTTGGCCGGGTGGAAGACGAAATCCTTCTGCCGTCAACTACGGTCTTTTCCCATATCACCAGTCGGGCCGTTGCTGATATGGGTGAATTCTTGAGGATGGTCAGTCGTTTATGCGGGCAAGGGACAACAGTGATCTGTATGAAAGGGCCGAAATGGCAGGAGGAGTTGCAGACCATGCAAAAATTAACCCCGATCATTTCGCTCTCGCATGTTACGACCGTGGAACAGGAACTTCCCAATTCCTTCGCCAAGCGCGCCCTGCTGACATTTTCCCGCTGAGAGAAGAACTTCTCTCAGCGGGATTATTCTTTTTTCTGGTGATCAAGGCCGGGGAAAACTTTTGCGCTACCAGCGCCTCTCGTCATGGCGACGGCCTCTATCTTCCCGACGATCCCTATGATCCCTATGATCCCGGTCTCTGTCATCTCTGTAGCGAGGGGGGCGATACCGTTGATCAGGACCGCCTCGTCGATTATGGCGATAATTATCGTATTCTGCGTCACGAAATCTTCTGATCTGCTCAATCTTGTGCCTGTGAAAACCTGAAGGGAGGTTGCGGTACTCCACTATGTGCCATGGGCCGTGGAGTTGGGATGATCGGTGCCAGTAGCCCTGATGATAGATGTAATAATAGTTGTTATGACGGAAGAGATCATAGGGGGAACCCATTGCCACATAAAAGCCAAGGGAGTCCATGTAGACTAATTCGGGACTTTCCTGGAAATAAAAGGTCGGTACTGGTGGTCGATACACTGGTTGCGGGGCAATAAAGACCGGTGGTTGGGGGATCCCAAAGTGAAAGTTGATGCCAATGTCTCCGGCTTGACTCGGGGACGCGCACAAGGCCAGGGGTATGGCCAGAGAGCAGATCATGATGTGTTGCATGAGACTTTTTTTTATCATTTTGACGGCTCGCTCTGTTGATGGTGAAGAGACAAAGAAAATGCAAACCAGGATGTTGTTATGCAAGGGCAGTTATAGGGCAGGCCCTTTCCTGATTGTTCCATCCAGATGACATAGTACACGTTCTGATTCTGAGGTAAAACAATTATTATTGTGGTGTGGCTTGGGCTTACATCGAGCTTGCATAGGTATGAATAAATTGCCCCAGGCCGATGGTGTAGAGGAGACATCCATACAGGGCATGTTCAAGGGAGACAACAAGAATGGAGCGGGAACGCTGATAGGTGAGGGCAAACAGGTAGCCGCCGATCAGGGTCAGGAGGACGGCCGGGATATTGCCATAGATAATGTGTGCAAAACCAAAGGTCAGGGCACTGACAAAGACCATGGCTTGCTTACTGGGGAAGAGCGACCGGTAGCGCCTGAACAGGAAGGCGCGGTAGAATAATTCCTGAGGATAGACGGCCAGCAGGGGGTAAAAGATTATAATTGCCAACCAGATGGCTGTTTTATGGCGGGGATAGTCAAAAAGGTATTCAGGTTTTATGAGTGCAATAGTGATAAGGGCGAGCAGGGCGAGGGTGAAAAAAGTTACGACAATGCGTTTTCCGTGGTCTTTCAGGCTGAACAGGTCGCCAAAGGAGGAGCGGGAGAATCCCTTGTCACGCAGGAGGTAAAAGGCGGCAAAGAGACCACCTGCCATGATGAAAGGAAAAGGATGTGTCCCGCGAAGGCTGAGGGTAAAGAGAATGGGGAGAACAAAAAAGACACAGATAAACTCTGTGGCTAATAATGTCCTGGATATTGGATTGCTTGTCGGGATAACAGAAACGTGCGCAGGATACATGATAAAACCTCATAGAATAGATAATTACAGTATGCTTTCTTAATGTTGTCCTGTCAATTCAATTGCTGCAATTGTTAAAATTTAGCTCAGTTTCCGTTGAGAAATGATGAGGTGATGAAAAAATTCCTTAATAGATATATCCATCGTCCTGTCTTGGCGTTGATTTTGATGTTGGCTGTTTTTCTGAGCGGCCCCCGGGTGAAGATCGATACCACGCTTCATCCCTTGTTCCTTCCACCGGATCTTGATACCTACCTGGCGCAGACCGAGGCCGTCCATGATGATATCGTGCCGGGAACGGAAAAAAAGATTGTCTGGGCGCAGGTGCCGGGTGAGCAGACAGCTCTGGCCCTGGTCTATATCCATGGATTTTCCGCCAGTCGCCAGGATACCGCGCCACTTGCGGCCATGGTTGCCGGGCAGCTCCATGCCAACCTTTATTCTACCCGTCTGAGCGGACACGGACGGGGGAGTGGTGGTATGCTGGATGGCAGTGTCAATGCCTGGGTCAACGATATGCGTGAGGCGGTGGAGGTCGGGAAGCGATTGGGACGGCAGGTGGTGCTGATGGGGGTTTCCACGGGAGGGACGCTTGCGACCTGGCAGGCGGCGCAAGGTGATCCGGGCGGCGGCCCTGAAATTGGTGCCCTGGTGTTGTTGTCACCAAATTTTGGGCCGGCTGATCGCAGGACCACGATTCTGACCTGGCCTTGGGGAGCCCAGTTGGCCGAATTGCTGGTTGGCAAGACCCGGAGCTGGCAACCGATAAACGAAGCGCATGGCCAATACTGGACGCATTCCTATCCGGTTCGTGCCCTGGTGCTGATGATGGGAGTGGTGAAGCTGGCACGTTCCCTTGATCTGGCGACGATCAAGGTCCCAACCCTGATTGTCTATTCCCCTGATGATAAGACGGTTGACCCCCAGGCGATTATTGCCGCTTTTCAGGAGATAGGGGCCGAAAAGAAGAAATTGTTTCCGTACCGAGGGGCTGGGGATCCCGACCAGCATGTCCTGGCCGGAGATATCTTGTCGCCCGACTCAACCGAGCCCGTGGCCCGCAGTATTGTCGAATTCCTGGCCGGGTTGCAGGGTGGTTGAGAATTTTATCCGTTACGGCTCTGGGGTGTGGAGCGAAGAGGTGTATGATTCCACGCGGTTGCGACCATTGGCCTTGGCCACATAGAGGGCCGAATCGGCATTTTTGAGGAGTTCTTCGTGGGAACTCAGGGGCTGGTCTGTAGATGTTGCCACCCCGAGGCTGAGGCTGACCACTGGTAAAGGAGAGGACTTCTCATGGAGAATCTGGAGGTTGATGATATTCAACCGTATCTTTTCGGCAACATACATGGCCCCTTTATGGGACGTATCGGTCAGGATCGCCACGAACTCTTCACCACCGTAGCGGGCGCAGAAATCGCCCGGCCGCACCAGGGTCTTTTTGATGGTCTGGGCAACTTGTCGCAGACATTTGTCGCCACTGTCATGGCCATAGGTGTCATTGTAGGCCTTGAAATGGTCAATGTCGCACATGATGACGGAGAGTGGCTCGTGCGCCCTGTTGCTGCGATGGAATTCTTTGAGGATATGTTCCGAGAAGCTTAGGCGATTGGGAATTCCGGTCAGGGCATCATAGACGGCCTGCCTTTTTATGATGGCGTAGGCCTTGTTGAGTCGAGTCCCTGAGGCAAAGATGCCAAGCAGGCCCGTGAGTGCTATGCCAATATGGGCCAGAAGGAGAGTGGTAAAGGGAGGATGCTCGCTAAATGGCAGGGTTACGCTGATTCCTCCGATGACATCACCTTCTTTATAGCCTTGTTTGTTATGGCAGGCCAGGCAGGCCTTTTCTGTTGTAAGAGGGGCCATGTAAAAGAAAGATGGCTTTGCCTCATCGTCGATAAAAAATCCCGCCTCCTTGACGTCTGTTGCAAACTCTTTCAATAATGCCTCCTCGCGTTCCGTTGCCTTGTTTTCCGGACGAAGGGGTTGGAGGCTGGTGATATGAAACTGCATGTCTATCTGGGCCTTGGCAATTTCCGAGATCTGCCGGGTCATGTAGGCGGGATTGAGCTTGGTCAGGGTCAAGGAGTCGTTGACTTTGATCTCCCGCATGGGTGTCTGCAGATAGGGATTGGGAGGCGTCTTTTCAGTGACTGGGACATAGATGCCGCCATGCTGGGCATTCCAGCGGCGGGTGATGAGTATATAGTTAAAAAGGTTTCTGGCTGTATGCAGGGCCAATCTTTTCTGTTCTTTTTGTGCCTGGGTGTGATTCCAGGCAAAGGAGGCGGCAATGAGCAGAATCCACAGGATGCTGATAAGGAAGGTATTTCTCTTGATTTCCATAAAATGCTTATAGGCATTGCCGGTGAGATTCTTAGGGGCCGTTAGGAAATAACCATGAGACTTTTTTCTGTCTCTTCACTGCCTGTTATGCCGTAAACGGTACTGTAATGTTACGGCTGTTTGTTGACCAACGGCGTATGCCGGAAAGGGTTGGTATCCTTTCTTCTTTGTCACATTTCTAAGGTGTCAAAGTCAATGGATTTGTGAAAATTGATAACGACCGTCATGCGATAGTACAGGAAGAGCATGGATTTCGATTGATAATCCTCTTAGGGCTGGTTTAAAATGTCTAAATTTGCTAAAGGTGAAATTTGATGTGAGTTGTTTTGTGAACGGACAATTTTGAAAAAATACGGGAGAAGACCCGTATGAAAAAAAATAAGGTGAATGAAATGAAAAAAATTGCAGTGTTGGCTGGTGATGGCATCGGTCCGGAAGTAATGGCAGAGGCAATAAAGGTCTTGGACGCAGTCCAGAAGAAGTTTTCTTTTGATCTGAGCTATCAGTACGCGGATGTGGGCGGGATTGCCATTGATAACGCTGGTGAGGCCTTGCCCCCGGCAACCCTTGACCTGTGTGAAAAGAGCGATGCCATTCTCTTTGGCTCGGTGGGCGGCCCCAAGTGGGAATCTCTGCCTCCCGCCCAGCAACCGGAGCGGGCGGCGCTTTTACCACTGCGCAAACATTTTGATCTTTTCTGCAATCTGCGCCCAGCCAGGATCTTCAAGTCGCTGACCGGGGCCTGTCCTCTGCGTGCCGATATCGTCCGGGATGGTTTTGATATCCTCTGTGTGCGTGAGCTGACCTCTGATATCTATTTTGGCGTGCCCAAGGGTCGCGAGGGAACAGGCCCTGATGAGCGGGCCTTTGACACCATGGCCTATACCCGTTTCGAGATTGAGCGCATTGCCCGCATGGCCTTTGAGGCCGCCCGCCTGCGCCGCAAGAAGGTGACCTCGGTGGATAAGGCCAATGTCCTTACCACCATGGTCTTGTGGCGGGAGGTGGTGATCGAGATCGCCAAGGAATATCCCGATGTGGCCCTGAACCATATCTATGTCGATAACGCCACCATGCAACTGGTGCGGGATCCCCATCAGTTTGATGTCATGCTCTGCGGCAACATGTTTGGGGATATTATCTCGGATGAGGCCGCTATGCTCACCGGTTCCATGGGGTTGCTGGCCTCGGCCAGTCTTAATAGTGAGAAATTCGGGATGTATGAGCCTGCGGGCGGCTCGGCCCCTGATATTGCCGGCAAGGGCATTGCCAATCCCATCGCCCAGATCCTCTCTGCCTCCATGATGCTGCGTTACAGCTTCGGCATGGACGAGGCGGCGGCTGCCATTGATCAGGCCGTAGAGAGCGTGCTGGATGCCGGTATCCATACCGCCGATATCGCTATTGATAAAACCAGGGTCGTGAATACCGCAGCCATGGGTGATGCCATCGTTGCCGCTTTGAGGTGAGTCTTTGACGCAGAGATACCCATTGAAATGTACGCCGCAATGCGTGCCGGAGTGTATGGTCGTGGCCAATGCGGCCTCAACGGAGCTGGGCCGCAAGGTAGCGGAGGCCCTGGGGCTTCCCTACCAGGCGATGATCCGCAAGGTCTTTGCCGATGGCGAGACCTATCATGCCTTCCCTGAGGATGTGGCCGGACGGGACCTGATCATCATCGGCGCCACCCATACCGACACCTCGCACCAGGAGCTCCTGGATCTGATCCAGGGTGGAAGGTACTGGAACGCGGCCTCGATCAATGTGGCTATCCCTTACTTAGGTTATTCGACCATGGAGCGGACCAAGCCGAACTCCTACGAAATCCCCAAAGGAGTCACCAGGACCCGCCAGATCTTCCGGGCCCGGCCTAATTTTGTGGCCTTTGTCGACTTGCATTCCGAGGCGGTGCTCCATGCCCATGCCGGTGAGATTCGCACTGAACATGTATGGACTGATGAACTGGTGATCCAGAAAATCAGGGCCAGCGGGCTGAGCAATTATGTCCTGGTCTCTCCTGATTACGGGTTTTCGAAACGAATTGCCAGGCTGGCCAGTTTGCTGGATTGTCCGCATACCGCAGCCGACAAGGATCGCTATGATACCGACAAGACCATTGTCGGCCAGATCTCAAGTGCGGTTAAGGGGAAGACGGCCATTGTCTGCGATGACATGATCCGCACCGGCGGCTCCATCATCCAGACCGCCCAGCGCTGCCTGGAGGCTGGCGCCGTAGAGGTGGCAGTCATGGCCACCCATCTGGTGCTGGCCGGCAACGCCCGGGAGCGTTTTGAGAGCAGTCCCATTTCAAGGGTGATTGGTTCGGACACCTTTCCCGGAGTTCAGAGTGATGCTCTGCTGGATGTCTATTCGGTGGCCCCGCTGCTGGCAGGGATCTTCAGACGACATCTGAAGATAAATACAGGACTGTCCAGTTAGTCGTTGTCCAGAAACAACAGGGCTATTCACAACGGCTTCTTGTATGATCTTCGGTGGATTTATAGTTTGCCAAACGCCACGCAAATAACCAGCGGTAAAGATTGCTGTTTATTTGACGTGGCATAAGAGTCCGTAAACTGAAAAGAGCAAAAAGAGCCTTGCTCTTTTCAGTTTACGGACTCTAAAACTTCAATTCATCCGCCATGTTGCCGAACACATAGCGGCTTCCATCCGCGTTTAAGTGGCTATGATCCCCATACAATAACACCCCGTTTTTCAGTGCGTAGCAAAGATCCTGATCGCACAGCGACTCATAAAGGTCGATAAATTTGATCGTTGGAAAGGCCTTTTGGGCAGATCTGATGATCCGGTGATATTCGACGTTACGCTGGTCAAAAAGCGGGCGGGGGATGGCACAAGGGGCTTTACTGGTATGATCTCCAAGATAGAAGGGCCGGATTGCGACGCACTCGGTAGGCTCAAAATCCAAGACAGGGGTATCAACGAAAAAAACGATTTTCTTGCCTGAAGCAACGAGGCGAGACAGCGTTATACCCAAAGCCTTTTCCAGTATCGCCGCCTTTTCTTTGACCTGCTCAGCAGAGACCTCTTCCAGATGAAGCGCATCGTTGATCGGACGTATCTTCCACACGGCATAGCCGCTGAGCATAATCACCTTAATGCTCTCTGAGCTGATCGCCTCTGCAAGTGCTTTATTGATAATGTCATCTTCGCAGGAATAATATTGTTTTCCAGCCCATTCCAGTTCAAAAACAGGCAGGCAGCCATTGCCGTTCCGGCTGATGATATTGTGGTTGATGATCGAATCAACCTCGGCTAAACCCGATGCCAGATGCACAGAGTGACTATCACCAATCAGCATTATTTCAGCCGGTTTCTGCGGATTGAGGATCTTACAGTTCCAGGTATCGGCTTCATTGGGGCAGGGCGACCATTTGGCAAAGTGCAATCCGAAATCTAATCTCTCGATTTGCTCGACTATCTCTTTTGTTAAGGTTGAGCTGCGTACATTCCCTTTTACATAAGCGACCGCGCCTAAGGCCGCCAACAGAATCATGAGGAGCGCCAGCGCGGATATTCTGGTGTTACTGCGTTGACCAAAGCGTATCGGCCGCTCAACAAAGAAGTACGTCAGCCAGGCCAGCACAAAGGCGAGGACTACGGCTGTCACCCTGATGCCTATGGACGGGGGCTTGCCTTCCATGATGGTGGCAAAAGAGAGTAGCGGCCAATGCCACAAGTAAAGTGGGTAGCTGATTAAACCCACCCATACCAGAGGGCGTAATGACAGGACCCGACGATTTATTATGGAGAGTGGCCCCGCTGAAATAATCAGATAGGCGCCCAGAGTAGGCAGCAACGCCCACCATCCAGGGAAAAGCATTTTTTTGTCTATAAAGATTGCCGCAAAGACAATGAGGGCAATACCGAGGCTGGAAAGGCTGTTTTGGAGCGTGACAGGGTTTACAACAGGCAATTTATGGGTTGTAAACTTGCTTAACAGGCTGTTAATGGACTGCCTGACTCGCTGCTCATGGATCATGTGCAGCTGAATATACGCCAACAAACCGCCCAGCAATAACTCCCAAAAACGCGCCACAGGGGAATAGAATGACTGTACACCATCCGTGTGAACGGTGTAGATATTCACGGCAAAAGAACCTGCAATAATACAGATAGCCATTTTCAGCGCATTGATGTTCCGCTTCCAGGCCAGCAACAGCAGGCAGGGCCAAACAATATAAAATTGTTCTTCTACTCCCAGGGACCAAAGGTGCAACAAGGGCTTGGTGTCGGCAGAATTGTCAAAATAGCCGGCCTCCTGCCAAAAAAACAGGTTGGAGACAGAACCTGCCCCGCCAACCATGTGTTTTCCCAGTTGTTGAAACTCTTTGGGCAAGAGAACCAACCAGCCGATACAATAACAAACACTTAAAACGACAATCAGCGCCGGGAAGATGCGTAAAATCCGACGGATATAAAATTCTTTAAAACTGAAGGTGTCTTTTTTCAAGCTACTGAGCAGGATATTGGAAATCAGAAAACCCGAAATAATAAAGAAAATATCGACTCCGATAAACCCGCCTTTCAGAACCTGGGGAAAGGCGTGAAAGCATATTACAGCGAGCACTGCCACAGCCCGAAGACCATCGATATCGGCACGATAGTGAGGATGGGTCAGTTGTTTCGGTACGGTTTCTGGGGTTGTCATAGCGTGATCAATGCAAACGAACTGAAAAATTTTGCGAAAAAGTGTCCATTGCAACCCACCTTGCTTCAGGGCGGCGGCCGGTGCTGTACAGCCTTTTTATTGGTCCTGAAAATGGCAGTTACTTCATAAGGTAAATGCTGCTCCCCTTCACCCAGCCCCGCTCCTTTTGGGAGAGGGGCTGGGTGAAGGGGAAAATCTGGCCATGCAAGAAGTTATTGCAAAATCACTCTGTCCAACTGCCGTTTTTAGGTTGGCCCTTTACGCGTCTTTCGATATAGCCATTGATAAAAGCAAGCGCTTCTCGAAGAAGCGGTGTGTCGGGCAGGGTGGCGGCGAGTTTGCCAATATCGTTTCTCTCCTTCAGGATCTCAAAGGTTGGCCGGAAGTTTATATCGAAAACCCAACTCATCTGCAACACTTTAAGTTCATTGGTGGTCTTCAGCTTGGCGTAGCTCATGGGTCGTCCCTCGAACAGGAGGCGGTAGACTTCTTCCCGCACCAGCATATCCGTCCCCAATCCCAGGGTAATTACCGGATTTCGCAGGGATTCTGCAATCTGGAAATGCTCGGCCATAATCCGCAGGATATCGACTTTGTCGGCGTCACGGATGAGTTGGCAGTGCAGAAGGGTTTGCTGGTCGAGATTGTCAGGGATGCGGAGCCGATTGTGAAAGAAAATAGCGCGACTGATGAGCTGGCGCTCGGTAACACCCAGGGTCTGGAGGACGCGGTAACGGTTCAGCTCCCAGAGGGAAAGCTTGGCGTGATTCTCCGAATCAGGATCTCGAAAGGTCAGGTACTTTTGATACTGGGGAAAGCGGCCGAGGTCATGAAACAAGGCGGTCACGGCAGCGATGCGGCGGTCGTTCTCCGAAAGGCCGAGACCTGCACCAATCCGAGCAATGGCCGCGCAGACACGGAAGGTGTGTTCCTCTTTCATGTCCAGGCTGCGCTGGTGCAAGGGGTCAGGTTCTTGGAAGGTCAGGATATGGTGTCGAAACCAGTTTTGAAAAAACCGGAGCTGTTCATCATTCATGTAGAACTGTTCTGCCTCGGTTGGAAATGGACCCTGTCTGGTAATTATAATTCTTTCGGGAATAGGCTTAGCGCCTGGAAATGGTTGTGTTTATCACAAGGCAGCATGATACAGGAGAACTGTTGACTTTGGCAATCGAGGAAAGCGTTTTGTTGTACTCTTTCAAGAAATACTCTCGGCCATAATATCAAGGTTGCCGATCTATAACCCCCGATCCCATTAATGTCCGGCCGAGCCAAAAATATTGTTCTTCTTCATTCTACTTAGTGGTTCTATACAATACTCAGCTAAATTTTCCTGGGCACCCAATAAATACTGGATTTCCGACTGCGCGAGAATGACAATTATTAAATGCTTCGTCACTCCCGCATAACCGGAAGTGACGAAAGATGATAGCTGAGTTTCCTATAGAGGCATTTTCTACTTTGTCACATTCAACATCAACCACCCCTAACCCCTCCTTATCAATGAGGGGGATATAGTTTCCCCCCCTGATTAAGGGGAGTTAAAGGGTTACCGGATACGACGGTGAAACAATGTGACAAAGTAGAATTAAGCGTGCTACCCGCATGGTTATGGGTAGAAGATTTCCCCTACTTGCCGGCAGGCAGTGAACCAGACAGTTTGCTTTTTGGTTGTTTATCGGCCTTGTTCTGATCTTTTTGTTTCTGTTTGTCGCCGCTTTGCTTCTGACTTTTCTCTTTGTCCTTTTTGCCGCCCTTGTCGCCCATGGTCGTGCTCCTTTCTTGAAAGATTAACCTGCTGATTCCACGAGTTAACGGATTATTCCGTTTCTGAGTCAAGTGTTCACTTCGTCGAATGCGCTGCGCCGCTCCTCACCGTACTCCTTGTACTGCCTCGTCGCGGCTCGCTTTTCTCCTCGTGTACATCTTGATTTAGAAATGGAATTATTCCCATCTACAATATGTTCAGCCAGTAATCGTGGGGCTCCCCATCCTGATCCGAACTTGATGGATCACCAGTCCTTTTTCCAGCGGAATCACGCCATCGCGCAGCCGCTGTCCGTCCAACTCCACCCAGGCGACACCGTGCCCGCAACCGTCCTGGTTCTCCACCGCAACGTTATAGATCGTCTCTCCGTGGCGATAGCGGAGGCTGAAACCGGGCCAGGTTGCCGGAATAACCGGATCAATCCGCATGTGATCGCCACGGATCTGGACACCAAAAACCTCTTCCACCCAGGCCCGATACATCCATCCCGCCGAACCGGTATACCAGGACCAGCCCCCCTGGCCAATCCGGCCGGGTAAGCGGTAGACATCGGCCGCCACCACGTAGGGTTCGACCCCGTAGTGCCAGGCCGCCTCGGCATCGCGGGCGTGCTCGATCGGATTGAGCATGCGCAGCAGCTGCACCGCCCGCTCGCCGTCTCCTTTGCGGGCCATGGCCATGGCCATCCACAGGGCGGCGTGGGTGTACTGGCCGCCGTTCTCCCGCACCCCCGGCGGATACCCCTTGATGTAGCCGGGTGAGGGGGTCGATTGGTCAAAGGGCGGCGTAAACAGCAGGGCCAGGCCTTCATCCGGCCGGACCAGCTGCTTCCAGGCCGATTCCAGGGCCTGATCGGCGCGCGCCGGATCAGCAGCTCCAGAGAGCCAGGCCCAGGATTGCGGCAGGCTGTCGATCCTTGCCTCCCGGTTGGCGGCGGAGCCGAGCGGGGTGCCGTCATCGAAGGTCCCGCGCAGATACCACTCGCCGTCCCAACCGGCCTGTTCGACCCGCTGGATCAGGGCCTCTCGATCCGCCTGATAGCTGAGAACCAGTTCCGGTTGCTCCAGAAGATTCGCGAGTTCCGCCATCCCCTGCAGGGCATCGCAGAGGAACCAGGCGAGCCAGACGCTCTCCCCTTTTCCGCCTGCGCCCACCAGGTTCATCCCGTCGTTCCAGTCCCCGGTCCCGATCAAGGGCAGGCCATGGGGGCCGATGGTCAGGCCGCGGTTGACCGCACGGCGGCAGTGTTCAAAGAGAGAGGCGCGTTCAAAACCAACCTCCGGGGTGAAGAATTGCTCGTGTTGATCATCGGCCAGGATGGGGCCGTTGAGAAAAGGCACCTCCACGTGCAGGATTGCCACGTCACCAGTGATCCGGACGTAGTGGGCAACCACATAAGGCAGCCAGAGGAGGTCGTCGGTAATACGTGAGCGGATCCCAGCACCTCCTGGGGGATGCCACCAATGCTGGACATCACCCTCCTTGAACTGGCGACCGGCGGCGAGCAGGATATGGTCGCGCGCCAGTTGGGGCCTGGCGTAGAGGATGGCCGTGACGTCCTGGAGTTGATCGCGAAAGCCGAAGGCGCCGCCGGACTGGTAAAAGCCGGAGCGGCCCCAGATGCGGCAGCTCAATGACTGATACTGCAGCCAGCGATTGATCATGAGATCGACGGCAAGCTCCGGGGTCTGCACCTCAATCGTACCGAGCAGGTCATCCCACCAGGCCCTGCTGTAATCGAAGGCGTTTTCAAAGGCGAGATCCTGCCGGAAGCTGCCCACCCATTCCCGGGCCTGGGCCGCAGATTCGGCCTGACCAAGCATGCAGATAATATCGCGTTGCTCGTGCGGCGCCAGTTCCAGGGTCACGCGCAGGACCGCGCATGGGTCGAGGCCGGCCCCGGTCCGGGGCGACAGGCGGGTCATCTCCATGGCGACTGGACTTGCCAACGACCGGTTCCGGCCGATAAAGGCCGTGCGGTCGCCGCTGAAGGCCTCGGCCTCGGGCGTGATGGCCACGAACGTTACCCGTTCCGGGTAGTCGGGGTGGTAGTAGTTCCGGGCCAGCAGGGCCTGGGCCTCGTCATCCCAATGGGTCTGGACGTGCATCTGCGAGGTCTCCCGGTTCTCGCCCAGGGTCAGCTCCACATAATAGGTGACCGAGAGGTGTCGCCTTCGGGATGAACCATTGGTGAGCCGCAGGCGCTGCAGCTTGATCGGCGTCCCCCCGCTGTCATCCACCGGTACGAAGACGGTCAGCTCCTGCTCGATGCCGTTGCTGTTGTGCTCAAAGACCGTATAGCCAGCCCCATGCCGGGCGCGGTAGGCGGTCTCTTCCCGGATCGGGGAGGCGGTTGGCGACCAGAAGGCGCCGCTCTCCTCGTCGCGGATGTACAACGCCTCCGATGCCGGGTCGAGCACCGGGTCGTTCGACCAGCCGGTCAGACGGTTGCGCTGACTGTTTCCGTACCAGGTGAATCCGGATCCGCTTTCACTGATCATCGTGCCGAAGGTGGGCCCGGCGATGACGTTCACCCACGGGGCCGGGGTACTGGTGCCGGGGCCGAGGTAGATCGCGTATTCCCGGCCATTCGGGGTGAAACCGCCAAGGCTGTTGAAGTAGTCGAGCTCCATGAAGGGCAGCGGGGCCGATGGCTCGCGCACGCTGCGTTTGCGGATGAGCCGTTTCAATTGCTCGGTCGCCTCCACCGGCAGCCCCAATTGCTGGGGCAGGGTGCCGCGGGCGGCCACCAGCACCACGCTTGCCGACGCCTTCAGCAGCTTGAGATCATCCTCGGGGATGAGCGCCGCGCTTTTGAGGAAGATTCCGCCCGCCTGATCACTTGCGGCCGAGAGGGCATGGGTCTGGATCAGTTGTTCCAGTCGTTCCTGGAGAGGCCGCTCATAGCTTGCCGCCTCTTCGTTGAGGATGACCAGATCGGTGGAAAAGCCATGCATCCGCCAATAGGTGTGGGCCTGGAGGAGCTGGCGGACCAGGCTGATCTCCCGCGTCTCGCCGATGGTGATCAGGACCAGGGGCAGGTCGCCGGAAATGGCGTAGGGCCACAATCCCGCCTGGCCCTTGCGGTTCTCTTCCAGACGTTCCGCCGGGGCGCGCAGCAGTTGGCCCGGAAACAGCAGATGACTTGCCAGTTGCTGGAAACGACGGGCCTCATCGGCCTTGATGCGCAGCATCTGCAACTGCTGTTGGGCCGAGTGCCAGGCAAAATCCATGGCCCGTTCGGTCGCATGGGGATCGCGGTACTTGGCAATCAGCAGCAGTACCTGTTCGCGGTTGGACCCGACGGCGAGCACCAGGGAAACCCGGGCGCGCTGACCGGGCTCCAGGGTGAGGACCTGCCTGGAGCTGAAAATAGGATCGAGGACAAACCCCTGCGAGTTTCCGAGTTCCTGCACCGCCCCCATGGGATGGGCCAGGGTCCGGCCGCGGCCGATGAACCGGGCCCGGTCGGTTTCAAACTGCCAGTCGGGTGCCGGCTGGCCCTCACCGCCTTCCTGCTCAAGCATCAGGCCATGGGCCACATAGAGCGGCGCTTCATTTTCGCTGCGCGGCCGCCGATGGGCGAGCAGCGCCTGCTGCTCGGGCAGGGCTTCGGTCTCGATGAACAGCTTGTTGAAGGCCGGATGCTGGCGGTCGGCGTTGTGGGCGGCCATGGACAGTTCCACATAGCTGGTGAGGTTGAGGCGGCGGGTGCGGGAGGAACGATTGATCAGGGTGATCAGGCGCACCTCGACATCGTCTTCCGGCGAGACGATCACCTCGGTCTCGGTGTGGATCTTGTCATCAGAGCGGTGAAAAACGGCCCGGTCGAGGGTGAAATCAACCGAATAGCCGTCGATCTTGCCGCCGACCGGCTGTGGAGTGGCGGACCAGAGGTGGTCCCCTTCAACCTCATGGATATAGCAGAAGGTGCCCATGCCATCACAGGTCGGATCAGACCGCCAGCGGGTCAGTTCCTGGCCGCCCCACTGGCTGTAACCGCCGCCGCTGTTGGTGATCATCAATCCATAACGGCCATTGGAGAGCAGGAGCGTTTTAGGGATGGCGGTATTGGGGGTGGTGCAGATACTGGCCGCTTGGGCGACCGAATCGCTGCCCAGGAGCTGCGGCTCGTTTGGCCGGGTCGAGATCAGGTGCAAGGGCGGCAGGGTGGGGATGCGTTCCTGGAGCAGGGCCTCAAAGGCGCGGACCCGCGGGTCGCTGTGAAAGCGGCGCGGGAAGGGGTTGCCATGGAGGAAGTTGGTCAGCGCCAGGAAGGCCATGCCCTGGTGATGGGCCATATAGGCCTCGATGATCACCCCGCGTTTTCGCTTTTCTCCGCCGCTTTCCCGCTTCGGGTGCCGGCTGAAATCCATGGCCTCAAAATAGCCATAGTCGCCGAGCAAGCCCAGCCTGGACAGTCGTTTCAGGTTTTCCACGGTTTCGTTGGGCGCCAGGTTCAGGGCCAGCAGGGTGGCATAGGGCGCCACCACCAACTGTTCCTCGATCCCGCGCTTCAGGCCGAGGGCCGGGACGCCGAAGGCCTTGTACTGGTAGGTCTTGTTCAGGTCCAGATCGGCAAAGGCGGACTCGGAAATACCCCATGGAACCTTGTGGGCGCGGCCATAGGCGATCTGGACCGCCACCGCCTCCCGGGCCGACTTATCAAGCAGAGAATTGCCGTAGGAATGCTGGAACAGCAGCGGCATCAGGTATTCGAACATGGTCCCGGTCCAGCTGAGCAGCACCCGTTGCCGGCCGATGGCGCCGTAGGGACGGCTCATGGAGAACCAGTGCTCCAGGGGGACATCGCCCCGGGCGATGGCGACAAAACTGCCGAGCCGGGCCTCACTGGCCAGGAGATCGTAACTGGAAAGGTCGAGCCGATCGGTGGAGACGTTGTAGCCGATGGCGAACAATTTACGCTTGGGGGCATAGAGAAACTGCATGTTCATTCCATCCGCGAGCTCGTGGATGTCCTTGAGCAGTTGCTCGGTTTTTCCCAGGGTCTCGCCAGCCAGCCATTGTGTTGTGGCAAAGGCGGCGAGCAGACGGTCGATCCAGGCGGCAAGGGTTGCGTCGACCGAGGGCAAGCCTTGCCGGAGGGCACCCAGGATGCGGATCGAGTCGATTTGGCCCTGCGCCAGCGCAGTGAGCGAGGTCGGGTGGCAAAGGTCCTTGCGGATGGCGAGCTGGGCCGGCGAACCGAGCGGCGCCAGTTCCTCTTCACTTTTTTCGGCAAGGATCTGAGTCCAGGCAAGATAGCGGTCGCTGTTTTCCACCCAGGCCGCAAGCTGTTGGGCCAGCTCAACGACCCAGACCATGCCGCCGGCAACCGTGGCCATCTCCGCAATAGAGCTCTGCACGCTGTGTTGCAGGCGGAGGAGCTCGATCAGGTCCTCCGGTGGAGTCATGCACTCAGTCAGGAGTTGGTCCAGCAGCGGATGACAAAAGTTGGCAACGCCCTGGTCGGTGACGACCTGCTTTAAGACGAGCCCGGTGTCCGCCAGACCGGTAAAGGTCTTGCCGCTCAGAATCGGTTGGTGCGCCAGTTCGCCCACCCCCTGCTCCAGGGCCCAGAGGGCGCCGAGCAGATTGCCGCTGTCGACGGTGGAGACGTAGCGGGGTTCAAGCGGCGCCAGGCTCTGGATGTCGTACCAGTTAAGGAGATGCCCCTGGTGACGCTTGAGACGACTGATGGTCGCCATGGTCTGGCCCAGTTTATCGACGGTCTGGTTGATGGTCAGGTAGCCGCAATCATTGGCACCCAGGGTGCTGGTCATCCAGAGGCCGATATTGGTCGGGCTGGTGCGCATGGCCAGGTGGTGCTGATGGGCAACCTGGTAGTTGTCGGGCGGCAGCCAGGAGGTATCCTCGCCCACAAAGGCCGAAAAATAACGCCAGGTCCTGCGGGCGACCTGCCTGAGGAAAAGGCGGTCTGATTCCGGCAGCGGATATTCACGCAATGATGCTACCGGCCGCAGATTGAGGAGCCAGCCAAGCAGCGGGGAACACAACCAGAGGACGAGCCAGGGCAGGGCCTGAATGAGGCTTCCCGGCATGATGGTCCAGATTGCCCCGCCGACAACGAAACTGAAGAGGCTGCTCAAGGCCAGCCCGGCGACGAAAAGTGCCTGGTCATGGGAACCGTGCCAGAGGGTGGCCTGGGCGCTCCATTCCAGGAGTCCGCGCCCGGAGATGGCGCGCCGGTACCAGACCCGGACGATGGCATCCAGGCTCACGGCGGCCTGGTGCGGCAGCAGGGCGGCATCGGTTGCCGCCCGCAACAGGTCGTGCAGGACCTTGGCCGGGTCAAAATATTTCAGCCCTTTGCGGGTGGTGGCCATGGTCAGGGGCTGGGCCAGCGGATGGAAAAGGAGCTGCATGCCGACTACCAGCGAGGCCAGGCCGCCGAGCCGCGGGGAGATCAGCCAGGCCATCAGCAGCAGGGCCAGACTGGTGGCGGGCAGGAGGCTGCGGCGCAGGTTGTCGAGGATCTTCCACCGGTTGAGCAGGGAAAGCGGATTGATTCCGCGCCCACCGCTGCCGGTGGCAACGCGGGGGAAAATCCAGCCCGCGATCTGCCAGTCGCCGCGAATCCAGCGATGGGTGCGTTTGCTGTAACTCTGGTAGCCTTGCGGAAATTCATCAAAGAGTTCAATGTCGCTGGCCAGTCCCACCCGGACGTGGGCCCCTTCGATCAGGTCGTGGCTCAGGATCCTTTCTTCCGGAAACCGCCCCGACAGCACGCGGCTGAAGGCGCGCACGTCGTAGATCCCCTTGCCATGATACGATCCTTCGCCGCTTAGATCCTGATAGACATCGGACACGGCCTGGGAGTAGGGGTCGATCCCGACCGCATCGGCAAAAAGGCGGCTGAAGATCGAGACGCTGGTGCTGGCCAGGGTCGGGCTCACCCGGGGCTGGATCAGGGTATAGCCGGCCGTGACCCGTCCCGCTTCATCAAAGCGGGGCAGATTGAGGGGATGCGCCAGGGTCTCGACCATCCTTCGGGCCGTGGCGTGCGGCAACTGGGTGTCGCTGTCCAGGGTGATGATAAAACGGACGTCCGCCAACTGGTCCGGATCGCCAACCTCCACCAGGCGGGGAGCGTTTTCCGGGCGGGTGCCGTCGATCAGGCGGTTCAGCTCTTCGAGTTTACCCCGTTTGCGTTCCCAGCCGATGAAATGCTGTTCCGATTCGCACCAGGAACGCTTGCGATGAAACAGGAAAAAACGCTCGCCATGGCGGGCATTGAGCTCTTCCAGGCTTTCGCGCACGAGCTGGAGCAGACCGCTGTCCTCTTCGCGGTTCACGGTGTCGGAATCGGTGTAGTCGGAGAAGAGGCTGAAAAGCAGATTGGCCTCCTTGTTGGCCAGGTAGCGGATCTCCAGCTTCTCCACCTCGGCCCGGATCGTCTCCGCATCCACCAGCATCATCGGCACCACCACCAGGGTGCGGAAGGCGTCGGGAATGCCGGTCTCCTCGAAATCCATTTTAGGCAGGGGGCAGGTCGGCAGCAGACGGGTAAGCAGGTAATTGACCACCTCGATTGCCAACTGGCTGACCGGCACCAGCAGGAGCAGCACCAGTCCGGCAAGGAGGGCGGGGGATGCCGGGATCCGGGACCAGGCGACGATCAGCCCGACCAGCAGGGTGGTGACGCTGCCGATGCCCAGGAAATAAACGGCGCTGTGATGGTTGTAAGTCCATTGCAGGAAGCGATAGTGACAGGTCTCGCGGCAGGTGAGCAGCCGGGCCATGGTTGCCCTTTTCTCGCCGACAAGCCAGGCGCCGACGTGGTTCTGCCGTTCATCGGTGGTCGACGTGCCTGCAGCCGTTGCCAGCTCGATGACCCGTTCTGCGACTTGGACCTCCGTCAGCATCGCGGCATGGGCGAGCTGTTCAATCGCCCGGCGGCAACAGTCACGGGTGGCAAAATCCATCCGGGGATAGATGCCGGACGGATCAAGGCGCAACAATTGCTCCACCCGGTTGAGTTGTTCGAAGATCTCGCGCCAGTCCAGTTGACCGAGCTGGCGCAGGCTGGTGAATGCGTTGCCGCAGGACAACTGCTCCCTGGTCTGCCGGTTCTGTTCCTGCAGGTTGAGGTCGTATATGGGGGTTTTGAGCGTGCGCTCAAGCCAGCTCTGCACCGGGGAGAGGGCGGCCGCCTCGTCGTAGAGCAGGCCGACCAGTTGCACCCCGAAATAGGCGCTGGGCTGGGGCTCCGCCTGGGCAAGTTCCGCCAGGACGACGAAGAGCTGGTTGGAGTCGCGGCGATTGGCGGTGATCAGCCGGTTGGCCCAGAAGTCGGCCAATTGCCGTTCGCGCAAGTCTGCCAGGGCGATCACGGCCAGGCTCTGGATGCTTTCGATGAGGGCCAGGCGCATCATCTGCGGCAGCGCCCACAGTTCGCCGCTGGTCAAGGTGCGGACCGATTGATAGGCCTCAATAAATGCGAGGATGTTCTCCCGATCCAGACGCATCTCCGTATGGGCGACGAGATCCTTGGCCAGGCCGTAGATGCAGGGTAGTCCATGGTAGGGATCATTGGAGAGGACGGGCAGTTGCCGGTAAAAACGACGGGGCAGGTTGAGCAGGATATCGCGGGCATTCCCTTCCAGGATATACTCGTTGTCAAGGATCCAATCAACCGCCGGCGTGGTTTTTTGCTCGAGATTGCTGGCGGCGGTGAGATCGGCGCAGACCTGACGGATCCATTGCCGCGACTGTTTGAGGCGCCCCAAGAGTTCGGTGCTGTGTTGCGGCTTGGGATCCACCCGCTGTTCGCCGGCGTGGCGCTGGGCATGCTCCAGAATCTGGGACGGGGAGAGCTTGACCGTGGTTGCCCGTTCTTGCACGCGCCGCTCGAGCGTGGGATAGAGGACGAACAGCGGCGGAGGCGTATCCCCGATCTCCCGGAGCAGGGTTACCGGACGTTGTAACGACGCAACCGGAGCCCGCAGGATGAGGACGTACTCTCCGGGCAGAAGCCAGCGGCTATGGTCACGGATGTCTCCGGGATCAGTAGTCTGTAGAAAGTGTCGAAACCAGAGGAAGGCCACCGCCGCGCCGATGGCGGCACCGGCAAAAATCAACCCCAGAGAGCTGAAAATATTCCAGAGTGGAAACAACTTCAGCCCATAGAGGAGGAAAGGAGCGATCGCGGCGATCCCTGCGAACAGGCAGGCCGCCAAGGTGATCCTGAGACTAAGACGTTGGATGGAGAGATTGACGAGATGGACAGTCCCACCGGGATCCTTATGCACCAGGGCGGTGCGGTTGAACCCGTACTTTGTGAGTTTCCGGAGTGCTTGCCGGGCTTGATCTTGTTGTGTGAAATAACCAATGAGAATGCCAACGCCCAATTTTTCGTCCTTTGTTCGCTAAATGGTCAGAGTCCCCGGCCATGATGAACTTCTCATGCCGGAAATAAACTCAGAAAGGAACAAGAGAAACAGTTCCGGGTAAATTGCCAGATTTTGGGGGGAGGAATGTTATTTCCTGAACAATGGAAAGGGGGGTTCATCGGAATTGCAGAAATAATCAATATGTTATTTCTGCATAATTTTTGCACTAATACTCATTAGTTATGAAAACGCAACAAGCCTTCCTCTATTGATTTGTCGAGGGCAAAGAAGCTGTCTGCAAGTTGCAGCAGAGTGAGTGCCGCATTCTTTCTGAAAAAAGCCGTCGTTCAAAAATAACTCATACAATCCAATATCATTCACGGCATAAGGGGCCGTAAAGAAATGGATAAAAAGTAGAGGGGTGCCTTGAAAAATGGTCTTTTCGCCCAAACTCGGCGTTATGCTCAAAATTTTATCCTCGGAATATCAGCTATATGCCTGCGGTAAAATTTTTCGCATGCCTTGATTTTGTACAAAAATCCACATTTTTCAAGGCACCCTAAAGGTTATTTCTTAACGGCCCCTAAAAGAGCTGATGAAATATCTGTCTCAAAAATCGGCACCATTTCACTCCTTACTTCTCCAAGACCTTCTTAACCTGACCGATTTTTTCCTGAACTTTACCGGCTATCTTTTCACTGCTGCCTTCCGCTTCCAGTTTCGGATTATCACTTAATTTCCCGGCTATCTCCTTGATCTTACCCTTTACTTGGTGAAACTTGCCTTCCGCTTGGTCCTTAGTGCTTGATTTCATGGTATTTTTTCCTTTAGGATTTTAATATGACTGGTTGAAACTTCAGCCACAGTTAACACAGCAGTTTTTGGCCAGCTCCTGGTAATGAAAACTGTGGCAGCCCCTCTTTCTCTTTTGATTGTCGCTTTTTTGTCAAAAATTTTATAGGAACCTATCTATATCCCTTGCCAAGGAATCAAGTCGACGGGAGATGTCTCTTCTCTCTTCGTGTGTAGCGGATCGGCCTCCTTCCGTGATCCGTAAATATTCTCTCCGAATGGAGTCTAATCTGGCCTGAAATTCCCTTTCCTCTGTTGGAGGCAAGCGCCTGCTGATTCTTCCATCATCAATTCTCCTTTGGAGTATGACAATCGTGTCCCCATTCCTTGGGTCTTCAATTTGTGCGGTCCGGGTTAGTGAACGGTTTATATTTTCTCCAAGTATATCAAGTCTTCTGTGAAGGTTGTTCCATTCTTCCTGATAGACAATTTTGTCTCTCAGCTCCATATAGTCAGTTCGTATACCCTGTAGTGTCGTCAAAAATATCTGGGATTGATCAAGGCTAAGTGCACCGGTTTTTAGGCCATCCCCGATCCTTTCCTGGATTACAATCATTTTGTTCTCTGCACTTCTTTCCTGATCCGGCCATGTGTGCATCATAGAGGCGCAGCCCGAAAACAAGGACAATCCAAAAAGCATCAGCACTGTTATAAAGATATTCTTTTTCATTTTGTTCCTCCTGTCTTTAACTGATACATTCTCTTTTTTAACTCCAATGCTATAGGTGCTCGCTGTGATTTGACGTGTGCCATTATTCACTATTTTTATTACAGCAATTCTTATGCCAGATTTTTTATATCCAGCGTTACGTCACCTATCATTTTGATTATTAAAAATAATTAGCTGAAAAAGTATTGTCGTGACAGTTGTTAATAGCCATAGGGAAGAGGTTGCATATAACCAATGGTTATATGCAACCTCTTCCCCGTTTTTTGGTGATGGGGATTAGAAACGATAAACCTGAAAACAGTAGTTGAAGAAGTTTGTTTTTAGGGTAACAGGCCTTGATAACAGTAGATCTCCATCATTTTTCTCAATCGAGCTATTCACCAATTGGGGGAAGCAGCAATCCGGAAAGCCAACGGCTGTCTTCGATAACAGTTTTGCGACCAAGCGCCGCACAGCGCAGCCGACAAAGTTAACGCTTGATTTCGAAAGGGAATTACAGAAACTCCTCGAAATAGTTCAGGTCCTTATGAAAGGTCTCTTCCAGTTTGGTCAGGGCCAGGAGGGCGACCGTCATGCACACGCCCCGACCAGTAAGGCACTGGTGATGGGCACCACGATGCCGCGCACGAAATTGGGAACGGTGGTGGCCGTGGCCCGGAGGTTGGTACTGAACTGCTCGGCCGCCACGGTGACGAAAATGGCCCAAGGTCATAATTGGGGTCGGAGTAATTAGGCTAAATTTTACTCTGACCCTAATTTACACTCCAATCCGAGCAATGGCCGCGCAGACACGGAAGGTGTGTTCCTCTTTCATGTCCAAGCTGCGCTGGTGCAAGGGGTCAGGTTCCTGGAAGGTAAAGACATGGTGCTGAAACCAGTTTTGAAAAAAATGGAGCTGTTCATCGTTCATGCGGAAGAGTTCTGCCTCAGTCGGAAAGGGACTCTGTCTGGTAGTGAGAAGTCTTTTTAGAATAGGCTTAGTGCCTGAGAATGGTTGTTCATGTCGAGAGGCGGCATGAGTGTGAGATATCTTGTTTTTAATAACAATAACGACAAAGGATCAAAAACTTGCCGACTGCTGATCCGTACACATTATATTGATATTGAATACCAGGGCCGGACCGAATATAAAATAGGAGTCTCCGCTGTTGTTATAAATAATTTATCATGGGGTCAAAAGAGAATCCAGATAAAGAACTGACCTTGGAAATTAAACAGGCCATTAAGTGGAAAATTTGCTAACAGGTCGGAGATATCATCATGCCCAGACTTTTTGTGGCCATTGATTTACCCCCGGTTGTCAAGCAGGAGCTGACAGGAATTTGTTCAGGATTGCTGAATGCGCGCTGGGTAAAGGAAGGACAGATCCATCTTACTTTGCGATTTATCGGTGAGGTCGAAGACAACGTTTTTCAGGAGATTAAAGAACGATTTTCCGAAATAAAAAGCCCATCTTTTTTGATTCGGCTGGCCGGCGTTGGCTGCTTTTCCTCCCGCTCACAACCGCGAATCGTCTGGGCAGGCGTTGATCCTGTTGAATCCTTGGTAGCCTTGCACAACCAGGTGGAACTAGCCCTTGTCGAGCTGGGGTTTGTATCGGAGGGACAAAAATTTTCGCCGCATGTGACCATTGCCCGCCTGCGGAATACGTCGACCGAAAGGGTCGCCCGCTATCTGGCCGCCAATACCTCCTTTGTGAGTCCCAACTTTGCAGTAAATATGTTTCATCTCTATTCCAGTGTCTTGACAGGTAATGGGGCTCTTCACCAGATTGAGGCCAGCTATCCCCTGATCCTGCCTCGCATCGTGACGTGATATGAAAGCCCATCTCCTTTCTGGGTACTCTTGTTCCGGTGGCGGGTCTTCAAACACGATTTTCCTCAATTGCCTCAGGCAATATCCTTTTCATGGCGTGCCGCAAATCCAACCAAAGATGAAAATTGTAAAAGATGAGAGGATCTTGGTCAGGGCTTACAGAAACTCCTCGAAATACTCTCCAGATCCTTATGAAAGGTCTCCTCCAGCTTGGTCAGGGCCAAGAGGGCGGCCGCCATGCACACGCTTCCGACCAGCAGGGCGCTGGTCTCCAGAGCAATTAGGCTAAACTTTACTCTGACCCGAATTTGCATTCGGGCAGTGGTGATTTTTTTATTGAGAATGAACAAAAAAAATGTAAAAATTCCGGTCTTGCTGCCTTGTCCGGATCAGGTTTCGCGTGTGTTGAGGGCAGATTTATTTTTGAATTTGAGGAGTATAGAAAATGGATGACTCGGCCAACAGCCTTGCCTGGGTTTTTTT
Source organism: Desulfobulbaceae bacterium UBA2276 (assembly GCA_002347085.1). Classification (GTDB taxonomy): domain Bacteria; phylum Desulfobacterota; class Desulfobulbia; order Desulfobulbales; family Desulfocapsaceae; genus UBA2270. The sequence goes on along the minus strand of DDWW01000027.1, from coordinate 357 downwards.
CGGCACCACGACCTTTGTGATTCTCAGCCTGGTGTATGAGGGGCTCAGGTGGCTGCGCAAACGCTTGTTCAGAAAACAAAAAAATGTCAATGCCCCGGAAACAGAAACCTGATATCGATCAAAATGGTGCAACCTATGAACTTCACCCACTAAAAAAGCATCTGTTACTGTCGCGGAAAATAGGAGCAGTTCGCAAGGTCGGCTGGCAAATTGATCATCGGCGCCAGTCGCGTTGTCGGCAACATGGTGTGATGTGGAGTTATTCAGACTTGATCTGAGACATAATTTGGGAGAAAGACCAGAGTCCATCTGACACCTTGTTTATTTGATGCTCAGGAAGTATACGTAACAAAAACA
>DDWW01000028.1:391-46698 GCA_002347085.1 Desulfobulbaceae bacterium UBA2276 | reverse complement strand
GCAACAGCTACCTCAACATCCTGGGACAGACCCTGGCCCAATTCTCTGATCTGCCGGAACTCTATGACGGCTATCACTTCCAGATCCTCGATTCCCCCGAGATCAACGCCTTCGCGACCCCCAGCGGTCTGATCTTTGTTACCCGCGGCATGCTCCGGTGCTGTAATCACGAAAACGGGTTGGCCGCGATTCTGGCCCACGAGATTGGCCATGTCCAGCTCAAACATGGCCTGCAATCCATCGAAAAGGACCGGATCACCAAGGCCACCTCCATGCTGGCCATTGAGGGCACCAAGGCCTTTGCCGGGTCCGATCTCGCCACCCTGACCTCAACCTTTGAAGACTCGATCAACGACATCACCAGTACCATGATCAACAGCGGCTACTCCCGCGCCTTTGAAAACGAGGCCGACGCGGCGGCAGTAACACTCCTGCAACGGGTCGGCTACGACCCGTCCGGACTTATCGATATGCTTCAGCTTATGACCAAACAACTCAAACCCGGCGGCCTTGATTTTGCCAAGACCCATCCCGCCCCCGAAGATCGGATCGAGAATTTGGCAAAACTGATCTCGGCAAGCAAATCCCAGACACCACTCTTGGCCAGACAACGGCGTTTCGAGACGGCCATGAAAGGGGTATGAAAGGGTGAAGCGATGAAAGAAGGGACCCCGGAGGGATGAAGAAAACGTCGCGCCGCAAGCTCCTCCAGGCCGCAGCGACTTCAGGATTAGGAATCCTGTTCGCCCTGGCCCTCTGGCTCGGTGGTTTCTTGACCAGTTGGGAAGATCGGATCTGGGATATGGAGAGCAGGTTTTTTGCCAAGCCCGGCCCCCATACCGACTCGATTGTCGTAATCCTGCTCGACCAGCAAAGTCTGGAATGGGCCCAGACCCATCTGGGAGTGACCTGGCCCTGGCCCCGTGAGCTATACGGGGCCATTCTTGACAACTGCCGACGGCACAAGGCCTTGGCCGTGGGCTTTGACGTCCTTTTTACCGAACCCTCCAGCTTTGGTGTCGATGACGATCAGGCCTTGGGCGAGGCGATCAAGGCTATGGGGCGATTCGCGGCGGGATCGGTCTTTCCGGGCCAGGGTGACGGTCGACATCAACAATGGCCGGCCGATGCGCCCCACCCATCTTTTCTTTTTTCTGATGACAAGGGCACCACTCCCCTGCCCTTTCCCCGCTACACCAATGCCACCATGCCCATCCCGGAAGTGGCGGGCAAGGCCGCAATCCTCTGCAATGTCCATCAAGACCCAGGGCCAGACGGCATCTACCGCTCCCTCTATCCCTTAACCTTCTTTGACCAGAAGCCCTTGCCGGCCTTGGGCCTTGGGGTCTATCTGGCAGCCCATCCGGAAAGCAGGCTGACCAGCGGGACGGCGGCGCTTCTGGTGGAAGGCAAGACATCTGGAACCAAAACAATCCCGGTTGACCAGCAGGGGCAAACGCTTCTTCGTTTCCGGGGCCCGGCCGGCACCTTCCCGACCCTCAGCGCCGCCTCGCTCCTGGCCGAGGAGCTCTCCCTGCGTGAAGGGAATGAGGGGAGCAAGGAAAATACAGTGGGCGGGAATGCCGAGGGCAACATGGGGATATCTTCACAAGGAGAAAAGCTGCGGGGCAACTATGTAGTCTTCGGCTTTTCCGCACCCGGCCTTTTTGATCTGCGCCCGACCCCGATGGGCGGTATCTTCTCGGGGGTAGAGATCAATGCCACCCTCCTTGACAACCTGCTGGGCAACGATTTCATCGCCGGGATCAGCCAGGGGAAGGCATTTGCCATCCTCATCCTGCTCGTTATCCTGAGCGGTGTCCTCAGCACCAGCGTTTCCGGCCCCGGCATGCTTACCGGAATTGCCTTCGGATTCGCCGCCCTGCCGCCCACTCTGGCCGGAATCCTCTACCAACAGGGCTTGCGCCTGGAACTGCTGCCTTTAGAGATCGGGTGCCTCATCACCATAACCCTGGCAATCTTTCTCGACTATCAGCGCGAAGGCAAACAACGTCGTTTTATCAAAGAATCCTTCCGCCATTACCTCAGCCCGCATGTCATCGAGCAACTGATCGAAAACCCGGAAAGACTGCGGCTGGGCGGAAATCGTAAGGAACTCTCCATCTTTTTTTCTGATCTCCAGGGCTTTACCACGATCTCCGAGGGGCTTGAACCGGAGGAGTTGACCCATCTTCTCAATGACTATCTGTCGGCCATGACCGATATTATCCTGGAAGAAGACGGGACGGTGGACAAGTATGAGGGGGATGCGATCATCGCCTTCTGGAACGCGCCCATCGACGTGCCTGACCACGCGGTGCGAGCGGTACGAGCGGCCTTGCGCTGTCAGCAGAAGCTGGCTGAATTGCGGCCCCGCTTCAAGAAACAGTCCGGCCATGACCTCTACATGCGGATAGGGATCAATTCCGGCCCGGCGGTTGTCGGCAATCTGGGTTCCTCCACCCGTTTTGACTATACGATGCTGGGAGATGCTGTTAATCTGGCGGCCCGTCTGGAAGGGGCCAATAAACAGTTTGGCAGCTACCTGATGATCTCTCAGGCCAGCCGTGAGCAGATCGGCGACACCTTTCCCTGCCGGGAATTAGCGAGACTCACCGTCGTTGGCCGCAAAGAGCCGGTCCGGGTCTATGAACCCTTGCTGCCTGAACATTTTCAGGGCGAAGAAGTAAAATTCCAGACCTTTAACCAGGGACGGGAGGCCTTTTATCAAGGGAATTTTCAGGAGGCCATGACCCTGTTTGCCGCTATTGCCGATCAGGATCCGCCGGCGGCCCACTATCTGGTCAAATGCCAGGAACTGAACGAGAAAGGGCTGGGAGAAAACTGGCAAGGAGTCTGGACCCTTACCAGTAAATAGGAACATACGAGAACCGTCCCCTTTTACCTATTTTTTGCTCTTTTTTTCTCCATGGAAGCACGAACGAGAGTGGCCACAGGGGAGCTGCACTCTCAACAACAGCGGAGGCTGGGTCCTATAACCCCCGCCTCCGCTGTGCACGGTTGAACCAGAAAATGTCCCGTAACAGACTACACCTTGAACCTCCTGAATTTCACAGACCGCTTAGAAGGTATGGCAGGTATTACAAGCATAATTTTCCTCTGTGACATGCGTTATATGAATTTCCTGGGTAGTCGCTCCCCTAATCCCATGGCAGTCATTGCACAGGTCACTCTTAATTTTTTTCAGCGGGGCGCCGCTACCATGGCAGGCATTACAGCCATAGCCCTCTGTACGAACATGCTTGTTATGCATGTCAACCCGGTTGGCGCTCTTGAAATCATGACAGAGAGCACAGAGATTCAGACTGCTGTTGCGGAAATCATGGTAGCCAAGCTCGGCAAACGGCATCCTGGTACTGGTGGAGAGACCGCTGGTGCCGCTGTGGCAGGCATCGCAGGCCAGAGCTCTTGCAGCAGGCTCCACGCCGTGATTGAGCAACTGGTAAGTATCGGTGGCGATCCACTCAACCGGCGCGTCGGCAGGATAGCCCATTTTCACCAGACCTGATTCTATGGCCTCGGTAACACTGCCCGTCCCCCCAAGGTAGATAAAGGTGTCGAGTGCGACCAGCACATCATCCGCAAAAGTCTTCGGCTGCATAGCGGTCTTGTACTTGAACGGATAGATCTTGGTGGTCGTATCGTTGATATTGAAAGCTCCAAGAGGCCTGGAGGTTGGATAGGTATTCAGCGCTGCATCATAGGTGAGTGACGCATCATCCCCGAGCAGGGCGTTGTTACTCTTTCTGTTCCACCATCTGTATTGAGGCGTCAAATTGGCAGCCGTTACGGTCTTTGGATGGCCGGGACAGGGGTTGGCCGCGTCACAGGTAGAGGCATCGGTACCATCCTTATGGAACCGCCAGTCTCTTTCTGTTTCGGTTGCCACCTTGGCATAGATCGGGATATGACAGACCTGGCAGGCGATCTTGCCCCGCGCGGCATGCCTGTCAATGGTGGGGTCGCTATGACCGGTGGTGGCCATGGCGGCATGGCAGGTTGCGCAGGAGATCTCTGATCCGCGCGCGATATCATCCGTGGCTCTCAGATCAGAACCCTTGCCGAGGGTCTTATGATTCTGAAATTGATGACAGGCCTGGCAGGCCAGATTGCTGCCGCTTCTATTCAAATGGACATCAAAGTTGGGATCCGCATTGGTGCTGGTGGCCATGGACAGGTCACCCCGTTTGTATCCATCACCGCCGCCGGCAGTGGCATGGCATTTCAGACAGGTGAGCGGCGTAGGCTTGTGAACCTTTTGCACCATGCTGTCTGTCGGAGCAGCAACACCCATGGAGCCGTCAGCGAGTCTGATCCGCACCTTGGCGTATTCCTCGCTATGGCACACCAGACAATCAATATTTTCCAGACCGGCTCCGGCAGCATCGGGTCTCAAACCGCGACCGGCATGGCACTTGCCGCACAGCTCCCAGTCCTCTGATAATGTAATGCAATAACTGTTTATCGCGTTGGTGAGCTTGCCTTGCTTGATGCCGATCCCGTTGACCATATCCGGGGCATCTCCCAGCCACTGATAATGGGTGGTGCCTGACATATCCTGTGCCTCCTTGGCGTGGCAGCTTAAACAGTTGCCGGGATAATCCTTATACAGCAGATTCGCATGGGCAACAGTGGCGGATTGGTGACCCGAGAGGAGGAGGCATGAGATTATCGGGATGATAGCTTTCTCTGCTGCTGTGGCCTGGCTTGGCAATGTCAGAATAAAAAAGGAAAAAACAGATGAACAAAAGAGATGAATAAAACAGGGTGTAACTGCTCGCCTTCCAATCATGATTGTTCCTCCTGCAGATGAAGAATTGAATCTGATCTAGGTTGAAAAAAAAGGTCCCCTCTGTTTACTTAAACAGCTTATCTTCCAATCGTAATTGTTCCTCCTGTGAAGAATTGAATCTGATGTTTTTAAACCGGAAGAGAGGTTCTCCATGTTTTTTTATGACAATAAATGGCCATAAGAAGACAGGTGATTTTTCACCTGAATCAAGGGCCATTTGCACACGTTCAGTATCTCTCACAATGTAAGTCTATACTTTTTCGAACACCCTTTTCAACCTTTATCCGCATCAAAGAAAGAGGAGTGCTGTTTCAAGAGAAGGATTATTATAAATACTCCTTGCCCTTCCAGCGATAGACATCCCGCTGTTTGGCGGTGAGGTACTCCTTGGCATAGCGGTGGACAATCCCGCTTTCCACCAGAAAATCGCAGAGGGATTCGTCGAGATGAGAGTCCTTGACCATAAATTCCATGATCCGTAGCGCCTCGGACAGATTTTTTCCGACTTTATATGGCCGATCGGCGGCAGTCAGGGCCTCAAAGATGTCGGCCACGGCAAGAATCCTGGCCGGCAGTGAGATCGCGCCAGCCTTGACCCCCAGAGGATAGCCGCTACCGTCGAGTTTTTCGTGGTGCATAGCAGCATATTCAGGGACTTTGGCCCATTTCTTGATAAAGGGCAGGCTCGAAAGCATCCGAATGCTCACAGTCACATGATGGTTAATGGTCTGCCGCTCGGCATCAGTCAGGGTTCCCTTGCGGATGGAACAGCACTCAACCTCATTTTCATTGAGGAGGGGAGCTGGCCTGCCGTCCAGCATAAAGCTGAGAGCGGCGATCCGCTTGGTCTTCGCAATATCCTCATCCCGCATGAACTCCCCACCGATGTTGATCTTTGCAATAAAGTCAATAATCTCAGCAAGATCTCCTTCATCACTCATGCCTCCCGTCTCGCAAGCGTCACTGCCGACACTGCTTGCAACAACGTTGCCCCCTGCTTGTTGCGACAACAAGCGAGAACATTCCCGCTCCTTGCGTAACAACTCAACCCGCAACTTGATCAATTCAATCCGATCAAAGATCGTCTCCAGCTTGGTCGCCTTATCCACCAAATGCTCAGGGGTGGCGATCTTGCCGATGTCATGCATCCAGGCCGCCATGGAGATCTCATCCCGCTGATCATCGGAAAAATAAACCCCGGCAAAGACCCCGTCCTGGGCCTTATTGATCTCGTCGGCCAGCATCTCGGTCAGCTTGGCCACCCGTTGAATATGGCCAGCGGTATAGGGGGATTTTTCGTCAATGGCGGCGGCGATACACTGGACAAAAGATTTAAGCAGCTTTTCCGTACCCTTGACCAAACGAACATTGGTCACCGCCACCGCCGCCTGAGAGGCCAGTCCGCTCACCAGCATAATATCATCGTCAGGAAAATCAGAGATATGCCGTAAAATTCCCCGCCGGGCATTGAGAAGCTGGAGCACTCCCACCACCTCATCGTCATGATCGGTCAGAGGAACAAGCAGCATGGATTTCGACCGATAATTGGAGGTGGCGTCAAACTCACGGGTACCGCTGAAATCAAAGCCCTGTTCGTTATAGACGTCGTGGATAGTGATAATCTTCTTGGTCAAAGCGCAATAAGCCGAGACATTACGATGATTTTCGCTGCCATCCTCCAGAGAGAACGGGATGGACGGCCAATCCCGCTCACAGCCTACGACATTCAGGGAGATACCAAGCTTCTCATTCTGGATGATCGCAAACTCCAGACCATTCTTGGCCTCGTTCTCAAGATAGACCGTGCAGCCCTCGGCCCGCGTGAATTCGCGGGCCATGGTGGCGATCATCTCCAGCAGGGAGCGGATGTTTTTCTCAGCCGACAGGGCCACCCCCAAACGGGTAAAATTCTTGAGCCGATTGATGAGGCGGACATTGACCACCGACACACTGGCCTGCGAGGCCAAGCCCTGGATCATGGCCACCGCCTGCGCCGGAAAATCGATAATCTCTCCATCCACACGGGAACGGGCATTGAGAAGCTGCAGAACCCCGATCACCTCTCCTTGCTTGTCCTGCATCGGCACCAGCAGCATGGAGCGAGAGCGATACCCGGACGCCTGATCAAAATCACGGCTACTTTTGAAATCAAAGTTTGATTCATGGTAAACATCATGGATACTGACTATTTCACCAGTGAGGGCGCAGTGGGCAGAGACGTTAAAATGGTTCTCGGAGCCGTCGGCTAAATAGAGCTGCACATTGGCCCAATCGGTCTCCCGCCCAGGGCCGGTATGATAGATATTCAGTTTCTCATTCTGGACCACGGAAAAATCAAGGCAACCCTTTTCCTCATTGCAGAGATACAAGGTGCAGCCCTCGGCATTGGTAAATTGCCGGGCCACAGTTGCAATCATCTCCAGCAACTTGTTGATATCCTTTTCAACAGACAGGGCTACTCCAACCCGACAGAGTTCTTGCAAGCCGGTCTCGGATGAGATTTCATTGATCATTTTTGGCCTTTTTATTTCGGTTTCAACTCACTCCATTCGTTTCCTGACGGCAATAATGGGTATAGACTGTAAAGAGGACAAACCATTCCATTCGAGAGGTAAAATGAATGGCCAGACCATTCTGATCCTGCCTGACCACTTCCCCACTGATGTCTTCAAGTACCAGACGACTATGATTGCCGGCCACTCGTATCTCTAAAGCGCAGGATGTCCCTACCGGCAGGTCGTGATCAATTTTCACCAGCATCCCGCTGATACTGATATTCAGAAGCTCCGCCGCTATATCGGTATAGGCAAGGCTTGTTTTCAAAACAACATCGGTAAGAAAAGGGATGCGGGTGCATGCCCTTTTCTCGTTTTTTTCCTCCATCTCCCCCATTTTCTCATTCCTCATCTTTTTTTATTCAGGAGCCGTTACGAAATATCGTGGCCATGTTATGCTCATTGCGTTACGGCTCCTTATGCCGTAACGGTCAATCAATTGGCCATGTTAATTTTTTACAGCGGCTTAAGGTTAAAATACAGTTATAACTGCCGTCATTACTCAGGTTGTTCAGGCTGTAGCGCCTCGTATAGTATCTGCCACACTATAGCATTATTCTCATTCCTCTTGTCAATCCTCTTTTATATTGACTTTAGCCATAGACATAAAATATACCTATAAATATACAAGACATATACACAGAAAATCCCACCACTACCTGCCGCCATGGAAAAGAAAATACTTATTGCCGTTGATGGCTCCATCTACTCCAGCCAGTCGCTGGAATATGTCGCCCTGCTTTTTGCTGATCGGCCCGAGATTCATCTGCATCTTCTGACCTGTATCAGTGGAAGCGAAAACATTATGCCGGCTGCAACTGACAGTCGTAATTCCCTGATCCCGGACGCCCCTGGAACGGGGAGAAAAAAACAAACCGCCCAGCGTTATCTCCATGAGGCCACCGACAAACTGATCCGCTTGGGAGTTGCCCCCGAACGCATCCATTCATCGGTGGAAATCTCAGGACAGGATATAGCCGCCACCATCCAGTTTCAGGCCGAGCATCTCCAGGTGGATGGCCTCCTCGTTGGGCGTCGGGGATTAAATACCATCAGCGAGATGCTCTTGGGATCGGTCTCGGCTACCCTGCTCAAAAAGAGTCATGAGATCCCGCTCTGGATTATCGACGGGGAGGTGGCCAACAAAAATATCCTGGCCCCGGTAGATGGCACCCTTCCCTCCCTGCTGGCCATGGATCACCTGGCCCATATCATGGAAGGATGCCAGGATGCCACCATTTTCCTCTTCCACTGCCTGCGCTTTCTGGGAAAAAAGAACGAACCCTGCCCGGAATCCTGTTATCATATCTGGGGACAAGAGTGGTGCGACACCCATTTGACTGGCGACGATCACCTCTTCCATGGCCCAACCCAGCTTCTGATCGAGGCCGGCATCCCCAGAGACAATATCATCACCCTGCCCGAAGTGTCCGACCTGGAGGCCGCCCACGGCATCATCCGTCAGGCCCATAAACACCAGTGCGGCACCATTGTTATTGGCCGCCGGGGCGACGAGACAACCAAGGGCATCCTGGGCGGTGTCTCTGATCGCACCTTGAAACACGCCCAGGACATCGCTCTCTGGGTGGTTGGATAATCTTGAAACACAGAGAGAGAAGATAGGCTGAAGGTAGAAGGGTTGTCGCCCCTGTCTTGTTTGCCTGTCTTTCTTCATATCACTTTTCTTCTGGCTGCAGGGTACCGATTATTACTCCCTTCAGCCTTCAATCGTCAGCCTATCCACCTGAACAACTACTCTTTCACCGGCACCACCATAACCTGGGCAGCCTTGGCCGGATCAAGATATTTCTGAGCCAGGGCCGTCAGTTGCTCCCGCGTCACCGACTCAAACCCTGATAAAATCGTCGCCGGCCACTGGAGTTGTTGCGGATGGCGTGATGACAGAGCCAGCACCGAATGCAACCAGTAGCCATTCGTTCGCACCATATCCTTCAACGAGGTAAGCATGGGTGGTTTAGCACGTGCCAGCTCTTCGGCGGTCACTCCCGATTTCCACAAGTCGCCGGCAACCTGTAAAACCTCCCGACTCACCGCCTCAACCTGATCCGGGGCCACAATCAACTGAGCGCGCAAGACCCCGTACCCCGGATAGACTCGGCTGGGCTGGTTCATGACCTGCGGTGAATAGGTCGCCCCCAGCTTCTCACGAATGACCTTGCGTAAGCGGTCGGAAAAAACCTCGGTCAGCAGATACAAACGTCGGGTTCGCTCTATATCCCAGAAATCAGCGGTTGGCCAGGCCACAACCAGCATGGCCTTATCAATGGATGTGGGGGCAGTCAGCCGCTTCGTTTTCCCCGCCGGAAAATGAAGTTTTGTGGGTGGTATCTTGTCCTGCTCTCGCGGGGGAAGCGGTGCCAGATACTTCCGGGCCAACTCGCGCGCCTGTTTGAGATCAAAGTCCCCAACCACCGAGACCTCCAGGCTGCCGGAGACGATGGCCGGCACCACCCAGGCCCGAATCTGCTCGGGAGTCAAGGCCGCAAATTCCGACCAGGGGGGTAGACCAAAGGTCGTATTACCGCCGGCCAGAAATGACTCCCCTGAGAGTTGCATGGCCCCGCTCACATCACTTGCCATCTGGCCATACATCTGTTCAAAACTCTGCATGGCCTTTTTGTACGCGTCATCACGCACCGCCGGATCTCCAAGCTGGGCCTGCAACATCTGAAACAGGAGTTCAAGGTCTTGCGTCACCGCCTCCCCCATCCAGGAAAAACTGGCCTCGCCAACCTTGAATCCCAGTCTGACCGTACTCCCCGCCAACACCTGATCACGTTCTGACTTGGTGAGTTGCCCAGTGCCGGAATCATTGACCACCTGCTCGGTCAGCAAGGCCAGCCCCGCAAACGGCTCTGACTGTTTGCCCAAGCCGAAATGGGCGGCAATCTGCACCTCATTTTTTTGAAATGTTGTGGGCTTCAAATTGACAACCAGCCCATGCCCAAAAACCAGCCGTTCGCCCTGAACTTCGGGCAGGGGCAGCTCCTGGGCAGACTCCCTATCCTTGTCACCGGCAAGATGCAGGTAAGGAAAGACCAGTGCGGTTCCAGCAAGCGGCGGGGTCACTTTTTGAGCGGCGGCCAATTCATACGCCTTTTTGATCTCGGCCTCAGCATCATTACCAGCGATCGTGGCGTTGCCGGTGACCATCACCAGACGCGCCGGGTGCTTCCAGATCTGTTGGAATCCGGCATGAACATCCTGTACCGTCATATCTTTGATCAAGGGAGTGAGCACATCCTTTTCCTGCTGCGGCGACATGACCACCTTGTTATTATTGATGTTCCGAATGATTTGCATAGCTACTTCCTGACTGTCGCGGGTGGCGACGGTCAATGCGGCCGAATCAAGTTCGGAGAGCATCTCCTTTTGCACCCGCTCAAGCTCCTGGGCGGTAAAACCATATTCCAGGGCCTGACGCAACACCTGTTCAATCGCGCCTAAGGCCGATTGCCACTTGCCTGGATCACTCTTGGCGCTGATCACCCCATAACCGATGCGCCCCAGAAATATGCCTGAATGCGACCCCCCTTTGGTCAAGGGGCTCTCTTTTTTTTCCACAAGCTGCTCCAGCCGATGCTGGACGATCTGAGCTGCCGCCATCTCACGAATATCACGGCCTTGCCGGGCCAGTGAATCATTTCCATCCCGCTCATTCCACACCGTTTCAAGAGTAATGTCGGTAAACCCCATCTCAGGTTCATGATGATAGAAAAACTCCGTGCCCGTATGGGCCACCTGGCCCCACTCCGGGCAAGAAGGCATGGGCCCGCCAGCCGGAAGTGACTGGAAACGCGACCGTACCAGCGGTTCTACACTTGCCGGATCAAAATCACCGACCATAACCAGGATCATCTTTTCCGGCCGATACCAGGCATCATAATAGGACTTCATGATGCCATGATCGGCCTTTTGCAGGGTGGTAAGAATGCCAATGGGCATCCGTTCAGGGATCAAACTCCCGCGCATCTCAAAGGCCAGACCGGCCTCATGGCTTCGATACTCCACCGAATCTCGGGCCCGTTTTTCCGAGAGGATCACCCCCCGCTCCCGCTCAATCTCTTGCGCTGACAACAAGGCTCCACGTCCGTAATCGGCCATAACCATGAGACCCTTGTCCAGTTCCTCGCGACTGGCGCCAGGCAACAGGATATGGTACACCGTCTCATCAAAACCAGTATGGGCGTTGGTATCTCCACCAAAGCTCATGCCAATGGACTGAAAATAATCAACCAGGGCCCCCGGCGGGAAATTTGTCGATCCATTAAAGACCATATGTTCCAGGAAATGGGCAATTCCCCGCTGCTCTTCCGTCTCATAAAGTGATCCGGCCTGGACATCCAGATAGATCCCTACCCGTCCTTTAGGCTCCTGATTCTTGAGCAGAATGTAGCGAAACCCATTATCCAGCCGGCCAAAGATCAAGGCCGGATCAGGGGCCAGATCGCTCTGTTCATGAGGCCAGGTCGTGGTCAGACACCACGCCTGCGGGTCACTGTTTTTTGACGATGCAACCGAAGCGCCAAGTTCAACCGCCTCAACAAAAGAGGCCAGGAAGTTCATGAGCAGACATAAAAAAATCAGTGTCTTCATCCCTTTCATTATTACACCTTGCGGAACAGATTGATGGAAGTTAGATAGTATCGAGAGCTAAAAAAGGAGCTTTAACTTTATATCCTGTGCCCTGAATTACAAGAAAAGAAATCGTTACCGGAAATCAGTATCATCCTTCCTTGCCTCGAAGAAAGTCACAATCGGAGATCACGCCATGCAGCTACAAGGTAAGACAGCCCTGATTCCGGGGGCATCGCGGGCAATCGGCCGGGCCATTGCCCGAAAACTGGCCGCGGAAGGGGTGAACCTGATTCTCCCGACCTTTGACTGGCCTGAGTCCATCCAGGAAATGGAACAGGAATTCAAGGGATTAAAGGTTGAGGTCTTGATCCTGCCGGTTGATCTGCGAGAGCAGCAACAGGTCCAGAATATGGCGGCCACGATACAACAGCGTTTTGGTGGACTCCACATCCTGATCAACAATATAGAACGAGGCGGAATGCCCATAGTCCATGGCTCGTACGACCATGCCCACAACCATGACCAATGGGATCTGGAGATCAACACCACCCTCAAGGCCAAATGGTTGTTAGTTCATCATTGCCTGGGCCTGATGAAACAATCCGGCAGCGGGACCATCGTCAACATCTCATCTATTGCCGCCCTGACCGGAAGAAGCGGACCCGCCGCACTCTTTTTTAATGATGCCTACAGTGCTGCCAACCGGGCCGTTTCATCTTTTACTGAAACCTGGGCCCGAGAAGGTGCGCCCACGATACGGGTGAATGAGCTGATGCTGGGGCTGATCCAGCACCGTCATGGGGAAGAGACCAGAGGATGGTCAGCAATGCAGGATGACGAAAAACAGAGAGTAGTGGCCCACACCCTGTTGCAACGCACCGGACTTGCCGAAGAAGTAGCCACCGCCATCCTTTTCCTGGTACGTGACGCCGGCTTTATGACCGGCAGTGTCCTGCGCATGGACGGAGGTTTTTGTATAGGCGGGGAACAGGTACCTATAATGCCGGAAGGGATATTAACCGCCGCAAAAGAGGGCCCCGTTGTCAAAAAATGATTATAACATTGCCGTACGGTAACGGCATAAGGGGGACGGTAAAGAAACTGACAAAGGTATAAAGGTTATTTCTTAACGGTACCCATAATAAAAAAAAAAAGGCCTGCTCGTTTACACGGCAGACCTTTTTTATCATTGAAACGACACCACTGCCTCGACTGAGCAAGGTCTAAAAATCAACTGCCACCACATGACCCTTGGGGCAGGATCTCCAGAGAAACCGCACTGTTTTCATTTTTATTAGCAGTATAAACGGCTTGTACCGGTTGAAACCTGGTAATATCCTTGAGCGTCCCACCCTTAACTGCTATTTGCGGGGTAAATTTCAAGGTGACACGCTCACCCTTAGGGGGGGCGACAACCATGATTCCCTCTTCCAGGGAAATCTTCTGCACCTTCCCTTTTACGGTAAGGGTATTATTTGAAATTTTCCCCGCCCCTGTTGTCTGGTTCTCAGTACAGCCAGATATCAGAAGAAACAAAGGAATAAAGGCCAACAACAACAATGTACACCAACGATCTTTCACGGAAACCATGGCACCCTCCTGAAAAAATTTATTCCTTACTGTTAAGCCCTTGCAAATAAATAACATGGCCAGACATACCTCTCACACGGCATAAAGAACCGTAACGAAATGGTTATAAAAGGTCAAATCATTTCATAACGGCTTCTTGTATGATCGTCGGCAGGTGTAGACTGTCAGACGCCACGCCAGAAAACAGCGGAACAAATTGCTGTTTTCTGGATGTTGCATAAGAGGCCGTAAGTTGACAAGAGTAAAAAGGGCCTTTCTCTTGTCAGCAACAGCCTCTAAATATCCAGAACCCACTCTGGGATATGGTGAAGAATATAATTCTGCACTGCTGCCTGCTGCTGTTCTTTGTCACCAGGACCAATTTCCTTTATGACGTCTTCAAAATCAAACCAGCAAAGTTCACGATCGTCATGATTATAGACCGTCAGAATTCGCCGATCCTGGTCATGGATATTTTCTTCCTCTTGAATGGCGGCTACCAGCTTGGACGCCTCCTGAAAAGAAAGAAATTTCACTTCAACTTCAGTCATTCCCTGTACCTCAAAACAGAAAAAGGCGAGATGGACTGCTCCACTCGCCTTCTAAACCATAATTCAAGATCTCACACGGCAGGTTTAACAACAGCCCCGGAACGAATACATCGTGTGCACACCCTAGCCCGTACAGCACTGCCACTGGCGGCAACCATATGAACTTTTTTCAAGTTTGGCAGCCAACGACGACGAGTTTTATTATTGGCATGGGAAACATTATTCCCGGTAACCGGCCCTTTTCCACAAATTTGACATACTTTAGCCATCACTCTCTCCTTCCCTTGCTTCCCAGCCTATTATGAGTTTGCCAGCAAGCAAACAACCAGGCATATTGAATATTTTTACGTAACCAACGAAGATTTACGATTTAAAAAAACTATTTTTATACCTTCTGTTTCGGCAAATAGCAAGTTATTTTCTTGGCAAGAACAACAAGAGAAAGAAAAATATATGCTGAGCTGTTGTAAATAAATAATGTTGTAATATCGTAAACGGCACAGGGAGCCGTAACGAAATGGTCAGAGATATAAGGGTTATTTCGTAACCGCCTCTAAAAGGAAGCCTTAAATTTGAAAAAACTACGATTCTGTATGTCCTATTTGAGAAGATTCGTGTAGATTACATCTTGTTATTGTACTTTCAAATTTTCTTTTCAGCTTGCCATCGTTTATCATAAATGCTACTTTACTTATCATTAAGAATAATTCTCAAAAATAAACAAATAGACTCCTATGAAAAATAGTAATCCCATCTGGGACTTTTTCGCCTCAGTCAAGCTCGCCCTGTTCACCCTCTTCTTCCTCTCTACGACCTCAATTATCGGGACAATCATTCCCCAGAAAGAGAGCTCCCAATGGTATATTGACAGATATGGGGAGAGTACCGCCAACCTGTTCCAAATCCTTGCCATCACCCCCGACATGTACACTTCGGGCTGGTTTTTATCTTTTCTTGGCCTGCTCTGCCTCAATCTCATCATCTGCAGTTTCGACAGGTTTCCTGGGGTCTGGCGTCAGATCAGGGCCGATAACCTTGATATCCCTCAGGCTCGCCTAGAAAAGATGACCCAGCAACTCCAGTGGCAATCTGAGAAGCCTCCAGAGGCCGCTATCAGCACCTTGAAAATCACCCTCAACGCCCACGGCTGGAAGGCCCAGGAACGTAAAACCGGTAATGGTTCCTTGCTCTTTGCCCAGAAGGGGGCCTTCACCCGCACCGGCGTCTATATTGTTCACGCCTCTATCCTGGTGATCTTTGCCGGGGCAATCATTGGCTCCATTCTGGGATTCAAGGCCAGTATCATGCTCCCTGAGACCAAAACCACGGATAAAGTTTATACCTCTGACACGCGCGCCGCTATTGATCTTGGCTTTGAAATCCGCTGCGACCGTTTCGATATTGAGTTCTACGACAATGGAATGCCTAAAAGCTATCGTTCGGAGCTCACCATCCTTGAAAACGGAAAAGTAGTCATAGAAAAGGCGATTGTGGTCAATGACCCACTCAATTACAAAGGGATTACTTTTTATCAATCAAGCTATGAACCCTATCAGGAATTCGTGGTCACTCTCACCAACAAAAAAACAGGCCTGAAAGAGACCGCAATCATCCCCTATCAACAACAACAATCCATGCAAGAAAGTGGCCTTCGCCTTGGCATCATCAATGCGGAGACACGAGGGCAGTCAGTCAGCCGAATGAAGATCTGGCTGACTGATGACCAGGGCGAGCCTTCACTCTTCTGGCTGGATGATGGTGAACAAGCCACAGTAGAGCGATCAAAAAACAGCTACACCATATCCGCCAAACAGATGTACGCCACAGGGCTGCAAGTCGCGAAAGACCCAGGGGTATGGACGGTGTACACCGGTTGCGCCTTGATGATCCTTGGTCTGGTGGTTGCCTTTTTCATGTCCCACCAACGCATCTGGCTTTTTGTTAGAGAGGAAAATGACGGGAAAAGTAGTATTTTGATGTCCGGAAATGCCAATAAAAACAAGGCTGGCTTCGCGAAAACATTTGAGAATCTGACCACGGTTGTCAAGACCTTATAGGTTGCCCGACAGATAATTTTCGCAGAATTCACCTACATACCTGAAACCGCACCCAACGGGGTTAACTCCATGACCAGTTCACAACTCATCGGTATCACTACTTTTACGTACCTTTTTTCCACCATTCTTTATGCCGCTATCTTCATCTTCAAGACAAAGCGACTGGGGAACGTGGCCACCATCTTTACTATCGTTGCCTTCCTGATTCAAACGGCTGGCATAGGGCTGAGGTGGATAGAATCCTACCAGATGGGAATGGGGCGCGCGCCCTTAACCAATATGTATGAATCCGTGGTCTTTTTTGCCTGGACTATTATCTTGATCTACCTGATCATCGAATGGAAATTCAAGACCAAAATTATTGGAGCCTTCGCCGTTCCCTTTGCCTTCCTGGCCATGGCCTATGCCTCTTTCGCCACTAATATTTCCAAAGAAATCACCCCCTTGATTCCCGCCTTGCAATCTAACTGGCTGATCGCCCACGTTGTCACCTGTTTTATCGGCTATGCCGCCTTTGCGGTGGCTGCCGGCTTAGGGGTCATGTACCTGATTAAAAATACCAGTGAAACTCGCCAATCCACCAACGACACGACGCTACTCGGCTCTTTGCCGCCCTTGCATGTTCTTGATGACATCACCCACAAGACCATGGTCTTCGGCTTCCTCTGGTTATCTATCGGAATCATCACCGGCGCCATCTGGGCCAACTCTGCCTGGGGTACTTACTGGAGCTGGGATCCCAAGGAAACCTGGTCACTCATCACCTGGTTTCTCTATGCCATCACCCTCCACGCCCGTTACACCCGAGGCTGGGGAGGCACCAGAATTGCCTGGCTGGCCATCTTTGGTTTTGTCTCGGTTATCTTCACCTATTATGGCGTTAATTTTCTACTTTCAGGCCTGCACAGTTACGGCGCAAACTAACAAATATGACTTACAAAAACGATGAGTTATCAAACTGATCAGCAACAATAAAAATTTAACATTTATGGCTACAAAATCAAAGTGGTGATCCCTTGACAAAGAATTGGGAAGCGGGTATATAATAAAAATTATGATAAGATACGTGAGTGAATAATCATTCATCTACGCTGTTCAATTCTTAAAAAAGGGAAAAAAAATGATGAAAAAAACTGTTGTGTACTCTGTCGCCTTTGCCTTAGCACTGGGCTTGGGATTCAGCGCAAACGCCATGGCTGCTGACAAGGGACCCGCAGATATTACCCTGCAGGCCACCAAAGATGCCGATGCCAAGCCAAAACCAGCCACCTTTCCACACGCCAAGCATCAGGAAAAACTTGCCTGTGGTGAGTGCCATCACTCCAAAGATGCCGCCGGCAAGCAAGTTGCTTTTGTAGAAGGCCAGAAGATCGAGAAATGTGAGACTTGTCACAATAAGGCTGCAGGCATGGCCAACGCTAAAGTTACAACCTTCAAGGATGCCGCCCATGTAAACTGCAAAGGCTGCCATACCGAGAAGAATGTTGATACAAAAAAACAACTCTGTAAACTTTGTCACAAATAAATAGAAATTTTTCTTATTAGCTTTTCTGTTGCAAGCATAAAAAAAAGGCCGTCTTTTTAAAGACGGCCTTTTTTTTATGGATTTCCTATTGATCAAACGTACTACGAGACTGTCATCTTGGAAATATCCCCGATCTCCAGGAAAAGGTGGGCAATGGCCGTCAAGAGATTGAGACGGTTGCCGCGGACCTGCTCATCATCAGCCATAACCATAACCGTATCGAAAAAAAGATCTACCGGTGTTTTCAAGGCCAGCATCACAGCCAAGGCTTG
The DNA here is from genome assembly GCA_002347085.1 of Desulfobulbaceae bacterium UBA2276. GTDB lineage: Bacteria > Desulfobacterota > Desulfobulbia > Desulfobulbales > Desulfocapsaceae > UBA2270. The sequence continues at coordinate 28,757 of DDWW01000028.1, read as the reverse complement.
ACCATACTCTTTCTGGGCCAATAATGGTTGCACAGCTGTTGCGACTCGACCATACACCTCGGCCAGATCTCGTTCAGCTTCTTCCACCAGCAGCGCAGGGGCAATCTCACCCCCTTGATGCTCTTTGATGATATTGCGAATCCGCTTGAAGGCGGCCGCAAGCACTGCAAAGGGTTCTTCATTGCGAAGAGCGGCCAGGGCCTCGATCTTCTTTTTGCAATCATTGACGTCATCAAAACCAAGGGAGGTCACTGCCTCCACCGCCCCCTGATCAAATCCCCGGGCCACCATATCATTGACAAAACGCCCCTTGATAAAGGCCACAACCGCGTCAACGGTCTCAGCGCTGCCATCAACCTTATCACCGTACAAGGCCAAGGCCTTATACACCATTTCCCGTATCGACAAACTGTATCCCCTATCACCAATAATATGCAACAGGGCCAGGGCCAGGCGGCGCAGGCCAAAAGGATCGGTGGTACCGGTGGGTTGCTGACCGATACCAAAACATCCGACCAGGGTATCAAGCCGGTCCGCCAGGCCAACAAGGGCGCCAGGAGCAGAAGCAGGCAATGAGGAACCAGCCCGTTTAGGCAGGTAGTGTTCACGAATAGCCAGGGCCACCTCGGACTGCTCGCCATCGTTGACGGCATAAGCCGCCCCCATATCGCCCTGCAAGGAGGGAAATTCACCGACCATATTCGTCAGCAGGTCAATTTTACACAGCCTTGCTGCCCGTTGCGCCGCCTCAAGATATTCCGGGGCTAGCTTCTCTGAGAGCATAGCAGCAAGCTTAATCAACCGTTCACTCTTGGCCAGCATAGTTCCTAAGCGGGCCTGAAAAATAATTCCGGTGAGATCTCCAAAACGATCTTCAAGGCGCCTCTTTTTGTCACCACTAAAGAAAAACAAGGCATCTTCCAACCGGGCCCGCAACACCCGTTCATGCCCCTTTCTGGTCAGAGAGATATCGGCAACCCTGGTATTATTGACCGCCACAAAAAAAGGAAGCAGGGCCCCTTGGGCATCGAGCACCGGAAAGTATTTCTGATGTTCACGCATGGAGGTGATGAGCACCTCCGACGGTAATTCCAGGAAACGACCATCAAAAGAGCCACAAACCCCAAAAGGACATTCCACCAGGTTAGTAACTGTATCAACCAAAGCCTCATCAACAGCTAAATGGGCACCAGCCAGACTCGAATTATCTGCTACTGCCCGCTCAATCTCGGCCAACACCGCCTGCCTGCGACCGGCAGGATCGACTATGACATGAGCTGCTAAAAGTTGTTGTTCATAACTGGCAGCTCCCTCAATCTCAATGGCCCCAGGGGCCATGAATCGATGCCCTCGACTGCTCTTGGACGAGACGATTCCATCAAGAGAAAGGCTCACCATATCCTGACCATAGAGGGCCAGTAACCATTGCACCGGACGGGCAAAGGAGTTGTTGTTGGCACCCCATTTCATTGATTTGGCGAAAGAAAATTCTGCAAGAAGCCCCCGCAGCAGTTCAGGAAGGAGCTCCGTGGTCGCAACGCCTGCCACCTCACGAATCAACATCAGATATTGCCCCTTGGCCGTATCCACCACCTGTAGTTCTGCGACCTGCGCGCCTTTGGAGCGGGCAAAACCCTGGGCCGCCTTGCTGAACCCGCCGTCTGCATCAAGACCAGCCTTGGCAGATGGCCCCAGAAGCTCTTCCCGACGATCTGGCTGCCGGGGCCCAAGATTCTCCACCATCAAGGCCAGCCGCCTCGGAGTCCCAACCACCTTTACCGGCCCGAAACTAAGTTGCAACTCCGTGGCCTTCCGGATGAAATTCTGCTGAAATTGTTCAAGGGCAGGCAAGAGAAAGCCGGCAGGAAGTTCTTCGGTACCTATTTCAAAAAGGAGATCGGCCATAATGATATGTTCAGGATAAAAGGAGAGGAAAGTAGAAAGAGGAAAGTATAAAAAGTTAAAAACAGCTCAGATTGTTCAAGTACCGTTATCAAATCAGCAGTGCTGTTCGCTTGTTTTATCAAGGCGCCTTAGGCCGCTTCCAAGAAACCGCCAATTTTCTTCAGCTGTTTCTTTGAGTGGGATCTGACAGATACCATAAAAAGAGCCGTTAAGGCTTTGATAAAGTTGTTATTTTTGAGCTACAATTTATTTTATATCCCTGTTGATTTGCGCACGAAAGCCTGCTCGCCCGCAAGGGCGATTATTGCCTGACAGACCCTCCAGCAGAGCAGTTACGTTAAGAGGAAGAATAAGAGGTCGTGGCAAAGGTCGAATACCCTTCAAAAAGGTTCTCTACCGTTACCGAAAACCATTTCAGGGCAGATAACCCGGCAAGAGACAACCCAACCTGCCTGGTCAGTGATTCTACCGACAACGAACCCTGCTGCTCCTGGCTGCCCTGCCCCTGACCAATAACCTGGGCGATAGCCAGCTCAACCAAGGTGATAATATCTTCGATCCAGATAAAACGACGAAACCTGACAGCTACCACCGCATGTCCCCAATGTCCAAGCGAACGTGGCAGACCCGCCCCCGATTTTTCTTTCAAAGGTAATGACACCGGAACGGTAAACTGGAATTCAAGATCGTCACTCTGGTCAAGAGAACCATGCATCCGGCACTCATAACGACAGGTATTCAAGCCCTCTGGATTCTGCTTCTTGGGCAGAAAATAGGCAAACGCCATCTCCACATGGGCAGCCTCGGCCTCCAGCCGCTCTTTCATCTCTTCCAGAATATGATGGAAACCACCCAAATCAATCTGGCCATGAAAACGATTCAGGATCTCAACAAAGCGACTCATATGCGTGCCCTTGAACCGATGGGGCAGATTCACATACATGTTGACCGTGGCCACGGTATGCTGACGCTTCCTGGCCTTGTCCAGAACGGTTATAGGGTAGGAGATGGTCTTGACCCCGACCTTTTTGATATTGATACGCCGGTGATCGAGTTCGCTCTGGATATCTTTCATAATCAGGAAACCAATACGACTATCAGCCGTCAGTCATTTTAAGGGCCGTTAAGCAATAACCCATGCATTTCATCCATTTCTTTACGGCCCTTTATGCCGTAAATGACATTGAATTGTATGATTTATTTTTAAACGACGGCTTATCCCAGATGTTTGTGAACCGCCTCTTTCAACTTCTGCAGGTCTGGTGATTTAACAATATACTCATCCGAGGCCCAGGCGCTGAGATCCTGCTTATATTCATGATAAGCGGTACTGAGAATAATCGGGAGCTTAGGGGCTATCATCTTCATCTGTCTCAAGACCTCAATCCCATTCATCCCTGGCATCTGAATATCAAGGATAACCAGATCAGGGACCTCAGAGCTGAACTTTTCCAGGGCCTCTTCGCCAGTAAAGGCTGAAATCACCTCGTAGCCTTCATCCTGAAATTCTTCCTGATACAGGAGTTGAATCCCCTCTTCGTCATCAACCAACAAAATTTTCTTCATGGCCTTGCCTCCTGTGTTCCTTTTTTAAGCGATTCACGCAGATACAGAGCAGCCTCTTCAGGGGGCATGGGATTGATGTAAAACCCGGAGCCCCATTCAAATCCGGCAATGGATGTCAGTTTGGGAACGATCTCAAAATGCCAGTGAAAATGCTTCATACTTTCAGAACGCAAGGGCTGGGTGTGAAGCACAAAATTATAGGGCACCCCTGGGATGCATGCATCAAGACGCTGCAAGGTCTCAGAAAAAATTTCGGACAAGGCTGTAAGTTGCTGATCGTTCTGATTATGATACCCTGAATCATGGTGCTTGGGAAGAATCCACATCTCAAAGGGAGTACGCGGCGCAAAAGGAGTTATGGTGATAAAAAATTCATTCTGGCACACCACCCGCACCTTCTGCTGGAGCTCCTGGCGGATAATATCACAATAAAGACAACGCTCCTTGTACTTATAATACTCTTCTGTTCCCTGCAACTCTGCAACAAGCATCCGGGGAAGGATCGGCAGGGCGATAAGCTGAGAATGCGAGTGTTCAAGAGAGGCACCGGCTGCACGGCCATAATTCTTGAAGACCAAGACATACCGAAAACGCGGATCACGCTCCAGATCCTGAATCCGAGCCCGGAAGGCCTGGAAGACCATGGTCATATGGGCAAGAGGCAGCTTGGCAAAAACATCCTCATGACGTGGACTTTCGATGATTACCTCATGGGCGCCAATCCCGTTCATCTTATCATATAAGCCTTCACCCTGCCGGTCAATCTCACCTTCAATAACCAAGGCGGGATATTTATTGGGCACGACCCGCACCTGCCAACCAGGGCTATTAGCAGGAGCCCCATGCTGACGGCCATTAGCGAGCACTTCCGGAGGCGTGGTATTCTCATTGCCCGGACACAAGGGGCAAAAACCGCCCGACGTTGGCGCCTCGGCAACCACAAAATCTGTGGGCCGTTTTGCACGTTCCTGGGCGATAATAATCCAGCGTCCCAGAACAGGGTCTTTTCGTAACTCAGGCATGATTATTCTGTGTCATGGACGGCATTGACACCTTGGGCTCCATGGCCCTTTTCTTTTTTTTCCTGAAGGGTCTTGCAATCAATACAGAGAGAAGTTACCGGCCTGGCCTCAAGACGTTTCAGGCCAATCTCTTCCCCGCAGCCCTCACATTCGCCAAAGGTGCCGTCCTTGATCCGCTCAAGCGCCGCCTCAATCTTGGGCAGCAACTTGCGTTCACGATCACGGATCCGCAATTCAAAGCTGCGGTCGGCCTCGGCGCTTGCCCGATCATTCGGGTCGGGGATATTGCCACTCTGATCGGTCATTTCGGTCAGTGTCCGTTCGGCTTCATCCAGGATCTCTTCCCGTTTATCTTCAAGCAGCTTTTTGAATCTGTCCATCTCGTTCTGTTCCATTCAATCATCCCCCTCAATATCAAGCAACCCGATCAGGGTCCATAAACTCCAGAAAAATAACACGTTCCCTAACAAATTCCTTATTCTTGACGAACAAAGTTCCCGCTTTTTCCGCCCGTTTTTTTCAACAGACGGATATCAGAAATCACCATGGCCTTATCAACTGCCTTGCACATATCATAAATAGTCAAGGCCGATATGGAAACCGCTGTCAAGGCCTCCATCTCCACACCGGTCTTACCGCAAATGCCAACTGTTGCCTGGATTTCGATGGCACAATCCTCATCATGAAAGATGAATTCCACATTCACCTTGGTAATCATCAAGGGATGGGTAAGCGGAATAAGTTCATCGACTTTCTTGGCGGCCATAATCCCAGCTAATCGCGCGACCCCAAGGACATCGCCTTTAGCCATGGAACCACTCTTCACCAAGGCATAGGCCGCTGCCGACATGCTTATGCTGCCGGCAGCCAAAGCCTCACGGGTGGACTCTGCCTTGTTGCTGACATCCACCATCCGGGCCTGGCCTTCTTCGTCAAAATGGGTAAAGCCTGGGTCTTGATTCGCCTGGCTCATCGTTAATCATCCTCTTTGTTCGTCTTCTTCCCACGTACTTCACTGAAAAGTCGACTAAAAAAGCCTTCCTGCTCTTTATGATGCCCATGTTCACGGCACAAATCATCAAATTTTTGCAGGAGTTCTTTCTGCTCATCACAGAGATTGATCGGCGTCTGCACCTGAAGCTCAACCACCATGTCCCCTTTGCTGCTGCCCCGCAGGCTGGGAACCCCTTCATGACGCAAGGTGAACATGGCCCCCGATTGACTACCGGCCGGGATCTTCAAGCTCTTCTTGCCATTGATCGTCGGCACCTCGACCTTGCAGCCAAGGGCTGCCTGCGCCATGGAGACCGGGAATCGACAGTAAATGGTATCCCCTTCCCGTTTGAAAAATTCATGCTCCACCACATGGATAACCACATAGAGATCACCGGCCGCACCACCCCGACGCCCGCCCTCGCCCTCGCCACGCAGACGCATCCGGGCGCCATGATCAACACCGGCTGGAATTTTAATGGAGACCTTCTTGCTCTTGCTCACCAGCCCCGAACCGTTGCAGTCCGTGCATGGATCGGTGACAATCTCACCCTCGCCTTGACATTGCTGACAAGGGGAACTGACCTGGAAAAATCCCTGGGAGCGGATCACCTGACCCCGCCCATGGCAACTGGGGCAGGTCTCTCTCTTATGGCCGGGACGACACCCAGAACCTTCACAGTTCCAGCAGGTATCGCGCCTGGTCAGCTCCACCTCTTTGGCTACGCCATGCACGGCCTCCATGAAGGAGATGGTGGCATCATAACGCAGATCATTCCCAGGGATCGGGCCACCGCGTCTGGGTTGCGCCGCCCCTCGTCTTCCGAAGAGGTCCCCAAACAGGTCGCCAAAACCGGAAAAGGCATCCTCGAAGTTGCCCGGCCCCTGATAGCCGCTGCTCTTCAGACCTTCATGGCCATAGGTATCGTAGATCTTCCGTTTCTGGACATCACTGAGTACTTCGTAGGCCTCGGCACATTCTTTAAACTGGGCCTCGGCCTCTTTATCATCCGGGTTTCGGTCAGGATGATGCTTCATAGCAAGTGTCCGATAGGCCTTCTTTATCTCAGCGCTACTGGCGTTCCGGCCTACCGCTAATATATCGTAATAATCTCTGGGCATCTTTCTAACTCTTAAATCTCAAAATCAGACCACAACTTCCTGTTCAATGTCGCTGTTTTTAGGGGCATTCTTACGAGAATGATCTGCCAGCTCCTTGATATTATTAAAGCTAACCTTGGCCGCCGAGATCTCCCGCAGGGTCATAACAATCTCTTTATTATCGCCCGCCACCAGAAAAGGCTCACCATGTCGGTGCTGTTTAATGCGTTCAACAGTAAGATGAATCAGATTAAACCGATTGTCATCACCAATCTGCTCCAGACAATCTTCCACGGTAATTCTTGCCATATAGTTACCTCGTTTTTTACTCTTTCGTAAGTACCCTTGACGGGGCACGCTTCCTTGTCTCTGTCCAGCCTCTCTACTCGGATAGCCTTTTAGCTACTGTTAAGAAATAACCACTACATTTTCATCTATTTCTGTAAGTACCTTCTGCCGTTAGCAACGTTGCATCATGTAATTATTCTTAAACGGCGGCTTATTTTTCAAAAGGATTCTTCAGGAGCATCGTCTCGTCACGATCCGGCCCCACTGAGACGATGACCGTCTCTACTCCCGTGTACTCTTCAATACGCTTGATATACTCTTTGGCCTTGACCGGGAGGTCATCAAAATCACGCACACCGGTGATATCCTCCTGCCAGCCGGCCAGCTCTTCATACACCGGTTTAACTGCCGCCGCCTGCTTGATGTTGGAGGGCATGGACAACAAACGCTTGCCGGCCAGCTCATATTCGGTGGCCATCTTCAATACAGGCTGGCCGCTCAAAACATCCAATTTGGTCAGGGCCATACCAGTCAAACCATTGAGACGGGTCGCATCGGCTGCTACCACCCCATCCAACCAGCCACAACGACGTTTCCGGCCGGTGGTAGCGCCAAATTCCCCGCCTTTTTTCTGCAACTCTTCACCGACCGGATCAAAGAGTTCGGTGGGAAACGGACCTTCACCCACCCGAGTGGTATAGGCCTTGAGGATTCCGATCACCGAATCAATATGGGCCGGGCCAAACCCGGAGCCATTACAGGCATTCCCCGCGATGGTATTTGACGACGTAACAAAGGGATAGGTGCCATGATCGATATCGAGCTGAGTTCCTTGCGCCCCTTCAAAAAGAATATTCTGGCCACTCTTGCGGGCCCTGTCAAGCTCTACCGAAACGTTACCGATAAAGGGGGTCAGCTTTTCGGCAAATCCTTGAAAGGCGGCGTAAATCGTCTCAAAAGAGACGGGGGCACTGTTATATTTTTTGGTCAGCAGGAAATTTTTTTCTTCGATATTTTCCTGCAAGCGCTCTCGAAACAGACCATCATCGAAGAGATCCCCGGCCTTGATCCCCACCCGGCCCACCTTATCCATATAACAGGGGCCTATACCGCGGCCAGTGGTGCCTATTTTTTTTCCGGCAGCCAGGGCCGCTTCTTTGGCCTGATCCAGACTCTGATGATACGGCATGATCAGATGGGCATTTTCGCTGATCATCAAGCGCTTGGGGGTGACTGCTAACCCCTGGGCATGAAGCTCGTCCATCTCAGTCAACAGAACAGCGGGGTCTATAATGACACCATTGCCGATCATGCAGACCTTGTCCGCATACAGAATACCGGAAGGGATGATATGAAAGACAAACTTCTTGCCCTCAACAACCAGAGTATGTCCGGCGTTATTCCCTCCCTGAAACCGGACGATATAGTCGGCATAACGAGTGAGGATATCAACGATCTTCCCTTTTCCCTCATCTCCCCACTGGGTTCCCACCACTACCACACTGGCCATATTTTTCTCCTTTGGAACTCGACAAATTTATTCGCCACCCTGATTGAGAGTGCTATAAATAGTGTTATACATAGATGACGCTCAAGCACAAACTCCAGCTCGAACCATCATTTCACCAAGGAACAACCGGAATAATATAGTCAACGTACCACTTAAAGTCAATCATTTGCGCTAAAATGGAAGAACCGATTCCAGGGGGTGTTTCCTCCGGCGACGGCATGACATCATAACCCGGAACAATCTCCCTTGGTATCCAGCAGCCCGGAACGAAGGGAAATCCCCTTGTTAAGGTCAGCCTCGCTCATCGTTGGCGTCAACTGAGCTATCGCCTCTTTGGCCCCAGGATAGTCCTGTTCCGCCGCCAGACCATACCAGGCAAAGGCTGAGGAATTATCCTGCCTTACCCCTCGGCCTTTTTTATACAACTCGGCCAGAAAGAACTGAGCCATAGCCCATCCTTGCGTCGCGGCGCAACAGTACCAACGCCCAGCAGCAACCAGATTCCTCTCAACCCCACTGCCATTTTCGTACTTGATCCCCAGATAAAGACAGGCGGCCGGAACCCCATACTTGCCTGCCTGCAAAAACCAGGACAAGGCCTTTTCAGGATCACGGGGAACTCCCTGTTCACCATACTCATAAAGCAGGGCCAGGGCAAACTGCGATTCGCTGTCACCGTCACCGGCAAGCTCCTGAATCTGTCGGACATAGCCCTCATCGTCAGCTCGGCAAGTATTGGTGCAGATGAATAAAACCAGTATCAGCAGCCACAAGCATCGCCCCATATAATTCACCAGTATCCACCCAAGATCCTTAAAAAACAAAACTGCCGTCACACCAGAAACGGCATGACGGCAGTTTAAAACACCACAAAACCCAACCCCCGACAAAAGGAACTAAACAACTAAGCCGTGATATATAAAGAACCCGGCCATTTGTTCACACCTTTATAATCTCTCAGGACACCTTGTATTGCATCAATTCCCACTGAAACCGGCGGCAGGATTTTCAGCCACATAAACAGCCGCATAGGTCGAACCAAGAGAACCACCGAAACCCTCTTCAATGATAACAGTGCAGGATTTATTGGGTTTGGTAAAGGCCAGCAAGGAATCTTCAGATGAAACCTCACCCGCCAGCTTCCATTTATTCTTCTGCATAGAGGAAACAATAAAACTTTTCAAGGAATCACGTTGCACCTTGCCACTGAAATAAAACACCCCGCCGGTAAAGGAGTCCGTGCGAACAACCATACTTTTCTTATGATTATATTTCATATCCGTGGGAAGCTCAATATCGCGATATTCTCCCACAAAATTCGACAATGCGGGAAGATTATCCATCGGCGGAGGATTATCGCTACTGCTCCCCATGGGAGCGCAACTACTCAACAACAGAGAAAGACCAAGCAGAAAAAGACTGACCCTCTTTTGTGATTTCATGTATCGCATACTTCAATCTCCCTTCTTCAAGAATAAAATTCTTTGTTTGTTGATCCGAAAACGCCAAAATTCACCTGTAGAAATAGCTTAAAGCTCTTGATTTGTCGAGAAGATTTTTGACTTCTGTTAACAGCAAGCAAACTCTTTTTTATGCACTCTTGCGCCCTACCCTCTACGCATCAATCCCACCAATACACATATACTTGATCTCCAGGTACTCCTCAATACCATATTTTGACCCCTCACGGCCAATACCCGACTCCTTCATCCCGCCAAAGGGCGCAGCCTCGGAAGAAAGAATTCCCGTATTAACCCCCACCATGCCATATTCCAGGGCTTCGGTCACACGCCAGGCCCGACCAATATCACGGCTGTAAAAATATGAGGCCAGGCCGTATTCAGAATCATTGGCCATTCTCACAGCATCGGCCTCATCCTTGAAAATAAAGAGCGGGGCTACCGGCCCAAAGGTCTCTTCCCGAGCGATTCGCATCTCATGCGTCACATCAAGGAGCACCGTAGGTTCAAAGAAAAAACCTTTTTGCCCCAGCCGCTTGCCACCAACTGCCAACCGTGCCCCTTTCTGCAAGGCGTCCTCAATCTGCGCCTCCACCTTGATCACGGCGTTGAGATCAATGAGCGGCCCCTGATTATTCCCCTTTTCTACTCCCGGCCCCACCCGAAACTCGGAACGAACCGCAGCGGCAAACTTTGCGGCAAAGACCTCATAGACTCCCTCCTGCACCAGAAACCGATTGGCGCAGACACAGGTCTGCCCTGAGTTCCGATACTTGGATGCCAAGGCCCCAGCCACCGCCTGATCAATATCGGCATCATCAAAGACGATAAAAGGGGCATGCCCGCCAAGCTCCAAGGAGATCTTCTTCACGGTGGTGGCACAGGCGGCCATGAGCTGCTTGCCCACCGGCGTAGAACCAGTAAAACTGAGTTTGCGCACTAAGGGATTGCTGGTCAACTCCCCGCCAATTTCTTGAGCCGGGCCGGTAATCACATTAAAAACGCCGGGAGGAAAACCGGCCCGATCCGCAAGTTCGGCCAAGGCCAAAGCCGACAAAGGCGTCTGGGCCGCGGGTTTGACAATCACCGGACAACCGGCAGCAAGAGCAGGTGCTGCCTTACGGCAGATCATAGCCGAGGGAAAATTCCAGGGGGTGATAGCGGCGCAGACACCCACCGATTCCTTGAGAACCAGCATCCGCTTGCCTTTTTGGGTCGTGGGAATCATATCGCCATACACCCGCTTGGCCTCTTCGGCAAACCATTCGATATACGATGCGCCATATAGCACCTCGCCTGTGGCCTCAGCCAGCGGCTTGCCCTGTTCACGGGTCATGATCATGGCCAGATCATCCTGATGCTCAACGATAAGGGCGTACCAGCGTTTCATGATCACCGAACGCTCTTTGGCGGTCATCCCCTTCCAGCCAGACCAGGCCGCATGGGCAGCCACAATGGTCTGCCTGGTCGCCTCCTGACCAAGAGACGGCACCCTTCCGACCACCCGACCATCGGCGGGATCAATAACCTCAAAGAGGTCACACGCCGTGACCCAGGCCCCATCAAGATAACATTCCTGCCTCAACAGGGCAGGGTCTTTCAATTCCATTATTCTCACCTCAAGCTGAAACCTCAGCAAATTTTCACCTGCTCTCTCAATCCGGGCATCTGCTGGTAACATTTATTACTTGACAGGCCCTTAAACCATTGAGCAAAATAACATAGGCATATTATCATCAAAAATGGCATAAGGAACCGTAACGAAAGAGAGTGCATGTACAAATTATTTCGTTACGGCTCCTAAAATCTACTCCTACTGATTTTATTTTTACACAAACTCTACTCATCCTTTCACTATCATATCATGCCATCAACAGCAACCATCGTCACTATTACCGAAGAGCCGATTCGTCTTGGACAATTCCTGAAATTAGCCAATCTGGTGCAAGATGGGTTTGAGGCAAAGATCCAGATACAGAATGGTGAAGTTCTGGTTAATGGTGTCGTCGAGACCAGGCGGGGCAGGAAGTTGATTGGTGGGGATCAGGTCATGATGGGAGGCGCGCGGTGCCTGGTTCAGCACAATAAAAAGGGATAAAACGGATCACTATGACCTATGAAAAAGATCTCCAGGAAAAGGCCCTGCCCTCAATCCGCCAAGGGAAGAATGGAATAAATCCGAGTCGTTTTTTCCAGACCACGGAGCAGTTCATTCTTTTGTTCCTGAACCTTGACCATGTCCGCTACCTCGCCATACACTGACTCGGTCAAAAGAATCTGCCCAGACATTGTCCCCGAGGCCAGACGTTGGGCGATATTCACATCGGCACCCACCACCGTATAGTCAAGACGACGCCCGGAACCCACATTCCCCAGATACATATCGCCACAACTGATCCCAATTCCCAGACCTATCTGCACAAAGAGTTCTGACTTTTCGGCCCACCGGGCACGTAACTTCTCAAATCTCTTCTGGATCTCCATGGCGGCGGCAACCGCCGCCTGGCTAGGTGCATCCTGCAACACCGGCGCGCCAAAGAGTGCCAAGGCGGCATCACCGATAAACTTATCCAGGGTGCCCTGTTTTGACGAGATAACGTCGGCCACAAGATCAAAAAACTCGGTCAAAAATTTCTGTGAATCCTGCAGGTGCAGATGCTGCACGAGAAAGGTAAAATTACGAATATCAGCAAACAGCACCGTGATTTTCCGCACCTCGCTTGTGACTTCAAGCATTGATTCCGGCCCATTCATCAGGATCTCCGCCACTTCCGGGGCCATATAATGCTCAAACAGGTTCTGCATCTTCAAAACCTGATTTTTCAAGCATATATTTTCTTCTCGCAGATCGGCCTCCACCAAGGCCCTTTGAACAACCTTTATCAACTCTTCCGCCTCTACCGGCTTGGAAAGCACTCGACTAAAACCTTTTTTCACCGCCTCAAGCGCCATGTCCACCGTCAAGTCGCCACTCACCAAGATACCTTTCAGATGCGGGCAAATCTGCCGAATGGCCTCAAAGGTCTCAATACCATTCATGCCCGGCAACATGCCGTCAATCACAGCGAGATCAAAGCGCGTCTCCATGGCCAGTTCCACGGCATGCTCACCGCTATAGGCGCAATTAACCTCATGCCCGGAAAGAGTCAGACTCCTCCGGCATACATCCGCCACCATCACCTCGTCATCAATCACTAAAATCTTTCGAAACTGCATCCAGCTTTCCTTTACACGCATACCTTCATTGAAGGAATTGTTCTGTATTCCCTTATAAACAATGCAAATTCCCGGGGGTTAACAGTAACGGTTTGAGTGGATAGTCTGTAGATATTGCGTCTCTAAGCAGCTAAAAAATATCAGATAAGATAAGACACAATTGACACCTTGTTTCAGATCGTATTTTACCTGACCGGCTACAGACGAATAGTCCTAAACAACCTGAACAGTTACGCTTAACATAAAGAGTGTAACACTCAGAATGGCTTGTTTCAAGGGGAAGAAGAAATTTATATTAGCGATGGAATTATTTAGCTAATTTACCCATCGGGGAGTCGCGAGGAGATTGCGAGAATTACTTTTGGATTTATCTGGTTTCTTTGCGACGTATGCGGGCCAGATAAATCCAAGGCTACATCCCTACATGAGCGGTGTTAATAAACATCTCTACCCCTCCAGTTCAGGTTTCATCTTGTTTGATCTTGACAGCGGTCTTTTTTCGTTGTAAAAATTTTGTCCTTATCAAAACTGAACAAAAATATGCAAGAGTAAACAAAAATATCCGTGACTGTCTGGTGACAGTTGCGGTTCAGTTTTTATTTCATCTTAATTTATTCATCAGGAGAACAATGCATGTGTCGTTTAGCCCTGAAGACCGCCATTGAACCTTTTTCACCCTATGAGGTTCTCACGGCCATGGAAGCCATGCAGGAAGGCTATGATGGCTCCGGGCTTGGCCTGTTGTTGCGCGGTCTGCATTTTGAGGATTACAAGTACGACTCGAAGCACCCGATCCTGTCCGGGATTGCCCACAGCGAAGCGGCATTGCAGCGCCTGAACTCCATTATGGATCAGCGTGGGTATGAACTGCAATATGACCACGAATTTGAGACCCACCCCGCAATGGTCGAGGCCAAGGATCGCTATCGCTATTTCTTGCGGGTCTACAAAACCCCCGCGGCCTTTGCTGGAAAAAGCAGTGAAGAGGTCGAAAACGAGCTGATGCTCACCCGCCTGTTCCTTCGGGCCAATGGCGAAGCCAATGGCAACGACCTCACCTCCTTTTCCTTCTGGCCGGATGTGGCCATGATCAAGGAGATCGGCTGGCCGCTTGAGATCGGCAACGCCCTGACCCTGCATGACAACCGGATCACCGCCCGGGTCTGCATGGCCCAGGGCCGGCAGAACACCAACTACGGCATCAACCTCTACGCCTGTCACCCCTTCTTTATTCAGGGAATTGCCACCATGACCAACGGCGAGAATACCGCCTTTGTGCCCATCCGCGACTGGCTGCTGGGCAAGCATTTTCCCGGATACACCGGCTACCAGAGCGATTCCGAGGTCTTTGCCCATATCCTCCACTACACCCTGAAACAGCTCAAACTGCCATTGCAGGCCTATAAACATATCATCACCCCGCTCAAGAACAGCGAACTGGCCCAACACCCGCAGGGCGATTTCCTCAAAGGCTTACGTGATGCCTGCCGCCGTTTGATCATTGATGGCCCCAATGCCGTGATCGGCACCCTGCCCGATGAGACCTGCCTGCTGGTCATGGATCACAAGAAGATGCGTCCGGCAACTGTTGGCGGCCGAGACGGGGCCTGGGCCATTGCCTCCGAGATGTGCGGCGTTGCGGCCATGGTTCCCGACCGTGACCCACGCCTTGATTTTCAACCCATGCGTGAACATACAATTATCGTCCCACCAGATAGAAAGGAACTGACAATATGGTCTCAGCTCGATCCGTATCCGTTGGCCCAAGTAGCTTAAGCTACACGGACCTCCCCTGGATAATCCAGCACCGCGAAGATCGGTGCACCTTGTGTGGACGCTGTACTTCAGTCTGTCCTAAAGAGGCCCTGTACCTGGCCTACCGACGACAGAGGATGCCCAAGCTCGATGTCCTCAAGAAGGCGCGCGGCAATGAGTATCGCACCTTTGTCGGTATCCGCCAGAAGACCACCATGGCCAACGCCTGTATCGGCTGTTCCATGTGCACCATGGTCTGCCCTAATGAGGCGATCATGGCGGTTCCCAACACCAATGAGCACCGCACCCTTTTCTTCCATAATCAGAAGGGACAGCCGCAGACCCGTGGCGGGCGGAGAAACGTCAGTGGTCCGAACCTGCTTGACCGGATCATGTTTGACCGCATCTCCATGCTCACCGATCCGGCCCTTGACGCCGGACGTCATGAGTTCACCCTCACCACCACCCTTGGTCGAACCCTGGCCCCGGAAGAATTTCTCAAACGCCAGAGAGAAGGCGGCTGGATTCCACCAACCCGTGAGATCTTCCCCTTTGTCATCGGCTCCATGTCCTTTGGCGCCCTCTCTCCCAATGCCTGGCTGGGCCTGCTTCAAGGCGTGGCCTACTGCAACGAGGTCTTGGGAATTCCGGTGGTCATGTGTACCGGCGAAGGCGGCTGTCCACCGTGGGTGCTGAGAAGCCCTTATCTCAAATACATTGTCCTGCAGATCGCATCCGGCTATTTTGGCTGGGACGAGATCATCCGCGCCATTCCCGAGATGCAGTGCAACCCGGCGGCCATCGAGATCAAATATGGTCAGGGCGCAAAACCAGGGGACGGCGGCCTGCTCATGTGGTTCAAGGTCTCCAAGTTGATCGCCCGTCTGCGCGGGGTGCCGGAGGGCGTTGATCTGCCCTCCCCACCTGTGCATCAGACCCTCTACTCCATCGAGGAGAGCGTCATGAAGATGATCCAGACCATGTCCACCGCCTTTGGCCACAAGGTCCCGGTCTATCCCAAGATCTCGGCCTCGACCTCGGCCAAGTCGGTGCTCAACAACCTGGTGCGTAATCCCTATGCCGGCGGTCTGCTCATTGACGGCATTGATGGCGGCACCGGTGCGGCTTACAACATCTCCATGGACGCCACAGGGCACCCAATAGCCTCCAATGTCCGTGAGTGCTACCTCGATCTGGTAGCCCAGGGCAAACAGAACGAGATCCCGATCTTTGCCGCCGGTGGTATCGGCAAAAACGGCAATGTGACCCAGAACGGCATGGCCCTGATCATGCTCGGGGCCTCCGGGGTTCATATCGGTAAATATATCATGCAGGCGGCGACCGGTTGTCTGGGTAACGAGAAGAGCCGTTGCAACGTCTGCAACGTCGGCATCTGCCCCAAGGGTATCACCAGCCAGAACCCCAAACTGTATCGCCGTCTCGATCCTGATCTCGTTGCCGAGCGGGTGAGCGAGGTCTTCATGTCGATCAGTGCCGAGATGAAGAAGATCATGGCGCCATTAGGCAGGTCCCAGAGTCTGCCCGTGGGCATGTCGGATGCCTTGGGTATCAGCGACAAGGATGCTGCCGATCGGCTAGGGATTAAGTACGTCTGTTAGGAAAGAAAATTTCGAGATGTTCAATTTTACAGGACAGCTTTTCTCTCCAACAATTTTAGGGGCCGTTAAGAAATAACTTGTACTTTTTATCCATTTCTTTACGGCCCCTTATGCCGTTCACGAAGCTAAAAAAGTATGAATTATTTATTTACGACGGCTTAATTTCAAATCTGATTTCAAGGAGTTTTCAGTGGGCACGATTGTTGTAACAGGTCTTGATAAAAATGGTCACCGCATCAGCTCCATGGATTTTGAAGCCCTGGTCAGAGATGCCGCAGACAAGACAAACCACCTGAGCCTGGAGACCTTTGGCCAGCACAATATCGGCATCAGGCTGCACCGTGCCGATGGCCTGACCATCGAGACCAAAGGCCCTGCCGGTCAGCGTCTGGGTTGCATGGGTATGCCCGGCACCTCCATTATCTGCCACGGCTCGACCTCTGACGACGTGGGCTATCTCAATATCGGGGCCGAAATCACCGTCCTGGGAGATGCCACCAATGGGGTGTGTAGTGCCATGGCCAACGGCAAGGTCTATATCCGTGGTTCCATCGGGGCCCGGGGCTTGACCATGACCAAATGGAACCCTGACTACGCACGACCGGAGCTGTGGGTGCTTGGCTCCACCGGCGACTCCTTTGCCGAATTCAACTGTGGCGGTATCGCCGTGGTCTGTGGCGTTGAGGCCAAAAATCCAGCCAATGTCCTGGGCTATCGCCCCTGCGTCGGCATGGTGGGCGGCACCATCTATTTCCGCGGACCAATTGACGGCTCCTACTCCAAGAGCAATGGCCGTCTTGACCGTCCGACAGATGAGCAATGGCAGTGGCTCATGGAGGGAATGGACAAATATCTGCAAAAAATCGGCCGTACCGACCTGCTCCCGACCCTCTCTGTTCGTGATGAATGGCAGATGCTCCTGACCGTCACCCCCCAGGAGCGGGCCCTGATGTTTAGCGGCCCCATGCCCATGGCCGAATTCCGCAACAAGCACTGGAGCAAGGCCTTCGGCGGCGGCGACCCCTTGCGCGACATAGCCCCCGGCCTTGACCGCAGCCCTATTGAAGCGGTGCCCACCGGCGATCTGCGCCGTAAAAAACCCTTCTGGGCCAACCGTGAATCAGCAGCCCCCTGCACCTATTACTGCCCGGTTCATATCCCCACCGTCGATCGCCTGCGTCTCATCCGCGAAGGCAAGATCAATGAGGCCTATGAGATGCTCCTGCGCTACACCCCTTTGCCGGCTTCGGTCTGCGGGGCGGTGTGTCCGAATCTGTGTATGGAAAACTGTTCCCGTTCCGGCGTTGACGAATCCATTGATGTCCAAGTACTCGGACGGGCCGTGGCCAATGTCCCAGCGCCAACCATGGCGGCTCCTATCGGCAAAAAGGTGGCCATCATCGGTGGTGGCCCCGCCGGTATGAACAGTGCCTGGCAATTAGCCTTGGCCGGAGTTGAGGCCCATATCTTTGAGCAGGACAAGCAGATCGGCGGCAAGCTGGCCCAGGTTATTCCCTGGGAACGTCTTTCCAAGGCCGTATGGGATCAGGAAATCAAACGTTTCCTGGAGACCCCTAACATTCATGTTCATCTGAACACGGACATGAACAAAAATAAGTTTGAGGAATTACAGAATAATTTTGACTATGTAGTGATTGCCGTGGGAACGCATGAGCCGCGCCGCATCCCCTTCCCCGGCAATGAACGAGTAATACCCGCCCTGCACTTCCTGAAAAATGCCAAAAGCGCTACGCCGGACAAGGTAGGCAAGGAAGTGGTTATCATCGGGGCTGGAAATGTTGGTTGCGATGTTGCCTGTGAGGCCTACCGCCTTGGCGCTGAGAAGGTGACGCTCGTTGATATCCAGAAGCCACTGGCCTTTGGCAAGGAAAAAGAGGCAGCCGAGGCCCTCGGCGCAGTCTTCCGTTGGCCGGTCATGACCCGCGAAGTGACCGATCAGGGGCTGATCATGGATACGGGCGAGTTGATCCCAGCCCAGACGGTTATCATCTCCATCGGTGATGTCCCCTCGCTCAAATTCTTACCGGAAAGTGTCGAGACCGTCACCGTTGGCGGGGCCGCCTGGATCAAGACCCAGGGATCGCATTTGACCACCAACGCCAAGGTTCTGGCCGTAGGTGATGTCGAAAAACCTGGGCTTGCCACCAACGCCCTGGGAGCTGGTAAGACTGCCGCCGAATTCATTCTTGCCGACTTCAAGGGTGTGCAATGGAAGCCCTTTACCCAACATCCGATCACCCAGCAGGCCTTGACCATTACCCATTATGTCCCTGATGAGCACCGGCGCATCCACACCGAGCAGGCCCAGGCTGAAAGTTGCCTTTCCTGCGCCTCTTGCCGCGATTGCCATCTCTGCGAGACCATCTGTCCCACTGGGGCCATCACCCGGCGCGAGCTGGAATTTGGTCACACCAATGGCTACGAATCAGGACTTGACGGCAGTTGGGAGTACGTCTCTGACGACAAGAAGTGCATTGCCTGCGGCTTCTGCGCTGATACTTGCCCCTGCGGGATCTGGATGATACGGACGTTTTAAATTTATCAATTCCAGTATATACTCAAGCCCTACCGGAAAATATCCGGCAGGGCTTTTTTTTTATATGCTGCACCAACTCCTGGTTCCCAAACAATGGATATAAAAACCGGAGCTCATCACCAAATCAGCCTGTCAATGCCTTCCCTGTCTTGAACACTATGAGCCATTCATCATGATAAATTCGTTCAGTAAAATAGAAATTTCCAAGATAGTCATTCCGTCGCTGCTGGCCATACTGCTCTTTATCTTTGCCATATTTGGCGTGGCCCTGCCAACTTCCCAGAAGAATCTGATGCACCAGAAGCAGTTGATGCTCATCGAGTTGACACACACCGTATGCAGTGTTCTGGAGAATTATGACGCCCAGGTTAGGGAAGGAAAGATATCTCTTACCGAGGCCCAGCATCTGGCAAAAGAACAGATCAGAAAGCTGCATTACGGGCCGGATCACAAAGACTATTACTGGATCAATGATATGCAGCCCAGGATGATCATGCATCCCTACCGTCCGGATCTGGAACAACAGGATTTGTCAACATTTTCCGATGCGTCCGGCAAGCATCTCTTTACCGAGATTGTTAAGGTTGTCCAAAAGGATGGCGCCGGATTTGTCCCCTATATGTGGCAACTACATGATGACCCGCAGCATGTTGATTCCAAGCTTTCCTACGTAAGGCTTTTTCAGCCGTGGGGCTGGATCATCGGCACCGGGATCTATCTGGATGATGTCCATTCCGAAATTGCCAAAATATCTAAAAAATTGTTGTATATCTCCCTGGCAATTCTGCTGTTTATTGCCTGCATATCATTTTTTATCACTTATCAGCAGGTCGAGAATCTCAGACAACGACAGAGTGCCGAGGCCGAGGTGGAGCGATATCGTCAAAATCTGGAAAAACTTGTCGAAAAGAGGACAGAGGATCTGCAACTGGCCCAATCAAAGATTAAAATATTAAATGGTTTTCTTCCCATCTGCTCCAATTGCAAAAAAATACGAGACGACAAGGGGTACTGGAATCAGATTGAATCGTATATCAGAGACCACTCTGAGGCTGAATTTAGTCATGGGATCTGCCCTGACTGCGTAAAAATACTCTATCCGGAATTAGACTTCTCAGAATTATTTCCACCAGAATCGACAGAAACGGAAGGGCAAAAATGAAGGTTGCTATGTAGCCTGTCAACAGTAAAAAATGAACACCCGTTTGCTCAAACTTTATCTCAAGCAAGTAACTATCCAAGGATAACCGGCGATGCTGTCCAGGCTACCTTTGTAACAGATGCATTTCAACTGCCTTGATCGCATCAGCGGCAGAACTCGTTATACCGCCGGTATAGCCTGAACCTTCTCCGAGGGGATACAAGTTTTTAATATTTACCGATTCAAACCTTTCATTGCGTAAAATCCGCACTGGAGCTGAAGTCCGTGTTTCCGCAGCTAACAATATCGCCTGAGGGGAGAAAAATAAGGGCACCTCGGCCTTCCACCGCTGAAAGGCGGTCAGGAGCTCCGAAACCACAAATTCCGGCAAGACCTCCCGCATGTCAGCAGCAACGGCCCCCATCTTATACGAGGTTTCAGGTAAGCCGGTAAAGGTGCTCTCGCCCAGAAAATGCAGCAGATTCTGGGCAGGGACTTCCCACCTGCCCCCGCCGGCGTGAAAGGCCCTGCGTTCAATATCCTTTTGAAACTCAATACCGGCCAGAGGACTGGTCGATTTAAAATCTTCCCCATGACAGCTTACCACCAGAGCGCCATTTGAAAATGGTGATGAGCGGCGGGAGTAGCTCATCCCGTTGAGAACCAGTAAGCCCGGCTCGGACGAGGCGTTGACGACCTCGCCTCCCGGACACATGCAGAAGGTATAAACTCCCCGCCGAATTGTCCGATTGGTATAATTCAAAGAATAGGTAGCAGCGCCTAACCCTGGAAAATCCTTATATTTATCACCATAGCGCATCGAATTGATGGTTTCGACCGGATGCTCAATTCTCACGCCCACAGAAATCGGCCGCTGCTCCATGGCAATGCCCTTTTCAAACATCATCGCCATGGTATCGCGCGCAGAATGTCCCAAGGCTATATAGATATGGGAAGACAAATATTCCTCCTCACCATTGATGATAATACCTGAGGCCTTCCCCTCTTTGATCAGGATGTCAGTCATTTTTGCGCTGTAAAATATCTCCCCACCCCTTTCCAGAATAGAGTTTCGCATATTTCGCACAATACCACAAATCACATCCGTCCCTAAATGGGGCTTGCTGATGTATCCTATTTCTTCAGGGGCGCCAAATTTAATAAAGGTCTGCAACACCCGATTGACAGAACTCGTATTATTATCCCGCCGGGAAAAGAGCTTGCCGTCCGAGTAGGAACCAGCCCCACCTTCACCAAACTGGATGTTTGATTCCGGGCTGAGCTCCCGCTCCTTGATAAATCGCTGCACATCCAGGGAACGTTCTTCTATCTTTTTCCCTCGTTCAAAGATGAGAGGTTTCAGCCCATGCTCAAGAAGTTCAAGGGCTGCAAACATGCCGGCTGGCCCGAAGCCCACGATTATTGGCCGCTCCTTGCTCCTCGCTGTCTTTCTCTCTGTCTTGACGGGCTCGGTGTAAACGGGAAATTTTTGTTTATTTTCATAGAGTTCATCAACACGGACGACAAGGGAGACATGATAAAGAATCTGTTCTTGATTGCGCACATCCAGGGATTTGCTCAGAATTTTCACAATGGCAATATCCCCAACAGCTCTCCGCAGAATCCGCGAAGCAACAGTTGCATATTCATCCATCCCGTCTTTTTCGATGGGAATTCGTAGATTGCTGATGATTAAATCCACAGGAGCACTCCTCTTTCTCGTTTGGACAACTTTTAGACCTTTTAAAGCTTTTAGAAAAACATGAAAAGCAACTCTGAAAATCGGTAACGAGCGTAATGCGGTATTCCAGAATCAATCCACCTTCCGACGATACTTTTAAGTTTCAAGTTTTCAATTTTACATGTTAAGATGCGTCCCTAAGAATAGCTTAGCCCTCTCAGCAACTTAGACGAATCACCTGCCAGACAGTTACTTGGTTTCCAATAACTTAAATTTATAATCTAAAAACTTAAACCTTTATTTCTCAACCAATGACCCGTTTTCCCCGCCCTCATCCTTTACCCTTGCTCCTTTACAGCTACTTAGCTGCCGAGATTCTGGCCCCATTTTTTGCAAGTTTTCTGATAATGAACTCAGTTTTCTTTCTGGTCAAACTGATTCCATTTCTTAATATAGTCCTTGAACTTAACATCGGCTTGGCAGATTTTATTCGTCTTTTTTCCTACCTCTTCCCCAATATGTTTCTCTACTCCATCCCCATGGCTGCCATGATGGGGATGATCATCGCCTTCAGCAGGCTCGCAAGCGACACCGAGATCCTTGCCTTCAAAGCCAACGGCATCAGTATTTATACCCTCCTGCCCCCTGTACTCTTAGTCTCCCTGGCAATCGCCCTTATCACCGGTTATTTTTCAATCAAGCTCATCCCTGTAGGCGAGATCGCCATGAAGCAGCTCATGTTTCAATTGGCCAAGGAAAAAATTGACAAAGGGATCAAGGAGAATGCCTTCACCGAGGCCTTAGGCGACGTGGTGGTGTATGTCCAGTCTGTTGACAAGGCTACCGGAGGCTGGCAGGATGTCTGGGTTTCCGACATGCGCGGCCAGTCGATCCCTTCGATTACCATGGCAGAATCCGGATCCATGGTGGGTGACACCCAAAAAATGCAGGTCACGATCATTCTTGAAAATGGGAGCCTTAACCGCCCGGATGGCACCTATACCCAGACCGTCACCTTCGACCGTTACCAGATCAACATCCCCCTGCGCATTCCCAATGTTATTGACGGCGAGGACCTCACCCAGCGTTCCGTCAGCAACTTGACCATGGCCCAATTGCAAAGAGCCGCCACCAAATTCGGCAGGGATTCCGTGAAGGGTCGCGAGGCTTTGATTCACTATCACAAACGATTAGTCCTGCCGGTGGGCTGTTTTATCCTCACCCTCCTCGGTCTCCCGCTTGGACTCCAGGCCCGAACAGGTCGAAGCGCCATTGGCATCCCCCTGGGACTGGGGTGCTTTATCTTCTATTATGTGCTGTTCACTGTCGGCAAGAATATGGCGGCAGAGAGTGCCATCCCCGTTTGGATGGCGATGTGGCCCCCTAATCTTATTTTCCTGGTCTTCACCTTGCTGTTCTTGCGCCAGACGGCCAACGAAAGACCACTCGTCCCTGAAACGCTCAGAAATGGTTGTGCCGCTCTCATTGAGAGACTGCTCCCCATAATCATGACCAGATTACGGACCTTTCTTCCTCTGCCCGTAAAAAAGATCCTTGAAAAAACAGCACCAGACAAACGACTCTATGAGCAAACGACCGAAGAACTTCTGGGCCCTGGCCACCTGAGCGCCGGGACTGTGCATGGCAACGCCAAAACCATGGCCTGCCATGTCCAAGGCTGCGATTCCTACACCTGTCTCAATTGCACCATCGAATTCAAGAACATGGAGATAGCCCAACAGGCCGGATTTACCCCTTGCGCTGCCTGCAAGGCCATTCTGGAGAAACAAGTCGTATCGGCATCGAACACGAAGCATCCTTAATCGTCTGGTATATGTTTTTCAGGTTCTGCCTTGACACCGTGATTCAGTCCATATAAGCTGATAAAAAATTTGCAGTTCTGAAGCTGTTCACTGACAGGTAACACCATACACGAGTTCGACACCCTCAAAACCACTCCCATCATGAATCATAAAACCTTTCTTTCCGATCTTGTCGCCAGCCTGCCCGAGGTCAAAGGGGCGTTTCTCTTTGCCCCGCAGACAGGAATACTTGCCAAACAATTTGATGATTCGACGAGTCATTTCAATTCCTTGGCAATAGGGGAAAAACTGACGAGTATTGCGGCAATAGCCTCTGATTCATGCGATCTCACCAAGATCGAGGTGACTTTTGACGCCATGATCCTCTCCGGCCGTCTGCTGCCTGAACAGGGTTGGCTTTTTCTGATACATGCCCCGGAACTCTCCGGCGGCATGATCAAGATGGCCCTGCAGATGGCCTTAAACAACAGCCTGCAAGAGAGCGACACCCCTGAGACTGAGGATGAACCACCGGTGGAGGCCATGGCTGCCGAAGCACCATCAATCGTTACGCTTGTTGAAGAAGCAAAAAAAACAGTCGACCCCCAGGCCCTGATGGCTCCTGGTGCGCCTTTAGCCAAGCCCTTAAATGGGCTGCAGGAAGAACTTGCCAATTTTATCGGCCCGGCCGCAACGCCTGTTTTTCAAGATGTCCTGACCACCTGGGGTCAAGAATACACCCCGTCCCTGGACACCCTGAAGCACCTGGTTCCTCTTGTCGCCAATGAAATAGACGACACAGAGGACAAAAAGACCTTCCTTAACGCTATCAAAGACCTCATCCCCCAGGAGTAACACCATGGCCTCTGCCCAAGAATTTGCCCGATTAGCACAGATCAATGGGGTTGCCGACTATATCCTGGTACGAGGTGACGGCCGGATCATAGCCCAAAACATGGAGAATGACGCAAGCCTGGGCCAGCTTATCGCCACCAGCGGATCTCAATGCGATACCCTGGCCGCCGATATGGGAGGAAATCGCTATATTCATCTCTGTCTCGAACGAGAATCCGGTAATGACCTTCTGGTCTTCTCTCTGGGACGGCTTTATCTTGGCATCGTCAAACATGCCGAGAGCGAACGCCAGGAAGTTATCGACAATATTATCTATTTTCTCAAAAACCTCTCATGAGAAAAGAGGTTTCCAATCTCTCGATACCCCCTCCCTCTAAAAATTCCTGATGAAACTTCCCTTCGCCAGTGAAATGCGGGAGCTTGACCGCTGCGCCATAGAAGAGTATGGCGTTTCCGGTCTGGTTCTCATGGAAAATGCGGGAGTAAACACCGTTTTGATGATGGACAAGGAGTTGGGGGAGGCAAAGAACAGTTTTGCCCTGATCCTGATTGGTCCGGGCAATAATGGCGGTGACGGCCTGGTCATTGGGCGGCACCTCCACCAGCGCGGCTGCGAGCCGGTCTTTATCTTTCTGGTGGCCCCGGAGAAACTGCAAGGGGATGCGGCCACGAATCTGCATATTGTGCAAAAACTGGGCCTGCCCCTGCATGTGCTCGACTCAACAGCCGCTGTCCAGACCCTTCCCGGCCTGTATCAACAAATGATCGCGACAGGAAAACCCTGCTACGCCCTCATCGACGCCCTGTTTGGCACCGGACTGACCCGAGAGATCACGGGCCACATATTCGAGTTGATCCAGCTCCTCAAGAAAGCGACCTGGAGTAGAGATATCCCCCGAATCGCAGTTGATATCCCCTCCGGCCTGCACGCGGATACGGGCACTGTCTGCGGCATCTGTCTCCCTGCCGATCACACCGCCACCTACGGCTGCCCCCAACCGGGGCACCTTCTCCACCAGGGCCCGGAGTTCTGCGGCCGTCTACATCCTCTTGATATCGGCATCCCCAAGGCGGCCTTGACTACCCTGGCCATTGCCCAGGAAGCCCTCACCGGCCCGATGGGAGCGCGCCTGCTTTCGCAAATCAAACGAACACCGACCTCTCACAAGGGCAGTCACGGACACCTCTTGCTTCTGGCCGGCTCCCTCGGCAAGACCGGAGCGGCCATTCTCTGTGCCAGAGGGGCCTTGCGCAGTGGCTGCGGTTTAGTCAGTTTGTGTTGCCCGCACGATCTCAACCCCATCTTTGAGACCCAGCTGGTGGAGGCCATGACCATCCCGCTGCCCGCTTCACAATCAGTGCTCGATATGGCTGATCTCGCCATTATCGAAGCTCGCCTGCAAGGGAAAAGGGCCCTGGTCATCGGACCGGGTATAGGAACAGCGGAAGCAACGGCCCAGCTTGTTCTTCACCTCTACCGGACAACAACCATGCCGATGGTGATTGATGCCGATGCGCTCACGATCCTGGCCCACCATAAAAATCAGCTCCAGGCCCCGCCTGGCCCTCGGATCTTCACCCCTCATCCCGGCGAGATGGCCTCTATCCTTGAGCTCCCCACAACCACAATCCAGGAAGACCGGATTGAGGCCGCTCGCGCTGCCTGCCGGCTCTTTGATCAATCAACAGGACTTTGCACCGTCATCCTCAAGGGTGCAGGCACTGTTATCGCATCAGCGAGCGGCAAGGTCTGGATCAACACCAGTGGCAACCCCGGCATGGCAACCGGCGGGATGGGAGATGTGCTCAGCGGGATCATCGGGGCCTTGATCTGTCAGGGACTTGACCCGCTGGATGCCGCCTGCGCCGCGGTGTTTGTGCATGGGCGGGCCGGAGATACTTTGCTCAACACCATTGGTATCGGTTACAGTGCTACCGAACTGGCCGATATCTTGCCCCAGACCATGAAGCATCTGTCCTGCTTTTATGAGGATGAAGGAGACGACTGATGGCTGAAATAGTGCGCATAGCGCACCCTGCGATATTGACCTTCTAATATCCATTCCCCTAAACGGGAACAACGAAACATGAAAGCTACGCCGGCTCGCCAGCAGGGGCGGGCTCCTACAACATCACCAATATTCATTATTTTCCGGTAGGAGCCAGCCCCTGCCGGCGAGCGGAAGGCATGGGTCACCAAGTCGCCTGCTTTGTCAGCAGTCTGAAATATCAGCAAGTTACTGCGACTTTCATATAAACCTTCTACCTGCAACCAATCCACCTGAACACTTACCTTCAAATCAACAAGGAGAAACACCCCATGCTCACCGCCCGTGATATCATGAACCGTGAAGTCATTACTGTAACCGATGAATCAACCGTGAAAGAATTGGCCCAGATCCTGTCTCTCCACCAGATAAGCGGGGTGCCGGTAATCAACAATAACGGCAAGATGATTGGGGTGGTAACCGAAAGTGATCTGATTTTTCAGACCAAAAAAGTCCACATCCCTACCGTCATCACCATCCTCGACTCGGTCTTTTATCTTGAGAGTCCGGAAAAAATGGGCGACGAGATGAAGAAGATGGCCGGGATCAAGGTCAAAGATATCCTGACCAGCGCCCCGATCACTGTCACCGAAACAACCCAACTCGATGAAATCGCCACCATCATGGCCGAAAAGAATGTGCACACCCTGCCGGTCATGAACGGCGATACCTTAGTCGGGATTATCGGTAAAAAAGACATAATCAGAACCTTGATCGATTAACAGCAACCGAAGATATCTGCGCATCAGTCCTTTATGCCAACCGCAACAGGGCATTGACAATAGCGACCGCGACCGGACTGCCGCCCTTGCGACCAAGGGCGGTGATGAAGGGATAGTCTTTCTGAAACAGGAGCTCCTTGGATTCGGCGGCATTGACAAAGCCCACCGGCACCCCCACTATCAGATCGGGGTTGATCCTGCCGGCCTGGATAAGCTCCATTACCGCCAGCAAGGCGGTGGGGGCATTACCGATAGCAACAATCCCCACATTATCACCTCCGGCCAGGGCCAAGGCCGTCTCCGAACGGGTAAGTCCCTGGCTACTGGCCATGGCTGCCACCTCCGGCTCTCCCACCCGGCAGATGACCTTGCCGCCAAATCCCCCTAAGAGAGATCGACTGATCCCGGCGGCGGCCATATTGACATCAGTCAACACGCTTTTACCCGCCCGTATTGCGCCAATTCCGGCGGCGATGGCCTGCTCATGAAAACGTAAGGAAGCGGCAAAACCAAAATCCCCAGTGGCATGGATAACCCGGCGGATAACGGCAAACTCTTCCGGGGAAAAATCGCTGACGGCGCGACCCGTTGCCTCGGCAAACTCGCGTTCAATGATCCGAAAACTCTCGGCCTCGATCTCCAGGGGCTTTATCTGCTGCAATGTGACCATGCTTACTCCTTCCTCTCGCGCATTCGCTGTTCTTTTACCAGCTTGACATAATTATAAAAAGCATCCACATTCCCGCCGCTCCGGCCAAAATGGAGATGGATATAACCACCGACCGCATTGCCGACCTTAAACCCTTCCGTCCGCCCGTCCGCCAATTGATAAAGGGTCTCCACGTCCGGGTTCATTCGCTCAACGGTTGAGTAATGAAACTCATGACCGTGCAGCACCTCACCCGCCCTGCCCCACAAACAATCGCACAGCAAGCGGGGCTGGCGATACCCAAGACGGGCCAGACTCCTCTGCATCCGTACCGTCGCGGGAAAGACCCCGGCCATGGTATGCGACTGACCAGCCAGATCAATCAATTCCTCACACAGGTACATGAACCCGCCGCACTCACTATAGATCACGCCCCCGCTCTTGGCCCAAGAGGCAATCTCCGCAAGCATCTCCCC
>DDWW01000028.1:0-355 GCA_002347085.1 Desulfobulbaceae bacterium UBA2276 | reverse complement strand
AGGCCTTCCGGGAGTTTGTGATCCCGCAAAGGGCTGAACGGGAGGAGTTCAAAACCCGCCTGCTCCAGAATGTCCAGGTTGTCTTCATAATAAAAACAGAAGGGCAGATCACGGGCCACGGCTAATTTGAGTCCCTGGGGCTGCGAAATCCGAGGGGCGACAATCTCCTTATTGACCTGCCTGCTGTTTACACTGCCTAAAGCTAACAGGCCGTCGATATCGATATGCTGTTCCACGGCCTGGATCAGCCCGGCCAGTTGCTCATCGTCCAGCGGCGATTCTTCACCCATGTGCAGGCCGAGATGACGATCCGGGATCTCAAAGCGGGTATCACGCGGGAAAAACCCCAATATCC
>DDWW01000066.1:15332-15587 GCA_002347085.1 Desulfobulbaceae bacterium UBA2276 | reverse complement strand
GCAAAAGACCATAAAATACAGCCTTGCCAATGCACCGGCCGAGACTTTCCCTGAGCGGCTTGCCTATATGCAGGGGCAACGTTTTTTTGTTGAACGCTCCTTTCAGGATGCCAAGGAGACAGCCGGCATGGATCATTACCAGGTTCGGGGCTGGCTGGCCTGGCATCATCATATGGCCATGGTGATGATGTCCGCGCTCTTTCTGCTGGAAACCAGAATGGAACAGAAGGAGTCGCACCCGTTACTCAGTTGTCC
>DDWW01000066.1:0-15250 GCA_002347085.1 Desulfobulbaceae bacterium UBA2276 | reverse complement strand
GGCAGAGTGATGGCTAATGTGACAAGGTAGAATTAGGGGCCGTGATTTTTCAAGACCCCATCCTACTCCTGCTTGGCGGCAGCCCTGATTCTAAAATAAGGATAAACAGAATGAATAAGACAAAAGGCCAGGTTGAGTCTGAGATAAGTGAGGCCATCATCAAGTTTGAAAAGGAATTCATGGGCAGAGGTCCCCTGGAAACCAAAACCCATATTATAGGCGATATGGTGCTGGTGCGACTCAAGGGCGTTCTCACCCAAGCCGAGCACCAGCTTTCCAGGCCAGGTGAGATGAGCAATGGGCGCGAGCTGATCAAACAAGTCCGGATCGCCCTTCTGGAAAAAGGCAGACCTCTGCTGGAGGCAGTGGTGGAGTCTATTACCGGGCAAAAGGTGAAAAGCCTGCACACGGATATCAGTACGATAACGGGAGAGAGAATAATCCTTTTCACCTTGTCAGGGCCGACAGAATTTGAATAACTCATGATCGCTCATTTTTCGAATTGACATCCTGAAAAACAACACTAATTTAGTAAATAATATCAGGCAGAAATCTGAGGGGCCCTTTCCTGGGCTTGTCAGTATGAGATCACCTCATACCAACCAACAGGTTGGCGAGGATCTCTTTTAGGTCGATACACATAACGGCAGCATGTCCGGTCGGGCTCGAAGATGGGCGCGGATGGAATAGAAGGTCGAAGGTCAGTGGTGATACCAATGATCTTCGACCTTTTTTTTTGGTCTTTTCAAGAAAAAGAGCGATCATGAGGAAAAGGAAATTGCCATCGACCCCTGCAACTGGATTCCCCTCTTTTTATCCATGAGGTCCAAGAGCGGTTCAGTCTGAAGAATAAGTATTCGTGGGCAAGCAACTGTTGAAACATTCAACAAAGAACTAACAAAACAAGCAGGAGATGCAAAAAATGCCACAAAAACCACTTGTAGGAATTGTAATGGGAAGCGACAGCGATCTGCCGGTGATGAGAAAAGCAGCGGCGGTTCTTGGCGAAATGGGCGTACCTTTTGAAATGGACATCAGCTCCGCCCATCGGCTGCCGGATAAGACTGCCGCCTATGCACGCACAGCCAGGGACCGGGGCCTTGAAGTGCTCATTGCCGGTGCCGGCATGGCGGCCCATCTGGCAGGGGTGCTTGCCGCCTATACCACCTTGCCGGTGATCGGGGTACCGCTGGCATCAGGGGCCATGAACGGGGTGGATGCCCTGCATTCAACCGTGCAGATGCCCCCCGGCATCCCGGTTGCCACCGTGGCCATCGATGGTTCCAAAAACGCCGCCTATCTGGCCTGCGAGATTCTTTCCATTAAGTATCCCGAGATTGCCACCAAGCTGGAAGAGGTCAGGGAGGAAACCCGGAAGTCTCTGCAGAAGAAATCAGAAGATCTGAAGAAAGAGCTGAGAGCATAGTCGTGCCAGACCCTCACGTCAGGAGATTATTTTGATTAGCAGGATCTTTCCGTTTTTGCTCTGGTTTCGTGGGTACGACAGAAAGGCATTCCAGGCAGATTTTGTCTCCGGCATCACCGTTGGACTGGTGTTGATACCCCAGTCCATGGCCTATGCCCAGCTTGCTGGGCTGCCCGCCTACTATGGAATGTATGCCGCCTTTCTGCCGCCCATAATCGCCTCCCTGTTCGGATCCAGCCGTCAACTGGCCACCGGTCCGGTGGCGGTGGTCTCCCTGATGACCGCCACCGCCCTGGAGCCCCTGGCAACTGCAGGTAGTGCCTCCTTTATCGCTTATGCTGTTATGCTGGCACTGGTGGTAGGAGTCTTTCAGCTTCTCCTCGGCATCCTGCGCTTTGGCCTGCTGGTCAATTTCCTCTCCCATCCGGTGATCAACGGATTTACCAATGCCGCCGCCATTATTATCGCCACATCCCAGCTGGCAAAGATCTTTGGTGTCGAGGTGGAAAAGGCTGAGCACCATTATGAAATGGTGCTGCGGGTACTGCAGTCTGCCTGGAGCGCCACCCACTGGCCGACCTTCAGCATGGCTGCGTTGGCCATTATCATCATGGTGGTGCTCAAAAGAAAGAACTCCAAGATTTCAGGTTTTCTCGTGGCCGTGGTGGTCACCACCGTGATCTCCTGGGCAATCGGTTTTGAACATAACGTCCAGGTCCGGCTCGCGGATATTCATGTCCCGGAGGTCCCGGCGTTGATCCGCGATTTCAACATCGGGATCAAGGAGATGCAAACCCTGGGCACAATGCGCGGCAACATCAATAAACGACTCAGCGAGATCGATGCTGATGACAGGGGGGCCGGGCAGCAAGTCCGCCTGGAACTGCGCCATGAACTGGCACTCTTGAATCTGCGTGGTGACAAGGCAACCCAGGAGCTCGGGGCGCTCAGAACGCAGCTGCGCACCTTTCATCTTGTCGTCACTGACAACAAAGGTGAAGGGCGCATATTCTTCAGAGGCGATCAGCTCCCTGATGGCATCCACTCCGACTCCCGGGCCTATCGTCTCAAGGTGGATGGCTCGCCCCTGAAGGAAGACCAACTGACCCTGATTGGTGGCGGCGCCGTCATCGGCAATATCCCCCGAAGCCTCCCGGCCTTTGGACTTCCGAAACTGGAGCTAAAGACAGCAATACAACTTCTTCCCTACGCCTTGATCATCTCCCTGCTGGGCTTCATGGAGGCGATTTCAATCGCCAAGGCCATGGCTGCCAAAACCGGCCAGAAACTTGATCCGAATCAGGAGCTCATCGGGCAGGGGTTGGCTAATATCATCGGCGCGGTAAGCAGCAGCTATCCGGTATCAGGTTCATTTTCCCGCTCCGCTGTTAATCTGCAGTCCGGGGCGGTCACCGGACTTTCCAATATCTTCAGTTCGCTGGTGGTTATGGCAACCCTGTTGTTTTTTACGCCGCTGCTCTACCACCTGCCCCAGGCCGTCCTTGCTTCTGTGATCATGATGGCCGTTATCGGCCTGGTGAATATCAAGGGGTTCATCCATACCTGGAAGACACAGCGGTACGAAGGGGTCATTTCCATTATCACCTTTATCTCCACCTTGCTCTTCGCCCCGCATCTGGACAAAGGCATCCTGATCGGGGTCGCCCTGTCCGCATCGCTTTTTTTCCATGGCAGGATGCGGCCCAAGGTGACGGCTCTTTCGATGAATCAGAACGGCATACTGCAGTGCGCCACCGACAATCGTCTTCAGCTGTGCCGCCATATTGCGGCGGTTCGCTTTGACGGCAGCCTCTTTTTTGCCAACGCCAGTTACCTTGATGAACAGATCTTTCTGATCAGATCCTCGACTCCTGATCTGCGGCATATCCTGCTGGTTGCAGAGGGCATAAACGATATGGATGTCTCGGGAATGGAGGCCGTATCTCTGCTCAAACAAAGGCTGCATGCGGCTGGTGTCGGCTTCTCCATGTGCAAGGTCAATGGCAAGGTGCTGGCGGTCATGAGGCGTTCAGGGTTGTTGGAAGAAATAGGAGCTGAAAATATTTACGGCAGTGAAAAGGCAGCACTGGATCAAATCATCGGTCAGATCCACGAAGGAAAAACCGGAAAGCCATGCGGAAGTTGCCCCCTGACGGTTCATGTCCCCATTGTCGGCAACTCCACTCTTGATTGCGGAAAGAAGTCCTCTGACCACAAAGGCCGGAGAGAAAAGAACCATAACCCTGAAGGAGATATTCTACCATGAAGATACCTCGAATCATGTCGACCCAGCACCCTGACAATGTACAGCTCCCTTTTTTTGCGGAGAACCAGGACATGTCAGGAGATGATGAGATCCAGGAGGCCTACTATGCCTTTACCCATATCGGCTGTGATGAGCAGATGTGGGACTGCGAAGGCAAAGAGGTGGATGCCTTTGTGGTCAGAAAACTGCTCACGAAATATGAACATTTTTTTAAACATGCCCGCCTGGGGGAAGATGTACGCTTGACCCTGCGCGTGCCGAACCCGGACGTGGAAAAGAACGAGGCCAAGGTCCTCCTTGAAACACTGGAGAGCATCCCCCGTTCGTGTGATGCCGCCAGCCTCTTTTACGGCTGTGACGCCCCACCAATCCACGAGGTGATCCTTCCCATGACCATGTCGGCCGAGAGCCTGAATCGCGTCTATCATTACTACAAGGATTTCGTTGTCGGCAAGCAGACAAAGCCGTTCTATCAGGGAGATATCTCCATTGCCGAGTGGATCGGCGATTTCAAACCCAAAGAAATAAATGTGATCCCCCTGTTTGAAGACCGGGAGCACATGCTTGAGGCCCATACCATCATGCGCAGCTATCTGCAGGACAAGGATATCGAGCATCAGCGTGTTTTCATTGCCAGATCAGATCCGGCAATGAACTATGGCATGGTGAGCGCTATCCTCTGCAACAAGATAGCCCTCCAGCGGTTGCAGCGACTCTCCCGAGAGACCGGCGTCAAGATCTATCCGATCCTCGGCGCTGGCAGTGCTCCATTCAGGGGACACCTGGCCCCTGATACTATCGACAGTGTGCTGAGAGAATACCCGGACGTCCAGACATTTACGGTCCAGTCCGCATTCAAGTATGACCATCCCGGATCAACGGTGGTTGCTGCCATCAACAAACTTAAAGATTCAAAGACGTCGATCAGGGTGGAGATCGATGAGAGAAGGTGCCTGGAAATCGTCGACAAGGTTTCTGCAGAATACCGCAGGGTCGTAGAGCATCTTGCCCCCCTTATCAATCATGTGGCTGCCTTTGTTCCCAGGAGGAGGATGCGTAAACTCCATGTAGGCCTCTTCGGCTACGCCAGAAATATTGGTAAGACCTCTCTGCCACGGGTGATCAGCTTCTGTGCTGCCTGCTACTCCATTGGCCTGCCGCCAGAGATTCTGGGATTGAAATGCTTGTCAAACCAAGACCTGCGCTGCCTGGAAGACATGCACGTGAATTTTCTTTTTGACATCCAGGCGGCTATGTCTTTTTATAACAAAGAGGTCCTCACCATCCTCCCTGATGAAGTAAAAGAATCGCTCAGGATGGATTGGGGCACCTATGAAGTCAATGAGGGACATCAGGTGATCACTTCAAGAATTATCAAGGCTATCAAGAACAAAGATAATGCGAGCCTGCAGAGGGATCTCATTGAGGCCGCTCACATACGAAAGTTTCTCGGCTGATGTGCGGCCTGGTATGGCGTGATGAGCCGGTGATGAGACTGCGTATTTTATCCACGTGATAGATTTTGGTGCGACTTATGGCTCTCTTGTGCAACTTATTGAAATTGCATAGGAAAAAGCGAGTTGTTCGTTGGGTGCTTGTCAAGAGAAAATTTTATCCGGCCATTTTTTTTTATTGACATAATTTCAGTAGATTGCCTTCATTGGTTGGCGCATTTCCTCATGCCTGTGCGCTACTTGTTGGGCGTCAAACTTTACGAAAGACCGGCAAAACTCGCCTTGTATGATAAGTCTTTTCAGCTCATCGGGAATTACTGGTGAGTGGTCGTTTGCTGTCATTTTTTCTCCTATCGGTCTGGATTTTTTGGGGTTGGCATGTGGCTCATTCTACCTCCTAAGGATTGATGAAAAACATACAACCATTACATTGCAAAACAGCTACTATTTAAAGGGGTTAAGTCGTATTTTAATATGACAAAGTAGAGTTGTGCCGTTAATGATATTGGATCGTATGAGCTGTTTTTGAACTATGGCGAAGAGGGTGGTCAAATCTTGAGCGAACAGGGAGTGTCAAATAAAGGGCCAGGGGCTGGATTATCTGGACAGGATTCCGCTTTTCAGCGAGAGGCGGTGCGCCGCCATTACGAAACCCATCCCTATCCCCGGTATCCGCTTCTGGCCTCGGTGCGGCGGGCGGATACCTATGCCCTGAATCTCGATACGCTCTGGGGCTACGCCAATGGCTGTCTGTTGCCCTTGGAATATCGACGGATTCTGGTTGCCGGTTGTGGCAGCTTTTCCCCTTATCCCTTTGCTGTAGCCAATCCTGAAAGCCGGATCACGGCCCTTGATCTTGCCCGCTCCAGTCTGCGGCGGGCCAGGCTCCATTGCCTGTTGCATGGTTACCTGAACGTGACCCTGCAGGCCGGCGACCTGAATGATCAGGCCATTGCCCCAAGCCCCTTCGGTCTGATCGATGCCTATGGGGTGCTGCATCATCTGGGAGATCCCCTGGCCGGTCTCAAGGCCTTGACCGCACGTCTGGCGCCTGGCGGAATTCTGCGGGTTATGTTGTATAGTCACGCGGCGCGAGGGGGTATTGAGGCGGCGCGGCGGGCCTTGCGGCGTCTGGGGGTGCGGGATGTGCCAGGGCTCAAGCGTTTGCGTGACATGCTTTCTCCTGCATCCAGATTGGGACGCCGTCTGCGGGAGCCTGGGGTTGATGCCACCTTTACTGCCGGGCTGGCCGATGCCTTTCTCCATCCCCAGGTCCAGACCTTTACGGTGCGTGGCCTGCAAGGTCTGCTTGCGGAGAGCGGCCTTGAGATCCTTCTTGCCGGTCACCCCGGAGCTCTCCTCGACCCGGCCAGGGAACTCAGTCGCTTGGCCCAGGCCGAAGCGGATGGCGAGCTTGCTCACAACTTCATCCTCTATCTTGTCCGTAAAGGGCAGGGGGCCTGCCGCCTTCAATCGAAGGCCCTTCTGCGAACGAATCCCTGCCTGGCTCGCTCGCTCAGGCTGCCTGTACTCCCCCTGCGTCTCCATCCCAGACTGGGCCGCCCTCTTCCCGAGCTTGGCCTTGCCGCAAGGATGCTGCTGCGCCGATGTCTGACCCCGAAGCCTGTTACACAACTCAGTCCGGCTGAGCGCGATGTGGTCGAGGAATTGCGAGAGGCCTTGCTGCTGGTAGTGCTAAGGGATTAAAGGGGAATGGCGCAGGCAATTTCGGAAGGGCGACTTGGGCAATGGAGAGTGTTTACGCCTGTTTTTCAATGACCATATCGTCTGCTAGCGGGCTGGATATCACCATTTTTTCAAGTTTATCCAGGGTGTAGGTTGTGTCTTTTCGTAAATCAATATGCTGGGGTTCAACTGTGATCTCTGAGCCGGCAATGCTTGCAAAGGAGTCGAAGGTATCTCCCGCCAAGTCAAAATGGGTCCTGGTGATAAAGGCAAAGTCATTGCCGTAGGCCCTGAACAGTAGGGCGTCAGGATAATGCGCCTGCAATTCGACAGCGAAATCCTGAATAAGACGATCTCCTTGCTCCCACCCCTGTCGCTTATTGTACTCCAGAACATTCTGCAGATGCAGGATATGAAGGCAGTTATATTCCTGGAGATTCTGGTTGTTCTGCAGGAATATCCTCAGGTAGTCTTCATTGAGCAGTCCGGTCAGTGGGTCGTTAAAGAAATAAGCAAATCGTTTTTTTTCTATCTCTGTGGTCGGGGTCTGGGTGACGGCCACAAGGATCGTAGTCTCCTTGAGCGCCTTGATGGCCGCGGCGACAACTTCCGGGTGAAACTGGCTGCCGCTGAGAGATTCAATTTCAGCCAGCGCCTCGGCGATCTGTTTGCGTGGTTTATAGATACGGTTGGTGGTCATGGCGTCGAAGGCATCGGCAACGGTCAGGATGCGGGAGAGAAAGGGGATTTCATCGCCTCGTAGTCCGTCGGGATAACCCTGTCCGTCATGGCGTTCATGGTGATGGAGAATAATTTCGGCCAGATCCTTGTACATCTCGATGTTGGAGAGTATCTCATAGCCGGCGGTGACATGGAGCTTGATCAGGTCATAGTCCAGACTATTGAGTTTTCCAGGTTTGAGAAGAACGGAATCAGGGGTGGCTATCTTGCCGATATCATGGAGGCTGGCAGCCTTGTAGAGTTTTGTGATATCCTGAACGCTAGCGCCCATTGCCTTGGCGATCTTCTGGCTATACCTGGCCACTCGTTCGGTATGGCCGGCAGTATAGGTGTCCCGTTGCTCGATCATGTTCACAAAGGTGAAGATTGTCTCTTCATAATTGGCCGTGCGCTCGAAGGTCAGTCTGGCTATCTCTTCCCTGTGGCGAAAGGAGTCGATGGCAAAGCCAAGATCTCCGGCCAGTTCTTCCAGCATGGCGATCTCTTCCTGTTCAAATCCCTCTCGCAGCCAGGTATAGACTGTGAGCGCGCCCAGCGGTTCTGTTGATTGTCTGGCCCGCAGAGGGAGGGCGATGGCCGAGCGGAATCCTTTTATCTCAGCCTGGTTTCGCCAGGGAGTGAGATCCTGGTCTTGGTGATGGTCGCTGATCACGGTGCTGTCTTCCCGGATGCATCTGGCCGTCGGGCTTTGATAAAAGGGGAGCTCCGGGACATTGACCGGATATGGCGGGGGGGCCAGGTATTTTTCAAAATCGTCTGAACTGTATATCTTCTGGAAATTTTTATCTTCAAGCAGGCCAATCCAGGAAAAACCATAGTGTCCGTGTTGCACGAACCGTTCACACGACTTTTTCAGCAGGACTTCCAGGTTGGGAGTGGTGATCAGGAGTTTGTTGATATCGGCCACGGTCTGCAAGATACCCTTGAGATAGAGCTGTTGTTCGAGAAGGGTTTCTATCTCTTCTGTCCGCTCCGCCACCTTGCTTTCCAGGGTGATGTTCAGTCTGTCCACTTCCAGTTTTTTCTTTTGCAGGATGCGATTCAGGAGAAGAACGTACCAGGCGGCCGACAGGACCAGTAAAACAGCCAGGCCGAGGATGGTTGCTTGCCGCCAATAGCGGGAGAGGACATCCGCAAGGGAGAACTTGCCATAGTCTTTATAGGGGCCGATCTTCAGATCAAAAAGGGCATCATGCACCGGTTGATAATTTAAGGGGATGGTCCAGCCTGCTGATTGACTGGTCAGGGCAGCCGGATGGTTGCTCTCCATGGTCATCAGGGCGCCGGCAACCAGACGGGAAAGCCGGTCTGGTGTGGTCTTGATGGCGGCCATGGGCCATTCCGGGTAAAGCGTGGTGCTGAGCAGAAAGGGGAAGTCGCCTGCCGGCTGCGGGTTGAGGATTTTTACCTGATCGAGGCGGAGAGCGCCTGTCTCGGCCATGCGCTCCAGGGTGTCGGTGCGGGCTGTCCCGGCGTCAACGGTGCCCGCGAGAACGGCTTGGACAACACCCTCATGGGTGCCACCATAGCGCAGGGATGCAAGGTCTGTGAGCGGGTCGATCTCTTGCTTGTAAAACTCTCGCCAGGCTACGATCCAGCCGCCGAAAGAAAGCGGGTCCACCGCCATGAAGGACTTGCCTTGGAGGTCGGGGAGGGTATTGATATCCTGGCGGTCAGCCTTGGTGAAAATCACGCCGCCAAAGGTGGTGGTCTGTTGGCCGGGGAAATTCTGGTTGATTAACGTGGCGATTCGGCTGACCCCATAGAGCTTTTCCAGTTCCACGTAAAAGGCGGAGTTGGCCAGTACAAAATCGACCCTGCCCTGTTGTACTGCCTTATGAATTTCTGTGAATCCCAGGGGGACTATGGTGAAATGGTACTCGGGGAGGGTGGTGGAGAGATAGTCGGCCGTGGCTGTCCATCTTTCCACGGCGATGTTCTCGCCACTCTTGGCGAGGACCCCTATAGATACGGCTTGAGGGCCGGCCCACAGCGAGAGCGGCTGGAGCAGGAGCAACAAAAACAAGCAGATCGTCCGGGTGGTAACAGTCATAGTCTGCCAGGAAAAAGGTGAGAAGACCAAAAACAAGTGGAGTTTAAGCCTTGAGTACCATGCTGGTATCAATACCATAACACAGCCGGAGAACAGATGTCGAATGGAATAGCAGTAATCAGCGATGAGCAGCGTCGATGAACAAGCAGGTGTCTTTTCCGGGGACAAAGGGGGCGAGTGCGTAGCCGCCAAACTGTTGCCGGATCGTCAGTCCTGCCTCGGAGAGCAGGGCCTGCCATTTTTGTAAGGGGAAGGCGGCAAGATGCAGGGTGTGGCTCAGGTCTTCCTTGGCCCGCCCCGATTGGCGGCCGGGGCGAACCCGATAGCGTTCTTCGAGGGTGAGCTGTCCCCGGGCGTAGCCGCGCCTGATCTCTTTGATAATCTTGGTGGTATCCGGCTGCTCAAAGATCTGGAATTGGAAGAGTTTTTTTTCGCCCAAATCCAGGGTCGTCTGATCCGGGATAAAGAGTTGCAGGAGCAGTCTGCCCTCGTGTTTGAGCACGGTCTTGACCTGGGCCAGGGCTTTTTTTATCTGTTCCTCGCTGACAAGGAGGTTCAGGGTATGATAGGGGATGATCACGGTGTCGAAGCACTGGCGGAAGGCCAGGGCGGTCATATCCATGCACAGATAGGAGGTTTTGCCCGTGGTGGGCCTGGTATTCAGCCTGGCCAGGCGCAACATGGAAAGCGAAAGATCAATGCCTACGATATCAGCTCCGGTTGCGGCCAGCAGTCGGCAGAGACGACCACTGCCGCAACCCAGCTCCAGCACCCTCTCTGTGGCCTTGATCCTCTCCTGATAAAAGGGGAGATCGTCATGGAAATCAGCCATCTCCAGGGAGTAGAATTGACAATAGCGTTCTTGGGTCAGGGGCAGGAAATACTCATCCGGCTCCTTATGGCTGTCAAAGATGTCCGTGGCCATTGTCCCCTGGCATCATCTGTTTTTCAGCAGGTCGCGAATCTCGGTCAGCAGGAGCTCTTCCTTGGTGGGGGGCGCTTCTGCCGGGGCCTCTTCCTTGACTGCTTCCTCGCGTTTCAGGACGTTGATGGCCTTGATCATCATGAAGATAGCAAAGGCGATGATGGTAAAATCAACCGTGGTCTGGATAAACTTGCCATAGGCAATGACGACCGGGGCAGCACCGTCTGACGCAGCCTTGAGGGTGATGGCGAGTTTGCTGAAGTCCATGCCGCCGATGAGCATCCCAATGGGCGGCATGATGATATCGCTTACCACGGAGGAGACCACCTTGCCAAAGGATGCTCCGATAATAATACCAACGGCCATGTCGATGACATTGCCTCTAACCGCAAACTCTTTGAATTCCTTTAAGAAGCTCATTTTGGATTCTCCATGGGTTGAAGTGAATAAGGAAGCCAATCAGTCCAGGTTTGAACAATAGGCTCATTTTTTCTGCAGAAGGGGTACTTTCTGATCAAGAGAATGTTCTCCCCTGCTTTATTCGTTTATTTTCTCCAGATAAAAAAAGCATATCAAACGGTATGGACTTATTGCAAGGGGGAATCATCTGTCTCCTGTATTGCCCTTGGCTGGAATGAGAGCAGCTTTTTTAAAGCAGCCTGTATCTCTGGGAAAATATAGGTGTAGCCAGCCTGTTGCAGCACCTCTGGAACAACGCGCTGGGAGCCCAGCAGGACGTTGGCAAACTCTCCCAACACAATCTTGAGGGCAAAACCGGGTACAGGGAGAAAGGCCGGACGCTGCAGGGATTTTGCCAAGGTGTGGGTGAATTCGCTGTTGGTTACCGGATTCGGCGTCACCGCATTGATCGGCCCTCGCAGGTTGTGATTCTCCATCGCATAGAGCATGATGGCGGTCAGATCATCAATATGGATCCATGACATATACTGGCTGCCGTTGCCTAATCTGCCTCCCAGGCCGAGTCTGAAAGGGAGCAGCATTTGTGCCAACGCCCCTCCATCATCTCCTAAAACAACGCCGGTACGGATCAGCACAACCCGGACACCATATTCTTCTGCTCGCAGGGCCTCCTTTTCCCAGTCTCTGCAGACTTTGGCCAGAAAATCATCCCCGGGTGCGGAATTTTCAGTCAGCTGCTCGTCTTCTCGTGAGCCGTAATAGCCGATGGCAGAAGAACAGATCAGGGTTGCCGGTTTGGTTTCCGCTTTGGCAATGATGTCGACAAGGTGACGGGTACCCTCAATACGGCTGGAACGGATTCGTTCTTTTTTGGCGTCATCCCAGCGACCGTGAAAGATCGATTCGCCTGCTAAATGGAATATGGTATCCACTCCATCAAGAAAAGACGGACCTGCGTCCGATGAGCCATCCCACTTTCTGACCTCAATATCAGCAAACAGATGCCTGATCTTTTCTACGCTGCGGCCGGCAATAATAGGCTCAGGTAATCTTTTTGCAAGATGTTGACCAACAAAACCTGTCCCGCCGGTGATCAGTGCTTTCATGGTGTTCCCTCCAGCGACATGATATTTAAGAATTATTCTGAAGTGTTCCTGTTAACACGCTGTAAATATGCATATATGTTGAATTTTCGCTTACAGCCATTTTTGTTCATATACCGTATTTTTCCGAAAACCGGGCGTTCCTGCCAGGCCCGGTCGTGCACTCCACCGATGCTCCAGGCAATACCAGCATAGCCGTTGGGGTCACGTCCATCAAGAGAGTATTTGTCATTGAGGAAAATGGCGTTGGCCATTGCCTCTTCCGGCGAAGGGGACCACTCCAGGATCTTTTTGGCCCAGTACATACGTAGATAGCCATGCTGTTTA
Source organism: Desulfobulbaceae bacterium UBA2276 (assembly GCA_002347085.1). GTDB lineage: Bacteria > Desulfobacterota > Desulfobulbia > Desulfobulbales > Desulfocapsaceae > UBA2270. Next base: position 2,849 of record DDWW01000066.1, on the reverse strand, counting down.
CCCCATCCTGTCAGTTCCCGCTGGCAGCCGTTCCACAGTTCATCTTCGGTGGACGCGTTCTCCAGGATATGAAGGTCGGCGACAAAGGGGCGCGGATCGAGGCGATGCGCGGCCAGTGATTTCCGGGCCCAGTCGGGAAAGGCATTGGTGTGGTCATAATCTGCAGTGTAATAACAGTAATTATCAGATAGCTCCCGGCGGATGATCAATTCTTCGAGATAGGATTCTTTGCTCTCCTGGTCGGTATCGCCTTGCCATATATCCCAAGCAACCCGTTGCGGGGCAAGTTGGCCAAAGTGGAAATAGGGTGACAGGTTGGACTGGCCATTCATGCAGGGATTGTTTCGATCTGCGGGATAGGATTGCAGACGGTGCGTTTCAAAATCAGCAAAAACCTGCAGAGCCGCTTGCTCACCGGGTTTTAGCCACTTGATTTCCTCAACTGATCGATCCTTGATCTGACTCAGTAACGCAATGATATCAAGTGCATTTTCACTATTAATGGCTGTGACATAGGGGTGCTTTACGAGTTCGGGAAAATCAGTGAGAAAACGGGGCAGCAGCCTTTGTATCTTGGGCCGGATGGTATAGGCGCCATATTCCCTCTTGTCAGAGGCCAGCCAGCAGGGAACAATGTTATGGGCGTCTACTTCGTAGATCGGCAAATTGCTTTGATGCAGGACACTTTCTTTCCAGCGCTTTTTAATCCTCAGCGGATCAAAATCGGTGACCAGCAGGGCAGGGTCTTCTTTCTCAAGAAAGACAGGCAGGGTGCGGGCAGGATCACCTTTAAGAATCAGAAAAGGAAGAGCGAGGTCAGCCAGTTTCATTTGCAGCTCCTGCAACCCTCGTAATAGAAATCCGAAATGCCGCAGATTGGCGGATGGGTATGTCAGGTCGATGCAGAACACGACCATCAGGGGCCGCTCAAGCGCCAGTGCCCGTTCCTGGGCAAAGAGCAAGGCCCAATTATCATGGGCCCGCTGATCCCTGCTCATCCAGTAGACGACCGGCCCTTTGCCTTTTCTGCCGTCTTGCAGGAGGCGGCTGCGCTCCTGGTCAATGATGTATCTGAATATCAAGGAGGTTTCTCCCAAAACAATCTGCCCGTACAGGCCATTTGCCGCCGTTCAGGTGCATGGCGATGAGGGTTGAAATTTGCTCATTGTCATTCTACCTCTCGTCCTCGACCACTGTCGGAAAGATCCGTTAGCTTGAGCGGAAAGGGCTGCAGGAGAACCTGTTCCAGTAAATACGCATGGTCAAAACGGATGGCCTGGGCCTCGATGAGCCTGGTCACGACCTGGAGCGGTACACGTTCGTCACGGTATTCCTCAATGGTGTTAATGATAAAATGCTTTTCTCGGGTAGAGAGGGCTTCGGAAATCCAGCCCAAGGCATGGTAGAGGGTGTTGATCATAGCTTTAGTGAGAAAGGGTTTCTGCAGGATTTGTCCTAGTTCCTGTTGATATTGGTGAAATACTTCGGCTACTGGCAAACGTTCATGGTTGGCGACAATTTTACCGCAAAGACGAAATCGCAGCTGGTTGTAGGCGAGAAAAAGCAGCTTGTGTCTGGCATGATAGGCCACCAGGTCCGCCATGCTGGGGCGGATGGCCAATATCCGGAAACGGCTCAGGGCAAAGAGTTTGATCAAAAAGTGCTCACGGAGGATCCGGTTACTGAGCCGCTGCTCGTCTTCGACTGCCTTGTGGCCGAGCTGCTCAAGGACCAGGGCGCCAAAGATACCGCTGCCTCGTTCCAGGAATTGGGGCTGGGTGATGCCGTTATAGATCTTGGCGTCCTGTAGGGCACAGGAGGGTGATTTCGATTTAAGAATCGCTCCGTCAAAGTCAGTCATATTCTGGGCCAGGTGGCTGGCCGCCTTTCGCAGGGCTTCGGTGACCGTCCGCGACTTTGCCGGTTGCCATACCTCTATCCTGTTCTCCTGCAGACAGAGACGGATGGGCGGGCGGGGTACTCCCAGTCCGGCCTCTACTTCCGGGCAGACATCAACAAAGTCAACATGGTCTCGCAGGATGTCAATAAACCCGGAGTGAAGTTGTTGTCCATCGTAACGGCAGGCAGCAAAACCGAGACAGCGACTGATAAGTATTTTTGGTCTGGGAAACTGGTGTTCCATGCGGATTCTTCCTAACCCCGGTAAACGGGATAAGTGCCTTACAGATTATTTTCTTGCAAAAAAACAAGAAAATAATCTGTAAGGCACTAAAATGATTGAAGGGTGAATACAGTCACGCCGGTCCTTAAAAACAACAGGCTCCAGAGGATGGTTCTGATCCAGTTGGTGGCCACCAGCCGGTTTATGGTCGACAAGTCTTTGCCGCCTTTCTGGAGTTGTCGGTGGCAGGGTACGGAAAGAATGAAAGTGGCCAACCAGATCAGCACAATGGGCACAAGGCGCCACCATCGGACTTCATTCTGAAAGAACAAAAATCCCTCTATCCCTGCCTGGGTCAGCATAAAGGGACTGACAACCAGACCCATTAAAAAAGTGTAGCGAGTATGCCACTGGATGAAACATTCCTCTTTTGTATAGCGGAAAGAGGGAAAGATGATGAGCTGTACGAGCCAGATCAGGACAAAAAATCCACTATCAATAATGATCTGTAATCCTGTCAGGCCATTCATGGCATCTCCCTGCAATGAAATGATTGTCCCGAAAAAATGGAATCAGTTTGTCTTGCCGGCAATGAGGCAGAGGTGCTACCAGAGATATGTGCTTACCTGTTTCCCCATCACTTCCCAGGAAAACACCTGTCTGGCTGGAGACTGGACAACACCATAGCAGACATGCAATGGTAATAAGTGTTCTTCTCTGGGGTGAC
>DDWW01000063.1 GCA_002347085.1 Desulfobulbaceae bacterium UBA2276 | reverse complement strand
GCCTCCTCCGCAGAATCTGTGGATAGGCAGCGGTAAAAATTAGAGCATTGCTTCCCCCTGTGGGATTAGGATGGATTTGCGAGAATCAATCCATTCCACAAAAGAAAAGCAATGCTAATTAAGACTCTACTGAACAAAGTTGAACGTTTCAAGTCGTTCGTTTACGGATCCGTCTGCGTCATGCTGATTGGCGGCACGGAAGCCCTGGTTATTGATATTGAACCACGCCGCAACAGTCGGCCAATTTGCCCGGAATGCGGTAAGCGACGCATCGCTTATGATCGACAGCCTCAGCGGTTGTTTGAGTATTTGCCGGTCTGGTCTTTCAAGGTCTATTTCCGCTATGCCCCACGCCGCGTCAAATGCCCAGAGCATGGCGTCAAGGTTGAGTCTTTGCCTTGGGGGTATGGCAAGGAACGGATGACCTTTTCGTATCAGGTTTTTCTGACTCGCTGGGCAAAGCGGCTGTCCTGGAAAGAGACAGCCGACATCTTTGAAACCAGTTGGGACACAGTGTTCCGAGCCGTCAAGTTTGTCGTCGATTATGGCCTTGCTCACAGAAGTTTTGAGGGCATTACCGAGATCGGCGTTGATGAAATTGCTGTTTTCAAAGGGCACAAGTACCTGACCCTGGTCTATCAGGTGAATGCCGGAGCCAGACGTCTTCTCTGGAGTGGTCCTGAGCGCCGGGTCAAAACACTACTACAATTTTTCAGGGAATTCGGGTCGGAACACAGCGCCAAGCTTCAGTTCGTCTGCAGCGATATGTGGGCACCGTACCTCAAAGTCATCGCCAAGAAGGCTCCACGGGCCCTGAACATTCTCGATCGCTTCCATATCATGCGGAAGTTCAATGAGGCGATTGACGAGATCCGGCGCGGCGAAGTTAAGCAGTTCAAGGCCAACGGCTTGGAGAATGTTCTTGAACGAAAACGCTGGCTGCTGCTTAAGCGCCCGGAGAATCTCTCTGAGAAGCAGACAGCCCGCATGAATGAACTGCTCAAACTCAACTTGGCATCGATCAAGGGATACCTGTTGCGTGAGGACTTTCAGCGATTCTGGGAGTACCAGCGTTTCGATTTCGCGGGAATGTTCCTCGACAACTGGGTCACCAGAACGTTGCAAACCGACCTGGAACCGATGAAAAAAGTCGCCCGGATGCTACGCAAACATAAACCGCTGGTCTTGAACTGGTTCAAGGCCAAAGGCGAGATTTCCAGCGGTGCTGTAGAGGGTATGAACCTCAAGGCAAAACTCACTATGAGAAAAGCCTACGGCTTTAGAACCCTCAAATGCCTGCAAATAGCCTTATATCATGAGCTTGGCAAGTTACCTGAACCTGAGTGTCTCCACAGATTCTGCTGACGAGCCATTTTTCAAGGCACCCATAACGATACAACTTTTAGATGAAAGGGGAAAAGAATATTGCAGGCAAAAAAGAAGAAAAATACGCAAGGCAGGAAACAACCTGGTAAAAATTGAGCTTACCGGCAAGCGTACCGGTAAGCTCAAAGTCAAAATAAATCAGAATCAGATTTTACGCACGTTGGCAGCAGCAGGTCCTTTAGGTCCTTCTGTAATTTCAAACTGAACCCTGTCGCCCTCGTTCAAGGTCTTAAAGCCTTCGGAGGCAATTGCTGAATAATGGACAAAGACATCCTTGCCACCATCTTGCTCAATAAAACCAAATCCCTTGGACTCATTAAACCACTTTACTGTGCCTTCTAACATGATACTCTAACTCCTAATTTTGTAAGAATATACAAATTCCCTTTATGCTGTGCAGCAATTAAAACGAAACAACAAGCAAGATCAGCATATTATATCTTTTCAGATGATCCCACCAAGGCCGAATTAAAACACCACACAATTGATACGTTAATTTTTTATATCAAATTGCAATATGAAAAACCAGAAAAAAATAAAAAATAATTTTTTTTTAACAAAACACTAATCTGGTGTTCATTTTATACACAAACAGCCCTCAGGAGGCCACATCATAATAACTCTATCAACGAGGGCTCATAGTCTTCCGGGGCCTCAAATCCCAGCAGATTGCAGATGGTCGAGGCAACGTTGGACAATCCAGGCTGCTCAAGACGACTGAGCTGAAAACTGTTTGTCCGGTTATAATCCTTGATGATCAACGGCACCGGATTTCGGGTATGGGCCACCATGGCCGAGCGTTTGCCATTTTTATCAGTCCACATACAATCGGCGTTACCATGGTCGGCAGTTATCAGGGCAATGCCACCTGCCTTTTCAAGGGCGACAAGGATCCTTGACAGACACAGATCCACGGTCTCCACGGCGATCCGCACCGAAATCTCCACCCCGGTATGGCCGACCATATCCCCGTTGGCCAGGTTGAGACGAATAAATTTATGGCTGTTGCCGGCAATGGCGGCAACCACCCAGTCGGTGATCTCCGCCGCCTTCATCCAGGGCCGCAGATCAAAGGTCACCCTATCCGATGGCACCTCCACATAGGTCTCCAGGCCTTCATCAATATAGCCTGATTTATTGCCATTCCAGAAATAGGTCACATGGCCGAACTTCTGGGTCTCGGAGATGGCATAGGACCTGATCCCTGCCGCGCAGAGATATTCCCCAAGCGGCCGGTCAAAGACCGGCGGTTCCACCAGATAGTGGGCGGGTATGTGGGCGTCGCCATCATACTGCATGACCCCTGCGTAAAAAAGATCAGGACGCCGCTTACGGTCAAACTCAGCCAGATAGAGTTCATCAAAAGCGCGCGAGATCTCGATGGCCCGATCCCCCCGGAAATTAAAGAGGATAACCGCATCCCCATCCTCCATGATCCCCACCGGCCTTGCGTCCTCATCGACCACAACAAAGCTCTCCATGTACTGATCGGTCATAGCGGGATCTTCGTCATAATAGCACTGAATGGCGACACAGGCAGAAGGAAACGGCCTGCCCTCCCCCAGCACATGAGCCTTCCAGCCCCGCTCGACTACTGACCAGTCGGCGTTATAGCGATCCATGGTCGTAACCATCCTGCCGCCTCCGGAGGCAACCTGAAAGTCCCGGCCATCCACAGACAGACCCCGCAGTCTCTGCTCCAGGGGCGCAAAGTAATCCAGCGCACTTCTGGGCCCCACATCACGGCCATCAATGAGACCATGGACTCTGACCCGCTGGACACCATCCCGGACACATTGATCCAGCAGGGCATAGAGATGATCCACATGGCTGTGCACATTGCCGTCCGAGATCAGGCCGATCAGATGGAGAGTGCCTCCTGTTGACGTCCGCCCGAGGACCTCCTGCCAGGCCTTGCTGGCAAAGGCGGCACCACTCGTCAGGGCCTCGCTCACCAGTTTTGCCCCCTGGGCAAAGATCCTTCCGCCCCCCAGGGCATTATGACCGACCTCGGAATTGCCCATATCGTCATCAGACGGCAATCCCACGGCAGTGCCGTGCGCCTTCAGGCGGGTCACCAATTCACCCCGCAGGAGTTCGTCCAGTAATGGGGTATAGGCCATAAAAACCCCATTACTGGCATTCTCAGGACCAATCCCCACCCCATCCATAATCACGGTGACCACTGGTCCCGGAAAAGAATGGTATCCGGCAAGTGGTTTAAGGCTTAACTCAGACATATTTTCTCCTATTGACTAGAGAGTGCCTTGAAAAATTGTCTTCCTGCCCAATCTCTGCGTTGTTCAAAAAAAATACCCTCGGAATATTAAGTAGATGCCTGCGGTATTTTTTTCGAACCTTGCTCTTGAACAAAAATCCTGATTTCTCAAGGTACCCTCTAGCATTCCATAAATTTTATCTTATTACAATTTGCATTCAAGCCGGCACCTTCGTCGGCGGCACTGCTCGGCTCCTCACCGTACTCCCCGTACTGCTTCGTCGCCGCTCGCTTGTCTTCTCGGTGTCAACTCGAATGCTTTTTGGAATTACTTTCAAACGAATGTTTTCTATGCTATTATTACTCAATTGATAATCCCCAGTCCACAAGAATAGAGAGCTTATGAGCGAGCGTATAATTCGTATAATTACCCTATAAAGCCTCTCTCGCAAACCGTTTCGTTTTTTTTCTTTTTCATCCATGCAACAGGACAGTCATAGCAACCGCCCCTTTTCGGATCACACAAAACCTGAGCATTGGTTTCGTCAGGGTGCGGCTGCCTCCTGGCCGATCTGCCTCGGCTATTTCCCGGTTGGCCTGGCCTTTGGTGCGCTGGCGCAACAGGCAGGCCTGCCTGTCTGGGCCGTTGGCCTTATGTCCATTCTCGTTTTTGCCGGCAGTGCCCAGTTTATCGCTCTTGCTATGCTGACAACAGGGGCCGGGATAGTCTCAATCATCCTGACGACCATGGTTGTCAACCTACGGCACGCCCTGATGAGTTCATCCCTGGCTGTCTATTTACAAGGAGTCAATCGCTGGTTTCTGGCCCTGTTTGCTTATGGGATTACCGATGAGAGCTTTGCGGTTAATATAAGCAGATTTCGGAATGAGGACTGGGGCCGCTGGCAGGCCCTTGCCGTCAACCACCTGTCCAACTGTGCCTGGGTGGCCGCCACTCTCTGCGGCTCCCTCATCGGTCAATTTATTCCCCAGGGCACCCTTGGCATGGATTACGCCATGACCGGGATGTTTATCAGCCTCGTGGGCTCTCAGTTACAAAACCGGATCTCAATCCTGACCGGCCTGCTGGCTGGGCTCATCAGTATTGCCTGGTATCTGCTCATCCCTGGTGACTCTTATATTATAGGCGCCTCTGTGGGCGGGGCCACCATGGGATATTTCATTAAACGCCGGACCAGGAACAGGATATGAGTTTCACCGATTACCTGCTTCTTTTTTCCGGTATGGGGCTCGTCACCTATCTTCCTCGCTGGTTTCCCCTTTTTCACCTGGCCCACCGCCGTCTTCCTCAATGGCTGATTGACTGGCTGAGCCTGATCCCGGTGGCAATCCTGAGTGCCCTCCTGGCCCCTATTCTGTTTGTCGATACTCAGCCCCGCTGTCTGCATATAGGCAAGCTGGAGCTCCTGGTTGCCATTCCTACCCTGATCTTTGCCTTGAAAAGTCGAAGTATGGGAGCGACTGTATTAGTGGGGATGCTTCTTTACTGGGTGGGTGGATTATTCTTTTGAAGGCAGCCTGCAACAATTGCATTAAAGGCCTGGCTTTCTGATGCCAAAAAAAAACGGAGCAAGAACGACTCAAGAAAAGTTCTCCCGGCGCTCTGACAACCGGGCGTGGAGAGCAACTACGGCCGTATCCACCTTGAGAATCCGCTCTCCCAGAGAAAACGAGGTAAAACCGCACTCCGAGAACCGTTCGATCTCATAATCAATCCAGCCCCCCTCGGGGCCAACGGCCAAGAGAATCCGCTCGGGTCTGGTCGTGATCACGTTTTTCAGGGTGGAGGAGCTGCCCGGATGGGCAATCAGGAGATGGCTGTATTCTTGTATTCTTTCCGGCAGCACATCCTCAACAAAAGGCTTGAATCGCTCGTAAATATAAACATCCGGCACCCTGGTATCCACTGCCTGTTCAAGACCTTGGAGCAGATGGGGGCGATACTCCTCAGCATTAAGCAAGGTGGCGTTCCAAAAACTCTTTTCCACCCGCTGGGCATTGGTGATAAAGATGGCTCCCACCCCCAGGGCCGCGGCCTGACTAAAAATACGCCGAAGCATGATGGGCCGGGGCAGGGCCAGCAGCAGATCAATGGGTGGCCTTTCAATCACCCCTTCCGAGAACTGAACTTGCAGCTCCACCCAAAAGGGATACTTAGCGCCAAGGGCCACCACCGTCCCGCCCCCCTTTGGCCCGTCAATAATCCCGATGCGGACAGTATCCCCTGGCTGTACCTGCAACACCTTGACCAGATGTTCGGCCCGGCGGTGGGTGAGCACAACCTCGCCACTTTTGATTTCCTGTCTTTCAATAAGGATAATGTTCATTTGATTGGATCATAGAGGGAATGAAGGAATATTGAGGGAAGAAACTTTCTTATTATTTTTTTAGTGGTATTGCTGCTACTATAGAAGCATGGAAAGGATAGATATCATCATTGAAACGGTCAAGGCAAATGCGTCTCAGGCTTGATCTTCGCCGATCTGTGTCGGGTGTGCGACTTTTGCTTTGGCGACCCAAAACAGCAGGAAACAAGTCATCAGGTCTATAAAACGCCGGACCTGATGGTTCTCGAGTGAATATCGAGAGGCAGGAGAATAAGGAACAACAATATGGCAAATAAAGATCATTATACCTACAGGCCAGCTTGGTCAGCCGAAGACCGGGAGCACGTCAGCCTCTGCGCCGAGCTCCCTTCCCTCAACCGGCTTGACGATTCCAATTAACGAATGAGCAGAGAAGAATGAAATTTGACTGGACTGCCCTTATTGGGTTAATCGCTGCAATATGTACGACCTCTTCCTTCTTGCCTCAGGTCATCAAAATATTGAGATCAAAAAGGACCAAAGATGTTTCTCTCCCGATGTATGCCATTCTCACTGCCGGGTTGCTCCTTTGGCTGATTTATGGATTTATACTCAATGACCTTCCATTGATTTTGGCAAATAGTATCAGCCTTACGCTCTCTCTGTGTGTCCTGCTTCTCAAGATAAGGCATGGATAAAGAGGCATCATATTTTGCAGATATTTTCCAAACCGCTCAGGGGGTCAGCTTTGGCTTTTGTTGCCGCAATTCTTCATGCAGCGTGAGTACCCAGGGAAGGGGAGATCGTGTTCTCAAGCAAGACCGGCAATGCCAAGCTCTCAAAGAGAGCTGAAGGCGGTCGCCGAAGACTTTACCCCTTAAAAGTACACACCCGGTTACGGCCGGAACACTTTGCCCTGTAAAGCGCTTCATCGGCCTGTCTGAGCAGGGTGTCCAAATTATCTTCTCCACCGACGGCGAGCGTGGTAAGACCGATGGAGACCGTCAATCCTACCGAAGCGCCCTTCTCAGTGATCATGGTTTGGCCGGCAATAAATTCACGCAACCGTTCTGCGACTTCGTAGGCGCCGTCACCATCGGTCTCAGGCAGGATGATCGCGAATTCCTCGCCCCCGACGCGACCGATGATGTCCATTTCACGCAGGGCTTCCTGGCAATGGGCAGCAAACATTTGTAGAGCGATGTCACCTACGTGATGTCCATGGGTGTCGTTGATGTCCTTGAAACAATCTATGTCCAGCAGCAACAGGGACATTGGGCGCCGGTAGCGCGACGTGCGGACGATTTCCTCCCCGCTCCGCTTGATGAAGTGCCGGCGGTTGGCGAGGCCGGTGAGGTAATCGGATTGCGCCTGGCGCTGGAGCTCATGTTCAAGGAGTTTACGGTCGCTGACATCACGCGCCACCGAGACGATAAAATTCTTCTCCCGGAGAGGGACATAGCTGGCGGTTACCTCAACAGGGATATGACTGCCATCCTTGCGAATATATCCAGCTTCAAAGACACGGCTTTGTTTGCGGATGCGAGCTGCGTGACAGTGCCAACTGGGCATGTCCACGAAACTTGCCGAGATATCGCTGACTCGACGCGTCAAGAGCTCGGCAGTGCTGTATCCCAGATTGGAGCAGGCCTTGTCGTTGCCGTAGATGAAGGCACTGGTATCGGCATCTATGATAAAAATGGCGTCATTGCTTTGGCTGATCAGGGTCTGCAGCAGGACGAGCTCTTCCTTGGCAAGATAACTTTCGGTAATGTCCATGATCAGGGACTGTTTGGATAAGCTGCCATCAACATTGCAAATGGGGGTGTTGATGATATCATACCAGCGCTCATCCTTGGGGCTTTTCAATTGATGGCGGATGGGTTTCTGCTCGCGGAAGAATCTGTCGTTGTTGCACCAGGGACAGACATCATCGCATCCATGGAGGATTTTATAGCAGTATTCACCAGTGGCGTCATAACCGGTACGCTTGCGCAACTTGTCGTTCATGTACTGGATGCGATGATCCTGAGAACAGATGTAGATAAAACCTTCAAAGGCCAAGATCAGGGCATCAATGTCTGGCGTACGCTGTAAAGAATCAGCCGTCTTGGTCGGATCCGTAGAAAGAGACATCTTTTAGCTCCAATCGATTTCAGGGTACCTTGAAAAATCAGGTTTTTTGTTCAAGATCAGGTANNGGCGTGAAGAAAATTTTACCGCAGGCATATAGTTAATATTCCAAGGATAAAATTTCTTGAGCAACGAAGAGTTGGGCAAAAAGACCATTTTGCAAGGTACCTTTTAAACAAATCTGGACAGAGTTGTTTTGTACATTCCAGGCAGCTTCCATGGCTGCATTCAGACTCAGAATAGTCCCCTGTATCTAATCACATAGGTCTTCTGCTAAACCATACGAGTTTCTTACCTCATAACCTCCTTAAACAAAAGGACTTCGTTGTGTTCCATGGTGGTGTTTCGTTGCCGCCAAAACAAAGGAGTAAGGAGAAAACCAATGAAGCTCAAAAAAAAGATATCACAGTTGGCAGGCCGTGTCCAAAGAAGTTTGTTTTCCTCTCTTAACAATTATCCCAATTGAAAAGTATGCTCCCAAGACATGTTGACTTGCGGAAGACGATATTTGCATTTGGACATTTATCTCTAAATTTCAGGAGTTCAACAATCAAGCTGAATGGCAACGGTGGCAAGGACGCTTCTGCGCCGTGCCACCGTTGCTTCCTGCCGTCCACTCAAGCGCCTGATTCGGCGTTTTTTTACCGTTTTATTTTTAAGAAAAAAGAGTTTGAGCCCCTTTTCTCCTTTCAATTACTGACGAGACATTTGAATTATTCGCCAAGCCCCAAGGCCTTGCGTTTTTGTCTGATTCGCTTATCAATAAGGTCAGCGGCCTTAAAGGGATCCGGCTCAATGCCGAAGCAGGCGCCGAGGAGATTATCGAGCCCTTCAAGGGCCAGGTTGGTCACCACTGCGGAGCCGGTAATGTTGGGAGGATGACCGAGGTGAGTGTAAATCCCGGAGGCAACACAGTACAAGCCAATGGCGGCAGCTTTCTCCGAATACCATTCCGGGGACGACCCGGCCAGTGGCAGGTCGGAAATATCTACCCCAAGTTCATTGGCAAGAAGCGCGGCAAGTTGGAGGATACGCGCATTGTCAACACAGCTGCCCATATGCAGGACCGGCGGAATACCTAAAGAACCACAAATCTCCTTGAGGCCAGGCCCCGCCATCTCAATGGCCTCCGGCACCAAAAGCCCTGCCTTACCGGCTGCGGTGGTAACGCAACCGGTTACCAGTACCAGAATATCTTTCTTGATAAGTTCCTTGGCCAGGTTGACATTGCAATAATCCTGTTGGTACTTGGGGTTATTACAGCCGACGATGGCAACAGCTCCCCTGACCTTCCCGGCCTTGATCGCATCAATGAGTGGAGTCAGGGTGCCGCCCATTGCGGCAAGGAGGGATTCGTTGGAAAAACCGGTAAACATCTCAATAGGTCCTTGAGGAATATCAACCCGACTTTTATTGCGTAAGGGAAAACGCTCAATGGCCATGCGGACAACCTTACGTGCCTGCGCCATACCGTTGTGCATCTCGAATTTAACATGCTCGGCCCCGGTAAATTTGGCCTTGTCGGCGGTGGTTACCATCTTGGTGTGGTAACAATTTCCGACAGTTACCATGCTGGGCATGATGCACTGATAATCAACGACGATAAGCTCGACGGCCCCGGTGACGATGGCCAGTTCAGTCATCAGATGATTCCCGGCCATGGGAATGCCTTGGCGCATCATCAGCTCATTGCCGGTACAACAAAGCCCTGCCAGATTGATGCCGGCAGCCCCTTTTTCCTTGGCCAGGGCGATGAGTTCCGGATCGCTGACCGCTTCAACAATTTTCTCGGAGACAATGGGGTTATGGCCATGTACCAGGATGTTAACCTGATCCTCTTTGATAACGCCGAGGTTCACCATCGATTTTCTGGGGCTGGGAGTACCGAAGAGAATATCGGAAATCTCGGTGGCGATCATCGAACCGGCCCAGCCATCGGCCAGACAGGTGCGGGCACTGTGCAGCATGGTGTTGGCGGCGTCGTTATCACAACCCATATGGGTACGATGCATCATTTCGGCAATCTCACGATCCACGCCGCGGGGGGTAATACCAAGATCCCGCCAGATCTGCTTCCGTTTTTCCGGAACCCGGCAGGAAAAAGAAAGTTCCTCCAGCAGGCTGCCGTAATTGGCATAGAATACACTGCATAAATCCTTGGCAACGTCAAGGATCGGACGCCCCTCAGTGGCAACCCCCAACTCATTGGCAATACGAAGCAGCTTGGTCTCATCCTTGATGGTGTAATCCTTGGTCAATCCGTGGGCCACGGCATGCAGGGCCTCAATACAGTCACGGCCATGATCGGAATGGCCGGCAGAGCCCCCGGCCACAAAACGACCAAAATTACGGGCAACAATGACATCGGCATCGGCACCACAGACCCCCAGGGGGGCCTTCTTGCTGATTCGGCAGGGCCCCATGGTACAATTTCGGCAGGAAAGGCCGCTTTCGCAGAATGTACAGTGAGGGGTCTGGTGCTCCAGGCGGTCCCAAGCGGTCTCAACCCCGTCCTGCTCCGCCTTACGCAGCATCTGCCGGGCATCATCCCAAATCGATTTCTCTTCAATAGATTTTTTAGTTGTTACCATTACATCCTCCTTTAGTGGTGGTTAGTAATTCCAAACAAATTATTATCTAATGGGTACCTTGAAAAAGCAGGTTTTTTGTTCAAGATCAGGTAAGCGCAGACTCCGAGGCGTGAAGAAAATTCTACCGCAGGCATATAGCTACTCTTCCAAGGATAAAATTTTTTAAGCAACGAAGAGCTTGGGCAAAAAGACCATTTTGCAAGGTACCCTAATTTCTGTATACCACCCCCAGTGAGTGATATACAGAAAATATATGACTCGGGGATCACTATAGCATTCAAAACCGAAGATCGAGAATGATGCCAATCCGGTTTTCTATGATTTTAAATTTGGCAAAGGAGAAAAAATACACAAGGGGTGCAGTAAGTCACCTGCAAGAACCGAAAAGAGGCTGGCAACGAGTGATAAAGAGGGCTGGCCTTGAAGAATGTACGCCTGCAAGATCTACGGCGCACCATGGGCAGTTTCCAGACGATTACAGGGGCAAGCACTGCTATCGTAGGTAAGACCCTGGGACACAAAAACCCGAATAGCACCGCCGTTTATGCCCGTATGCACCTTGATCCTGTTCGTGAATCGATGGAAACGTCGGTTGCGGCCATGGAAACACCAGTTGAAAAGAAGGTTGCGAATATCACCGGCAAAAAATAGCCCTCTTGACTTTGCACCATTAAATAGTACAACACTCACATGCAATGGACTGTCACCTATAGCCGAAAGGCTGCCAAACAAAGACAGCGACTTCCTGTAAAGATTCAAGCGATCATGGATGCTTTAATTCTTGAAATCCAAACAGGCGGCCCTGTTCGTGGCAACTGGAAAAATTATTCCAAGCTCTCTGACCTGGAACACCATTGCCATTTGAAACAGGGAAACCCTACCTATGTAGCAATATGGCGGGAATTGAAAAACGAAATAAAAATTGTGGAGTTACCTATGCAGGCACACACGAGAAAGCCCCTTACTGAAACGATCCGTTTCATCGGCCCAAAAGCGGCCATTGAACGACTTCGAAAACTGGCTCTTGTTGAGGGAGTGACGGAAACAGAAGACAGTATTCTTGCTACCACCTTAAACCCTGAACTGGAGACAAACCCCGGCGGCGTGTACCTCCGAGGCATTCGCCACCGTGAAGACCTTACGCAAGATCAGCTTGCGGCACAAACCGGCATTCACCGGCGACACCTGTCCGAAATGGAAAACGGCAAGCGTCCTATCGGTAAGGAGAACGCCAAGAAGCTGGCTAAGGTGTTGAATGTTGACTACCGGATGTTTCTGTGAAGGGTGGAGCCATGAAGAGAAACATCGGGCAAGAGATACTTGACGGCATAGCGGCGATCAAGGGCAGCGGCGGTGTCCGTCATACGGTTGAAGCACCAGGCCAGTCAACGACCCTGGAAGATTTTTTCAGCAAACATTTCCAGGGCCAGACAGAAGCGGCGGTTTCCCTTCGTGGTTATCGCTATCGTGAAGACCTTACCCAGAAACAACTTGCAGACCTATCCGGGATTCCGCAACGGCATATTTCCAAGATGGAAAACGGCAAGCGACCTATCGGGAAGGAAAGAGCCAAGAAGCTGGCCAAGGTTTTGAACGCTGATTATCGGCTGTTTCTGTGAGATCTTAGGAATAAGAGAAGCCATGAAACGAAATATGGACAGGAATTGCTGGAGGGGATTGAGGCAATCAAGGCAGGATGCGGTAAACGACATGCCGGGAAACTCCTCATCTATCCTGTCACCCTGCCCCCTGATGAAATAGACGGTAGTTTTATTGTGACCTTTGTCGATCTTCCAGAGGCCATCACCCAGGCCGACACCGAGGCCGAGGCCCTGACTGCCGCCAAAGATGCGCTGGAGCCTGCCCTTGATTTTTATTTTGAATGGAAAAATGGGGCCTGCCCCCTAAATTCCCCTAATGTTACTCTGTTTGAATGTATAAGTGGGCAAGGTTGAAGGAAGCCTCCAAGTAATGCAAAATGTTTGCATAGGGCAAATGGTTGGGTCGAGATGGTCTCGCCCAAAATCAGACCACAAGGAGGCTTCCATGGAAAAACTTTACTACATCGGGCTGGATATTCACAAGAAGGTAATTGCCTACTGCATCAAGGAGTTAGATGGTTGCGTTGTTGAGCAGGGCAAGATCAGCACAGACAGGGTAACGGTGAGCGAATGGGTCAATGGATTGCCAGTACCCTGGATCGGAGCAATGGAAGCAACTATTTTTACCGGTTGGATATATGATTTCCTGACTCCATTTGCTGTTGATTTGAAAGGGGCCCATCCAGAGATGCTCAAGGCCATCTCCGCCGCCAAGAAGAAAAATGATCGTGCAGACGCTGAGATGATCGCCGATCTGCTGCGAG
>DDWW01000042.1 GCA_002347085.1 Desulfobulbaceae bacterium UBA2276 | reverse complement strand
ATGGCCATTCAACTGGAGGCGGCGCGGGCCCTGGTATATGGGGCGGCCAGGCATATCGATGCCCATCCCGATAATATGTCCAAGGTCTCTTCCATGTGTAAGGTCTTTGCCACAGATATGGCGATGAAGGTGGCTACCGACGCGGTGCAGGTGATGGGTGGTTATGGCTATATGCGTGAGTATCCGGTGGAGAAGATGATGCGTGATGCCAAGATCCTTCAGATCTATGAGGGCACCAATCAGATTCAACGCAATGTGATTGGCCAGGAACTGAACAAGGAGTATGCCCGTACTTGAAATGTCGGGTAAACGGTTGAGTAAAAGAACGTGTAAAGAAACGAGTTAAGAAACGGTATGAATATCATTGTCTGTATCAAACAGGTACCTGACGCCAAGGATGTACGGTTGGATCCCAAGACCAATACCTTGGCCCGTGAAGGCGTGCAGTCGATCATGAATCCTTATGATCAGCACGCAGTCGAAGAGGCGGTGTGTTTGAAGGAGTTGCTGGGTGGTGAGGTCACGGTTTTGAGTATGGGGCCACCCCAGGCCGAGGATGTCCTTCGGCAGGCCATTGCCTGCGGTGCGGATCACGCGGTGCTGGTCTCGGATCGGGCCTTTGCCGGGGCCGATACCTGGGCCACTTCTTATACCCTGGCCAAGGCAGTGCAGGCGATAGGATCTTTTGATCTGGTTCTGTGTGGCAAACAGGCCATTGATGGCGATACGGCCCAGGTCGGTCCGGGCCTTGCCATGCGGCTTGAGATCCCTTTTGTGACCTGTGTGCAGAAGGTGCGCCAAGCCACCGATTCCGGGCTGGTTCTGGAGAGGATGATGGATGATGGCTATGATGTCTTAACCGTTGATTATCCGGCCCTGTTGACCGTGGTCAAAGACATCAATGAGCCTCGGGTACCTTCACTGAAGGGGAAGATTCGGGCCAAAAAAGTGGAGATCAGGAGGTTGACGGCGGCCGATATTGGTGCTGATCCGGCCTGTATTGGTTTACCTGGTTCGCCTACTCAGGTGGTCAAGGTCTTCCCCCCTGAACCAAGGTGCCAGCGGACTCTTTTTACCGGCAGCCTGGATGAGCAGATCGGCCAGCTCGTTGATAGCTTGAAACCGTATCTATAAACCCGACTGGAGATAATAAAATGTTGATTATAGATACAGAATTATGCATCGGTTGTGGCGTCTGTGAGAGCAGTTGTCCTTTTGGTGCAATTACTGTTGTTGATGGTTTGGCGGTAGTGGGTGAGGGCTGTACCCTTTGCGGCACCTGTGTTGAGGGGTGTGAGCCGGGAGCCCTGAAGATTGAAGGGGCCGAAAAGGCCGCATCGCTTGATCTTGCAAGTTGGTCCGGGGTCTGGGTTTATGGTGAATTTCGACGGGGTTCCTTGGCCCCGGTATCCCTTGAACTGTTAGGCGTTGGGCGTAAGTTGGCCAATAGTCGCAAGGTACCGCTAACAGCTGTACTGATTGGTTCTGAAACTGGAGACGCGGCTCAGCAACTTATCGGTCATGGGGCTGATATTGTGTACCGGATAGATGATCCGGCCTTGGCCCATTTTACCGATGAGGCCTATGGCGCAATCCTGACCTCTCTTATCCAGCAGCATAAACCGGAGATTGTCCTCGCAGGGGCTACGGCCATTGGCCGTTCTTTTATACCAGGGGTGGCCACCACCTTAGGGGCAGGGCTGACCGCTGATTGTACCCAGCTTGCCATCCGTGAAGAAGATGGAGCATTGTTGCAGACCAGACCGGCATTCGGCGGCAATATCATGGCAACTATTGTCTGTCCGCACTCACGGCCGCAGATGTCCACGGTGCGTCCCAAGGTCATGAAGCCTCTTGTCTTTGATGGCGAGCGGCAAGGAAAAATTATTGAAGTAAAACCCAATCCAGCCCACCTGCAAACCCGGGTGCGGGTCATTGAGTCCGTGGTTTCGGAGCAGGACGATGTCAATATCCAGGAGGCGGATATCCTGGTTGCCGGCGGTCGTGGATTAGACACTGCCCAAGGGTTCGTGCTGATGCGTGAGCTTGCCGCCTCTTTAGGGGGTGCTATTGCCGCTACCCGGGCCGCAGTCGATGCCGGATGGATCAGATATCCTCATCAGGTCGGCCAGACCGGCAAGACCGTGGCCCCTAAACTCTATATTGCCTGCGGTATTTCCGGGGCTGTGCAGCATGTGGCTGGTATGCAGTCGGCAGAGACCATTGTCGCCATCAATCGGGATAAGAATGCCCCGATTTTTGACGTGGCTGATTTTGGCCTGGTGGGTGATCTTTTCGAGATCGTGCCTAAACTTCTGACCCAGATTGAGGAGCGGCGTAAATTATGAGTTTGAAAGGAAAAATCGCCCTGGTCACCGGGGGAAGCAGAGGCATAGGGCGGGCCATCTGTCAGCGGATCAGTACTATGGGCGCCCATGTCTATATCAATTATGTGGCTAATCCGGCAGCGGCCGAAGAGACCAGGACGATGATTCAGGAGGCAGGTGGACGTGCCGATATCATCTGTTTTGATGTGGCCAACGGGGAACAGGTAGCGGAGGCCATCAAACAGATAGCGGCCGAGGCCGGATCTCTTGATGTCCTGGTCAATAATGCTGGAATAACCCGGGATGGGCTCATGGCCAGGATGAAGGAATCGGATTGGGATCTGGTGCTTGACACCAATCTCAAAGGTGCCTTTCTTGCCGCTAAGGCTGCGTCGCGGCTGATGATGAAACAGAGATGGGGACGGATTGTCAATATTACCTCGGTCATTGGTTTTGCCGGTAATGCCGGCCAGATCAACTATGCCGCGGCCAAGGCTGGCCTTGTGGGCCTGACCAAATCCATGGCCCGGGAGTTTGCCTCCCGGAATATCACGGTGAATGGGGTGGCACCCGGCTATATTGTTACCGACATGACGACTTCCTTGTCTGAGGAGATTCAGGAAAAGATCAAGGCGGAGATTCCCCTGGCTACGTTGGGAGCCCCTGAAGATGTGGCCGGAGCGGTTGCCTATCTTCTTGGTGAGGATGGACGGTATGTAACCGGGCAGGTTTTGCATGTGAACGGCGGGATGTATATGTAGGTATGCGTAGATATATGTAGATGTATAGAGAGAAGTATTGCTCAGGCTTGTACTCTTTTTAGGGATGTTTTATTGTGATGTTATTGTGGTATTTTTTTGTTTTTATTAACATATAAAAAAAATGGGAGAAAAAAATGGCTATAGAGCAACAGATGGTCGATATTATTGTTGAGCAGTTGAGTGTGGAAAAAGATAAAGTGGTTCCTAATGCCTCATTTGTAGATGATCTTGGTGCCGATTCTCTTGATCTCGTAGAGCTGATCATGGCCATGGAAGAGGAATTTGATGTTGAGATTCCCGATGAAGATGCCGAGAAGATCAATACTGTCCAGAATGCTATTGATTATATCAATAAGCTTAAATAATCTTGGACAAGGGGCTTTCATCTAAGATGAGAGCCCCTTGTGGTTTGTGAACAACGAATCTATTGGCTTGAGGGGAGTTTACATGGCAAAGCGCAGAGTTGTCGTTACAGGAATAGGACTGGTAACCCCACTTGGCACCGGGACTCAAAAAACCTGGGAGAATATCTGTGCCGGCACCAGCGGGGTTGGCCTGATCACTCGTTTTGACACCAGCGATTATGCGGTCAAGATTGCTGCCGAGGTCAAGGACTTTCAGGTAGAAGATTTTATTGAGAAAAAACTTGCCAAGCACCTCGACCTTTTTGTGCAGTATGCCATCGTTGCCGCTAAACTGGCTTTTACAGACAGCGGTGCCGTAATCGATGAGTCCAACTGTCAACGGGTGGGGGTGATTACCGGCTGTGGCATGGGCGGGCTTCCTACGATTGAGCAGAATCATGTGAGCTGTCTTGAGCGCGGCTCCCGGAAGATCTCACCTTTCTTCATTCCCATGGCCATTCCCAATATGCCCTCTGGCCACATCTCCATGCAACTGGGGGCCAAGGGGCCTAATCTTGCCCTGTCAACGGCTTGTGCGGCCGGCACCCATGCGGTTGGCGAGGCCTTTCGCTCGATTGTCTATGGCAGTTGTGATATGGTGATTACCGGTGGTTCCGAGTCGGTGATCTGTCCCCTGGGGGTTGGTGGATTCAGTGCCATGAAGGCCCTTTCCACCCGTAATGACGCACCGGAATTGGCCTCTCGTCCGTTTGACAAAGATCGTGATGGTTTTATCATGGCCGAGGGATCGGGGATGCTTGTCGTTGAAGAGCTGGAACATGCTATCAAGCGCGGGGCCACGATCTACGCCGAAATAATTGGCTATGGTGCCAGCAGCGATGCCTATCATATCGCCGCTCCCCCTGAAAATGGGGAGGGGGCTGCGCGCTGCCTGCGTATGGCCCTGCAGGATGCTGGTCTTGGGCCGGAAGATATCGATTACATCAATGCCCATGGGACTTCGACCCCTCTCAATGATCGTTGTGAAACCCAGGCCATTAAAACGGTCTTTGGCGAACACGCCGGGCGATTGGCCATCAGTTCCACAAAATCCATGACTGGCCATATGCTGGGGGCTGCAGGCGGTATTGAGGCGGCCTTTACCGCCCTTAGTCTTCGAGATCAGATTGCCCCGCCGACGATGAATTTACAGGAGGCAAGTCCAGAGTGTGATCTTGATTATGTGCCCAATCAGGCCCGGAAGATGGAGATGCGGGCGGCGGTCTCCAACTCCTTTGGCTTTGGTGGCACGAACGGCGTTATTGTCATGCAGCGTTATGATGGTTGAGAGATTCGCCATGAAATCAGAAGATACGATCTGGTACGGGAGATTGAAGTGAAGATAGCAATTGGTGCCGACCATGGCGGCTTTCACTTAAAAGAGCTGGTCAGATCACTGGTGGTCGAATTGGGCCACGAAGTTCAGGATCAGGGCTGTTATTCTCCTGTCTCCGTTGATTATCCTGATCTGGCAAAACTGGTCTGTGAACGGGTCGAGGCCGGGGCAGTTGAGCGGGGAATCTTGATTTGTGGCACGGGTCTGGGCATGTCCATGGCGGCTAATAGATACGAGCATGTGCGGGCGGCCCTCTGTCATGATCACTATACAGCCCGCATGAGCCGCGAGCATAACAATGCCAATGTGCTGTGTATGGGCGAACGGGTTATCGGTCTTGGCGTGGCTGAGGATATCGTGCGTACCTGGCTGGCGGTGGAATTCAGCGGTGGTCGTCATCTGGGGCGGATTGAACTCTACAGTAAATCGCTGTAACAGTGAAGCGACACGAACCCAATACTCCGCAATAACAGCCCCATTTGATTGAATAACCATAATGGCATAAGGATCCGTTAGTTAAACGATAAAACTGTTGTTTCGCAACGGCTCCTCAATGGTAAAGCAGGGAAAGGATGGATGAGGTGAAAAAAAAACCGGCATTGCTTATGTGAAATGCCGTTTTTTTTTGTTTCGTTGACTGTTTTTGTAAGAGGAAGAGGGTTGTTGCTGAACGATGGCTGAGTCTGTCACTGAAAACAAATCTGGTTGTCCGTCAACTGGAACAGCAAAAGGTAATTTGGATATGAACGCATTGCAGAAAACAGATCCTGAGATTTATAACAGTATCAAACTTGAGTATGAACGGCAAAATAGTCAGTTGGAGTTGATTGCCTCGGAAAATATTGCATCACAGGCAGTTCTTGAGGCCCAGGGCTCGATTTTCACCAATAAATATGCCGAGGGTTATCCGCAGAAACGCTATTACGGCGGCTGCGATTACGCTGACCAAGTGGAGACCTTGGCTATTACCCGAGCCAAAGAACTCTTTGGCGCCGAGTATGCCAACGTCCAACCCCATTCGGGATCGCAGGCCAATATGGCCGTCTATTTTGCCACCTTGAAACCAGGGGATAAGGTTTTGGGCATGGATCTGGCCCATGGTGGTCATCTGACCCATGGCAGCGGGGTTAATTTCTCCGGGCAGTTGTTTGATTTTATTTCCTATGGTGTTGAACGTGGTAGTGAACAGATTGACATGGAAAAAGTTGAACGTTTTGCCTTTGAAAACAAACCCAAGATGATCGTGGCCGGGGCCAGTGCCTATCCACGCTTTATCGATTTTGCCGGATTCAGGAGGATTGCCGACGAGATTGGGGCGTTGTTGATGGTAGATATGGCCCATATTGCCGGACTTGTTGCCGCGGGTGTTCATCCATCTCCGGTTCCCTATGCAGATTTTGTCACCACCACCACCCATAAAACCCTGCGTGGCCCCCGAGGTGGTCTGATTCTGGCCCGGGAAAAATGGGGTAAGGCCCTTAATAGTCATATTTTCCCTGGAATTCAGGGGGGGCCGTTAATGCATGTGATTGCAGCCAAGGCCGTTGGTTTTAAAGAGGCCATGAGTCAGGCCTTTAAGGCTGATCAGGTTCAGGTGGTGGAAAATGCCAAGGCCTTGGCCGCCGGTTTGATGGCCAAAAACTTTCGGTTGGTCTCGGGAGGCACCGACAACCACCTTCTGCTGGTAGATTTAAGCAATAAGGATATCAGCGGCAAAGAGGCAGAAGAACTTCTGGAGCAAGGGGGACTGACGGTGAACAAAAATGCGATTCCCTTTGACACCAAACCTCGGTTTGTGACCAGCGGTGTTCGGATCGGTACACCTACAGTCACCACCAGGGGGTTAAAGGTTGCGGAAATGCTGCTCATTGCCGACTGGATTGAACGGATTATCACCAAGCGTGATCAGCAGACTATCGCTCAGGTGCGTCAGGAAGTCCGCGAGCTGTGCGATAAATTTCCTCTTTCTGCTATTGTTAACCCTGTAGAGTAAGAAAGGGTGGTTATTTCTTAACGGCCTATTGTATGATCTCTGGCTGATGTAGTCTGCCAGACGCCACGCCAGAAAACAGCAGAACAGATTGCTGTTTTCTGGACGTTGCATAAGAGGCCGTAAACTGAAAAGAGCAAAAAGAGCATTGCTCTTTTCAGTAACGGCCTCTAAATAAATTCCTTGGGCCATCTGGGTATCCAGAATGGCCTAAGGAACCGTAACGAAATTGGTATAAAAGGCCAAGCTCTTTCGTCACGGTTCCTAAACCGGAGAAACCATGAAGTGTCCTTATTGTGGCCATCTTGAAAATAAGGTTATTGACTCTCGTTTAAACAAGGAGAGTACCATTACCCGGCGTCGTCGATCGTGTCTGGACTGTAACCAGCGGTTTACCACGTATGAGCGCCTGGAAGTGATGATGCCGGTCTTGGTGAAAAAAGATGGGCGCCGTGAGGCTTGGGATCGTCATAAAATGGCTTCTGGTCTGGAAAAGGCCTGCGAAAAAAGGCCGGTAAGCTGTGATGATATTGATGCCTTTGTTGATGAAATAGAGAGAAAACTCCAGGATATTGGTTCCAAGGAGGTCTCTTCCCAGGTGATTGGTGAATGGGTAATGGAGGCACTCCCTGATCTTGACGAGGTCGCCTATGTTCGTTTTGCCTCGGTATATCGACAGTTCAAGGATGTTAATCAGTTCGTGGATGAGTTGAAAACCCTGCTGGATGCCCGAGATGGCAAAGAGGCGTAAATGTTGATAATTGCCGATATCTGAGAGCGATCACTCGTATATGCGTCTGGCCTTGAAAGAGGCGCGTAAAGGTTTGGGCCGCACCTCTCCTAATCCTTGTGTGGGGGCGGTTATTGTCCGTGGGCAGGCGGTTATTGGTGCCGGCTATCATCATAAAGCCGGCACCCCGCATGCTGAGATCCATGCCTTGCGTCAGGCTGGGGCCTTGGCCGCTGGTGCTACCCTGTATGTGACCCTCGAGCCCTGTAATCACACCGGACGGACTCCTCCCTGCACCAAGGCGATAGTTGCCAGTGGGATCAAGAGGGTGGTGGTGGGGATGGAAGATCCCAATCCCTTGGTTGATGGTAGCGGCAACACCTATCTGCAAGGTCAGGGGATTGAGGTGGTGAGCGGTCTGCTTGCTGCCGAATGTCGTCTTCTTAATCGTCCTTTTATTAAATATATCACCAAAGGCCTACCCTGGGTGGTAATGAAGGCCGGGATGAGCCTTGACGGGCGCATCAGTTATCAGCCTCAGCAAGGGGGGCAGATCACCGGGCCGGAATCGCTGCGAAAATCCCATCGTCTGCGGGATAGTGTGGACGCAATTTTGATAGGGTGCGCCACTGTTATGGTCGACGATCCAGCCCTTACTACTCGTCTGCCGCAGGGCCGGGGGCGAGATCCTCTCCGTATCATCCTCGATACCCATTTGCAAATCCCCGAGTCTGCCCGCCTGCTTCATCTCGATTCTTCAGCACCCACCTGGATTTTTTGCGGTATGGACGTCGACCGTGACAAGATGGCAAGGATCAGGCAGGTCGGTAAGGTCGTTGTTCATCAGGTGAAATGTGGTGATGATGGCCGGGTTGATCTCCGGCACATGCTCAAGGTCTTGGCCGGCGCGGGGATTACATCACTGCTGGTTGAGGGGGGAGCGACAATTCATGGGGCTTTCTTACGGCAGCAATTAGTTGATCAGGTGAATCTTTTTATGGCCCCGATTTTTGCGGGGAGTGCTGGCACTCCGGTTTTTGAGGGGATAAATAGCCACGATGCTGAAGATGCTATCCGCCTGCATACTCTTCATTACCGCCGTCTGGGTCAGGATATGATGGTGGAGGGTGAGGTCCTGTATAAGAGCAACGCATCCTGAAATTCGTCCTTTCTTTTGTCCAATAGTTTTGTAGCTTTTCCTTCCTTCTCTTTTTCTGTTTGGTAATTTCTCACTCGTACAAATCTTTCTTTCTGAGCCAGACCTGTTCACACTTTTCCAAATCTGGGAAGGTAATAGTAAGAAATACCTCATCTTTCTCGAAGTTGAGACTATGGGTGAGCTCATAGTGAGCAGGCAGATTGAGTCTTCGCACCCGGTCTTTAAAAATTTGCTCAGCATCACTACTTCGGGGATACGATTTCTTTTGCAGGAGATCAAGAAGAAAGTGGGTTTTTTGCGGGAGGTTCATCTCTGTATGCCCTAAGATTTGTTTGAATTCCGGCTCTCCCAGGAGTAAGGAAATCGTTGAACGAGAACGAAAGGCTAACTCGCGGCTCAAGGTTAAGATCCTTTTTTGTTTACCGGTGCCTGGCTGCAGAAGCTCGAAGAGAGAGGAAAGGGTTAATCTGTCCTCTGCTGACAGTGATAGAAATTCAAAGGCTATCTTATCAACAATCAAGCCCTGATGGACAAGTTGTTGCGTTTTGTTGTCTAGTGTCGTGAGACTGATGAGTTGGTGGAGAATGGAGGTCTGATTTTTATGCCCTCCATGTCCTAAACGAGGGAGGAAATAATCGTTTACCTCCTGCTCTGTCATCTTATTTAAACAACATTTGAGGAAAAAGGCAGTTTCTATGGGAGAAAGTGGCCCATTGAGCTGTTGATCGGTCAAAACGTAGAGAAAAACAGCACTTGGGGTGAGTGTTGGCGGCAGAATCAAGCAGGGGGAACTGTTTTGCTGACAATGATGTTTTAGCGCGTAGAGGCGTTTACGTCCACAGATAAGGTCAAAGGTGCCATCCTCTGCCGCTTGCACAATGGGTGGATGGAGAATGCCTGACTCTGCAAATGACTGTTTGAGGGAGAGGGAAGGAGTATCATCCAAAAAAGGATGAAGATTCCAGTTCGGAGTAGTTTTGATCGAACTCAGGGGGATGTTTTTTAATGAGGGCTGGGGAAACATAAGCAAGGGGGCAAGGGAGGTGAGCCTGAATCTGGACAAGCAGGAGGTGATCAGGGCTGAAACAGTTTGAAAGTTGCTGATTCAGCCCTGCATCAAAGAGAAAAAAAGTAAAAATATTATCGATCTCGATCCAATATTTTTAGGAATTATTGATTGTATCACGCAGGATGCCGGATGGTTTAAAGGTAATCACCCGACGAGCGTCAAGGGTGAGCTCGTCGCCAGTTTGAGGATTACGACCTCTTCTTGAGTTTTTGTCCTTTACATTAAACTTTCCAAAACCACTCAGGAGTAAATCGGCCCCATTGATCATGGTATCTTTTGAGATTCGCAGAAAGGCCTCAACCGACTCCATTGCTTGAGTCTTGCTGAGAGTGGAATGGGTCTTATAGACTTGTTGAACGAGTTCCGCTTTGGTCAGGGTCATGATATTCTCCTATAATAAAAAAACAAGTATAATGAAATTGTTATAATAGATCCTGATAACGAAAAATCAAGATTGTGATAGTTTTTTTTTATCTGTTCGTAACTACTTAGGAGCCCTTACGAAATAACTTGGCATTTTTCTAACAAATTTATTACGGTTCCTTATGCCGATTCGACTACCAAAGTTGCCATGTTATTTATTTGCAACAGCTTAACCACCACTAACTACCGATGCCATGGAGAAGATCGGCAGGTACATTGCCACGACGATCCCGCCTATCATGCCTCCTAAAAAGACCATCATAAAGGGTTCAATCATGGCGGTGAGATTGTTTACAGCTTGATCAACTTCATCGTCATAAAAGTCGGCTATTTTGGCCAGCATGGTATCTAAGGCACCTACTGATTCCCCCACGTTGATCATCTGTACCACCATATTGGGAAAGACGCCGCTTTCTTCTAAGGGTTCGGCAATGGGGCGACCTTCGCTGATACTCTCGGCAATCCTGAAAACAGCCCCTTCAATAACTTTATTCCCAGAGGTTTTGGCGACCACCTGGAGTGCGTCAAGGATGGGAACCCCGCTCTGGAGCATGGTGCTCAGTGTCCGTGTGAATTTGGCTACCGCCACTTTTCTGATCAGGTCGCCGACAATGGGTGCTCGTAAAAGCATGGCATCAATTCTATAACGTCCTTTTTCTGTATGGTATATTTTTTTAATGATAAAGATAATGGCGAATATTCCCATAATAATATACAGAAAATTCGATTTCATGAAATTACTCAAGCTTACTACTACCTGGGTGGGTACGGGAAGGGCCGCTCCCATACTGGAAAACATTTTTTCAAAGACCGGAATGACAAAGATGAGAATAACGCCCAGGATAAGAAATGAGATAGCAAGGCAGATGGTGGGATAGGTCATTGCCCCTTTTATCTTTTTGGTCAGGGCCATCGATTTTTCCTTGAATCCTGCCAGTCGTCCAAGAATGGTGTCCAGGATACCACCTGTTTCACCGGCCTCGATCATATTGGCAAAGAGACTGTCAAATACAGTGGGGTGTTTCCGCATGGCATCGGCGATTGTAGTTCCAGTTTCCACATCTCTCTTGATTGCGGTCAGAACAGTTTTAAAGGTGGAGTTCTCCTGTTGTTTTGCCAGGATCTCAAGGCTTTGGATCAAAGGTAATCCGGCATCGATCATGGTGGCTAATTGTCGGGTGAAGACGACAATGTCCTTGCCCGTGACTTTGGGTTTAAAAAAAGCAATATTCTCAAAGAGATCCTTAGGCTTCTCTTTAATGTTGATATCCTGGATCCGAAGGCGTTTGACATGAGCTAAGGCCGCAGCCTGGTCAGGAGACTCAACCTCGCCTTTACGTTTTACCCCTTGTGAGTTTACCCCTTTCCAAACATAAACTGGCATAGCCTGCTCCTCTACTGACGATGTATATGAATATATTGAGTGTGATTTTATGAGTCGTTCCGAAATAGCTGTTACTTTATGGCTCCTTTCGTTTACGATTTCATATGGATGTGCTTACCGTTTATAGGATATTATTATTTTATCCCAAAGGCTTATGCTCATAGAAAGATTATGATTAAATGATAAAATTGATTCTATATCAAGAAGTTGCTGAATACAAGGAAGTAGCGATAAAATAGAAAAATTTTTTATGGATTGTTGAAGAGGCTGTTGTGGTGGTGGCTTGTTTGTTTCTGTATCAGAGGATAAAAAAAATCGCATGGGTGGGTGGCTATCTTGTACTTGTTCCCTGTAGTGCTGTTTTTTTCTTGAGAAAAATTGTGTTGTTTGTTAATATATTTTTCTTTTTTATGATATGAATCATGGCTTGGTCTTAGGTTCAATGGAAGAATAAGGAGCTTTTGCTTCAATAAACATGACATGGTTGTAAAGTTGTTTGAGAAATCAGGAGGATAGAATGCAAAATCAAGCTGTGAAAACTTATAGTGAAAGAAACTTTAAGTCTGTAATCGATAAATGTGTTGGCTGTGAACGGATTGTTGATGAATCCGGGGTGCAATTTTGTAAGACCTATATGCAGCCCGAGGCGAAATGGCGCTTAGGGATTTGTAACTTTGCGACCCATGCCAAACCGGAAATCAATATTGTTACCATCCGTGTTAATCCTTTGAAGGCTGCCAAGAGGGCATCTGCAAAAGGCAAAAAGTAACTATTTGTTTTTAACTATAAAAAAAAGCCCTTGTTCATTATATGAACAAGGGCTTTTTTTATATGCTTTTTTTGGCACAACAGGCATACTTCTTGACGTGTTGCTTGAGTGTTGAGGAAGATGTAGAGCTGATGGAGTGAATTTAGGAGCCGTTACGAGATAATTTGTACTTTTGTGAATTTAGTTACGGCTCCTTGTGCCGTTTACGGGACCACAAGGGGGACGATTCTCAAATTATCCTATAACGACGGCTTACCTGATCGATTTGACGGCCGAGGTGGCCAAATCAACAAATTGTTGAGGAACGACACCCATGATCACGATAATAAGCATCAGGACTATTGAGGTGGCATTGGTAAAGAGACCACTGCTAATGCTGTTACTGTTATCTGGATCGCTGCAGAAGGTGACTCGAATCACCGAAAGATAATAAAAAATGGCAATGGCGGTATTGATGGCTGCCAGGATGACCAGCAGCAGATAACCTTGTTTCAGGGCACCGGCGAGCAACATGAATTTACCCATGAAGCCAACAAAAGGAGGGATGCCAGCGAGGGCAAACAGGGCCACCGCCAAGGTCAGTGCCAGTAGTGGTGATCGTTTATGCAGGCCATTGAGATCACTGATCTGGACATTCTCGCCATTCGAGGAAACTGAACAGATAACCAGGAAACAGGCCAGGTTCATCACCACATAGCCGATGATATAGTAGAGGGCATTGGCATACCCGCTGATCTGGAAGGTTAACAGACCAAGGAGGACGAATCCTGCATGGGCGATGCCGGAAAAGCCAAGCATGCGCTTGAGATCGGTCTGAACCAAGGCAGAGAGATTCCCGTAAAACATGGACAGAACGGCGCATACCATCAGGATGTTGACAATGATCTGACCTTCGCCAGTGATCATGCTGACCAGACGGATCAGTAGGGCAACGGCCGCCAGTTTGGGAACCGAGGCTATAAAGGCAGTGGTCTCGTTGGATGCGCCTTCATAGACATCTGGGACCCAGAAATGAAAGGGGAAGATGGCAAGTTTATAGAAAAAGCCTGCCAGTACCATCATGATTGCCACGATGGCTGCTGGTTGAGTGTACATTTGGGAGAGTGCGGCCACGACCACAGTCAGTTGCGTTGAACCAGTCAGGCCAAACATATAGCTCATACCAAAGAGCATGAAGCCGGTGGCAGTGACCCCGAAAAGCAGATATTTGATCCCGGCCTCCATCTGAAAACGATAGTTTCCAGAGTCATCCCGCATGGGGACCATGATATAGACAGCAAAGGAGGAAAGTTCCAAGGCTACAAAGATAGCCAGAAGTTCAACGCTTGAGACCAGCATCATCAGGCCAAGGACGCTCATGAACATAAAAAGATAATATTCGGGATGAACAGCACTTTTTATATCCTTCAGCTTGCGTCCCAAGATCAGGACAACCAGCATAGCTCCAGCTATCAAGGTCTTGAAGATTTGAGAGTAGAAGTCAACTTTGTAGGAGTCAAAAAAGAGGGTGCCTCGCTGGCAAAGACTGAGGAGTGTTGCCACAAAAACTGCACCACCCAGACCAATGGCGATCGTTTTTATTTTATCGGCATCAGTCTTTCCCAGACTGACCAGGAAGATGACCAGCCCCGCTCCTAAAAGTGTTAATTCAGGTAGAAATTGCATGTGTTTACCTTAGATCGTGATTTTTAAAGTGATTTTCAAATTCGATCAATGAAGAATCAATTCGGCGGCCGCAACAGCCTGACCTTGATGCGCATGAAACTGATCAAGGAGGTTGACAATACTTATGTGCATGAGATCAATAAAAGGCTGGGGCCCGAGTCCGATCCAGAACACAAAAAAGAGAAAAGGACACAAGGTGATGATCTCCCGCATATTCAGATCATTCAGCCAGGACTGATCTGGATTATCGGTTCCGCCCCAGATGATCTTCTGCAACATGCGTAGCATATAGGCGGCTGCCAGGACAGCACCCGGGATAGCGGCTAAGGCCAAGGTAGTGCTGTGTTTGAAGGTTCCGGCCAGGATCATGAACTCACCGACAAAGCTGTTGGTTCCAGGGAAGCCAAAGGATGAAAGGGAGAAAAAGGCCAGAAAGGTGACATAGATGGGCATATATTTGCCCACACCAGTAGCGGAACGAAGCTCTCGACTGTGTGTTCTCTCATAAATCATACCGACGCAGAGGAAGAGGGCGCCGGTAGTAATCCCATGATTGATCATCTGCAGGATAGCACCTTCAATGCCCTCAAGGTTGAGGACAAAGATACCCAGGGTGACAAAGCCCATATGGCCCACCGAGGAATAGGCGATCAGCTTTTTCATGTCTTGCTGGGCGAGAGCGGTAAACCCACCATAGATGATGCCGGCAATCGACAACCAGAGCACATAGGGCATGAGAAGGGTCGTGGCCGCAGGGGTGATGGGCAGGGCGAAGCGGAGAAAGCCATAGGTACCCATCTTCAAGAGTACCGAGGCCAGGATAACTGAACCAGCTGTTGGTGCCTCGACGTGCGCTGCTGGTAACCATGTATGGAAAGGAAACATGGGCACCTTAATGGCAAAGGCCAGAAAGAAGGCGAGAAAGAGATAGACCTGGGCAGTCAGTGAATAATTCTGCCACATCATATCCGGGATAAAAAAGGAGTAATTATTAGTCTTGTAGAGCCAGATAATTCCCACCAGGAGCATGATCGAGCCAGCCAAGGTGTAGAGGAAAAATTTGATTGAGGCGTAAATTTTTCGTGGTCCACCCCAGATTCCAATGAGCAGATACATGGGGATGAGCATGGCCTCCCAGAGGATGTAGAAGAGCACAAAATCCAGGGCCATAAAGACACCGAGCATCGCGGTTTCCATGATCAACAGGCAGATCATGAAGGCCTGCACCCGGGTCTTGATATAGCTCCAGGAGGCGAGGATGCAGAGGGGCATGATAAGGGTGGTCAGCATTACCAGGAGGATGGAAATCCCGTCAACTCCGATAACATACTGAATATTAAGTGAATCTACCCAGTTGTACTGTTCCGCAAATTGAAACTTTGCGGAAGTTGTGTCAAAGGCACTGACTAAAGGTAGAGACAGGATAGCAGTGAGGGCGGAGATCCCTAATGCCCAGTAGCGGGCAAAGTATTCATTTTGCACAAAGAGCAGCAACAAGGCTCCGGCCAGGGGCAGGAAAATCAAGGTGCTGAGAATGTGTGGATAATTTGGATTTATAAGTAGTTGATCCATTCCTAATGGTCCTCAAAAATCAGTAGGTTATAGCCAGACGTAAGCTACAAGAATAACGGCAACAAAGGTGACCGTATAATATATTGTTTGCTGAATCTGACCGCGCTGGAGAACCAGGCTGACGCGCCGGCCAATGGCGCGGACACAACGGGCCGTTCCATCAACGACACCGTCAATTCCATGCCAGTCAAACCATGACCAGAATTGGGAGGTAGTCATCAATGTGCTCAGACCAACAACCCGATAGGCCTTACTGAAAGCGGTGTCAAACCATTGTATGGGGTTGGTGACCGTCCACAGAAAACACTGGCCGCCCTTGCGGTAGAACCAGTCCAGATCGAGACTGATAGTATCTTGGGCACGAATGTATTTACGCAGGAGAAAGAAGCCCAAGGCAGTGAGTGCCAGGATCTGCAAGGTCTCGCTCAAATGGTAAGCCCCATACGGATGATAGGCAATCTCGGTGTTGGGCAGCATGTTGTAGAGAAAGGGAAGATAGGAGCCGATAAGGATGCAGAAAAAAGAGGCGAGCACCATCGCCAGTTGCATGTTCCAAGAGGGATCAGCGGCCTTTTCCCAAGTCTCTGTGGAGCATTTGTTGTTACTGAAAAAGAGGAGATAAGGGAGTCTGAGTCCAGCCACCAGAAAGGTTCCGGCCGAGACCATGGTCAGCAGGAATCCAGCCCACAGGAAGTGCGATTCAAAGCTGGCGCTGATGATCATTGATTTGGAGACAAAACCAGAGAGAAAGGGAAAGGCGGAAACCGAAATGCCCCCGATGACCAGAAAGATGAAGGTGGCAGGCATCTTCTTGTAGAGCCCGCCCAGTTCCGTAAATTTGGATTTACCCGTGGCATGGATGACCGCGCCTGCGGCCATGAACAGCAGACCCTTGTAAAGGATATGAGCGAAGGCATGAGCGCAGGTGCCGTTGATGGCTAAAGCCGTGCCAATACCTACACCCGTGACCATATATCCTACCTGGGAGACAATTTCCCAGCCTAAGAGCTTGCGCACATCATTTTCCATGATCGCGTAAATGATACCGTAGATGGCCATGATGACCCCAAGGACAATGAGCACATCAAATCCGGCGCAGCTTCGGGCCAGGGTGTAGATCGCAGTCTTGGTGGTAAAGGCGCACATGAAGACAGAACCGGTAACCGTGGCCTTACTGTAGGCATCTGGTAACCAGGAGTGCAGGGGAGGCACAGCAGCATTGAGCATCAGGCCGATCATGATCAGCCAGGTATAGATTTCGGGGTTTTGGACATTGAGCTGGACAAAAGAAAGGTCGCCGGTGGCCTGATACCTCAGGACAAAACCCAGCAGCAGAATAACCCCGCCAAAGGTATGGACCAGGATGTATCGGTAACCTGCGGCCAGGGATTCAGGATCTTTTTTAAACCAGATCAGGAAGGTGGAGGCAAAGGCCATCATCTCCCAGAAGAGAAAGAGTACCAAGTAGTCACCACAGTAGATGACCCCCAGCGAGCCTGCCACATAAAACCAGGCGGCAATATGCTGCCATTCATCCTCTACATGCAGCCCGTAGATGGTGCCGATGATGGCCATCAGGGACATGATAAAGCCAAAGATCATGGACAAACGGTCAACCCGGCCAAAGGTCAGTTCCCAATCGAGAAACTGGACGACCCCATAGGTACCGGGATGTTGGCTCAAATACAGGACATCAATAAAGGTCACTAAGGGAATCAGAAAGAGATAGGGCTTTCTGAACGGGCCTCTGACCAAGGGCAACAGAAGCGCCCCGATGATCATGATGAGGGCCGGATGGAAAAAATTAATTGTCATAATAATCCTCCCGGGTCATGATCCCGCTTTTGCCAAACCACCTGGCAACCATGATAAGAACAGCACAGGCACCAAGGCCAAACAAGGACCAGAATCCTGGAATCATCTTTTCAGCCCAGGTATGGGCATGACTGGTATCAACGGTCAGGCTCCAGATGACTATGAGGGCGATTCCACCATAGCAACAATAGATAACCGTCTTGAGTCGGTCTCGTAGATAATCGATAAAATTGACAATCATCCTGTCACCACCTTAACAAATTGCATCATGAAGTTAGGGAAGATACCAAGGAGGACAGAAATGGTACATGCAATGAGGATGGGAATGAGCATGGACAAGGGCGCCTCTTTGATGCCTTGATACGTTTCACCTTCCGGGCGTTTGCCGAAAAAGGCCTTAATGGTAACGGGTGCGAAATACCCGACATTGAGCATGGTGCTGGCAATCAGGATGAGCAGGATGCCGATCTGGTGGGCCTGAATCGAGCCTACCAGCAGATTCCATTTGGTGATAAATCCAGCGACCGGTGGGGCGCCAATCATGGAAAGTGAGGCCACGGCAAAGGCCCCGAAGGTAAAGGGCATGGTCTTGCCCAGTCCGCCCATATCCGATATATCTTTCTTGTGGGCGGCAATATAAATAGCACCGGCGCAAAAGAAGAGGGTGATCTTGGAGAAGGCATGATTGACGATATGGATCAGGCCGCCATCAATGCCTGCCGGGGTAAGGAGTGCTACGCCCATGATGATATAGGAGAGCTGGCTGATGGTGGAATAGGCCAGTCGCTCCTTGAGGTTATTTTTGGACAAGGCCAGGACTGAGGCCATGATCACGGTAAAACCGACAAAGTAGGCCGTGGGGATACCGAGGTTCAAGGCATGCATGGTATCGACCCCAAAGACGTAGAGCATGACCCGGGTTGTACAAAAGACCCCGACCTTAACTACGGCCACGGCATGAAGCAGGGCAGAAACGGGCGTAGGCGCAACCATGGCGCCTGGCAGCCAGTGATGAAAGGGCATGACCCCGTTCTTGGCAAATCCAAAGAGACAAAAGATATAGAGCATGATCACCAAGGATTTGTTGACATCGGGTGGAAAGATGCCGGTAGAGATGTTGGGTGCAAAATCCAAGGTTCCGGTCAAGACATAGATCAGGATCAGGGCGGGCAAGAGAAAGGCCTTGGCTGTTGTGGTCAGATAAACGATGTATTTTCGGGCACCATTATATCCTTCGGCATCCTGATGATGGGCAACTAAGGGGTAGGTGCAGATCGAGACGATCTCGTAAAAGAGATAGAGGGTAAAAAGGTTGTCCGAGAAGGCTACCCCGATGGCACCAAATATGGCCAAGGCAAAACAGGCATTGAAACGCGTCTGGGCGTGTTCGTGGTGGGCCCGCATGTAGCCCATGGAGTAGAAGACCGCAATCGTCCACAGGGATGAGGCCACCAAGGCAAAGATCATCGACATGCCATCGGCCCGCAGGGTGACGGTGACACCCGGCAGGATGCTGAACATGTGGAAGATCAATGTCTTACCTGAAAGTACGGTCGGGATCATGGAGGCGACCAGTAAAAACAGGACGATAGAGGCAATCGAGGAGATCCCTTCTCTGATATTCTCATTTTTTCCCATAAACATGACACCTAAGGTGCCAATAAGGGGAACAAGGAGGGCGATGAGAAGCTTTACGGAACTGACCGTTGTAATATCCATGACAGATGTTCCCTTTCCTAACCTTTAAGTTCGACCAGATCTTCCGTGTCGATTGATTTGTAGTTTCGATACACCGCAATGACAATGCTGAGACCAATAGCAGCCTCGGCGGCGGCAATGGCCATGATAAAAAGGGTAAAGACCTGGCCCACGGTAGGGTCGGGGGCGGTAAAGCGGTTAAAGGCCATGAAATTGATGGAGGCCGCAGCCAAGATCAGTTCCGAGGCAATCAACATCCCGATGAGGGTGCGCCGGGTTACCAGACCATAGATTCCCATGCCAAATAACAGGGCAGCCAGATAGAGAAAGGTGTTGAGGTTGTTATACAGTGCAAGAATGGACATTATTTGCTCCTCCCGGCGCGGGCGATTACCAGCGCTCCAATGATAGCAACGAGCAGGACGATAGAGATGAGTTCAAAGACCATGGAATAACTGGTCAAAAACTGGATACCTAATTCTTTCACCGTTCCATTGCTGACCTTGGGAAAAACGGTAAATTTTGTTCGTGACGCCAGTACAAGTAATCCAAAGGTGACTATACCAGCAGTGATAAAGCCCAGTGGCCCGGAGAGTGGTCCGGATGGGCCGGTCTTTTGGCTCTCTTCGGGGGCGGCCAGCATGATGGCAAAGGCAATGGCAATACAGACAGCTCCGACATAGATGAGCATCTGCATCATGGCGACAAAGGGAGAATTCAGGAAGTAATAAAGGGTCGCCACCCCGATAAAACAGACAATGAGTCCGGCAACTGCGCGTACTAATCGCTTGGCGCAACAGGCGATGATCCCGCCAATAATGGTTGTTGCCATCATTACGAGAAAGATCAGACCAGTCAGGCCGTCAGCAGTCAACAGGCCTGGCGCCTCGGTTATGGCCATGGAAGGGTTCATGCGTTTTTCTCCTCCGAGTGCGTCAATCGTTCCAATCGTTCTATAAGATTAAAGTGGAAATCTTCCTTGCGGGCAGACGCAAGATTATATTCTTTTGAAAAAGTGATCGCCCCAAAACTACAATTTTCAACACATTGTCCGCACAGAGAACATTTTGTGAAATCAAGATCGTATTTGCTTAAAACTTTTTTCTTCTTAACCTTTCCATCCACCTCGGTCTCTATTGAGACAGAACCAAGGGTAATACAACCAGAGGGACAGGCCCGTTCGCACATCCCACAGACGACACACTTTGCCTTCTCCTCTTCATCGCCGATAAGCTCAATATGTCCACGAAATTTTGCAGACATCTTGAGGGTCTGGTAGGGGTATTGAACAGTGACGACTGGTTTGAAAAATTCCCGAAAGGTGATACCCAGCCCAACGAGTAAACTTTTACTGCCGTAGAATATATCGCTGAAATAACCGCCCATGTTAGAACACCTTTAGTAATCCTGCAGTGAGAAGCAGGTTGAACAGGGATATAGGAATAAGTATTTTCCAGGATAAATTAAGCAGTCCGTAAATGGTGGTACGGGGAAAGGTCCAGCGAATCCAGATGAAGGTGGCAATCAGGAGATAGATTTTCAGCAGGAACCACCAGACCCCAGGGAACATGCCAAAAGGACAATCCCAGCCGCCGAGGAAAAGGATGGTGGTGAGACTGGCACCGATGACGATATTGGCATATTCTCCCATAAAGAAGAGCCCAAAACCCATACTGCCGTATTCGGTGTGAAAACCTGCTACCAGCTCACTTTCGGCCTCGCCCAGATCAAAGGGGGCGCGATTGGTTTCGGCGAGGGAGCAGATGAAAAAGATGAGAAAGGAGATCGGCATGAGTGGACTTTGCAGGGAAGGAAAGATGTTCCAATGCCAGAATCCACCGGCCTGGGCACTGCTGATTGTCTTGAGATCCATGGAGCCATTGACCATAACCACGGTAATGGCGGTGATCAGCATG
>DDWW01000019.1 GCA_002347085.1 Desulfobulbaceae bacterium UBA2276 | reverse complement strand
GCCTCGATTCCGGTGCTGGGGATGATCTGGGCCAGTCCGATGGCGTTTTTGTGGGAGATGGCCTGGGGGTTGCCATTTGATTCAGCCAGGATCAGGGCGCGAATGAAATCAGGGCTGACTTTATGTCGGGGTTGAAAAAAAGTGAATCCTGAAAAATATTCTATGATCTCATGGTAGCGGCCTATTTTGTCTAAGCGTTGCGAGGAAAGGCTGACATCTTTATACTTGTTAATAGCCTTGGTCAGTTCGCAGTGGCTGGTTGCCGGTACGAGCAGAATGGCACTGATGCAGCACAGGAACAGGCTGAGTTGGAAGATTCGTCGTGGCATCATTGCTTTATCCTTCGATCCGGGGCAGGTGTTCACGGCTAAGAAAACGGTTGATCGTCCGGTAGAGCAGGAAGGGGTCACGGCTGCCGGTCATCTCGCGGATGGAGTGCATGGCAAGTGTCGGGGCGCCAATATCGACGGCGGGGATTCCTAAGCCGGCGGCGATATGGGGGCCAATCGTGCTGCCACAGCCCATATCGCTACGCATGACAAAATCCTGGGTAGCCACTCCGGCCTCAGTGGCGATGGTCTTGTAAAGAGCAGCGCTGACACTAGTGGTGGCGTAGTTTTGATTGGCGTTGCTCTTGATCACCGGGCCATGATTGAGCAGGGGGAGATGCTCAGGCTCTGATTTGTCGCTGAAATTGGGGTGGACGCCGTGGGCATTATCCATGGAGATGAAAAAAGACCCACGCAGGGTACGATGTCTTTTGCTATGGTCCGGCATGATGCGTGTGAGGAGGGTGTTGAGCCAGGATCCCTTGGCCCCGGAGGCAGTGAGCGAGCCGATCTCCTCATGATTGTTGCAGATCAGCAGGCGGTTCTGGTTTGATTTTGTTTCGGACATATTCTCAGTCATGGCAGTGCAACCGACAAAACAACTGAGGAGATTGTCCAGGCGGCCGGCAGCGATAAATTCATTCCCCAGCCCCAGCAAAGCAGGAGGCTGGCAGTCGTAACAAAAGAGATCAAACCCGATGATGGTCGTAACCTTTCTCTCAGGATGTTCTTTGTGTATCTGTTCGGTAAGAATTGAGGAAAAGTTTAGCGCGCTCTTGGTTGGTATCTGTGCGGTGATCTGGTTTGCAATCTGCTCTGAGATCTGGGCGACAATGGGTGCCAGATCCTTTTGTTTGTTGATGGCCCGCCCAGTATTGGCCTCGCGGTCCAGGTGGATGGCCAGACTGGGGATGATTGCCACGGGCCGTTTGAAATCGATAAGCAGGGTGAGAAGCTGACCATCGCTTGTGGTGCACACTACCCGTCCGGCAAGGGAGAGATCGCGGTCAAACCAGGTGGCCAGGAGCGGCCCGCCATAGACCTCGACCCCAAGCTGAAAGAAAGAGTGCGATGTCTTGCCGGCCAGAGGTTTTATCTGCAGAGATGGGCTGTCGGTATGGGCGCCCATCATCCTGAACCCCTGATTCTGGTAATCATTGCCGGCCAGGGTGAAGGCGATAAGGGCGCCGTTGTCGCGGATAAGGAAATAGGAATTTCCGGGTGCAAGTTCCCAAGGGTCAGTCTCGGCGAGCTGCTTGAAGCCGCTGTCCCTTAATCTTGCGGCCATGGACGAGGCCGCGTGAAAAGGAGTGGGTGCCCCTTGAAGGAATCGAAAAAAATCCTGATTGAAATGATCTTCTTGCATGGTTTTTATAGCTCTAATTGTTCTATGAAGGTGCTTGCACACGGCATGAGAGTCGCCCGCCCTTTGAGGTGTTGAGGCTGAAGGGAAGGTGGGAGGAGAGTGAAGGACTTGCCTCGAATCCCCGTCAATTTCCAGATATCATGCCAGAGAAGCCATGGCCTTATAGGCATCGTTCATCAAGTTGCGGGTGACCGCTGATGGTTTGTTGATGGATGGGGCGGAGTCGGGAGCGGTTTTTTGCGCGTTAGTGGCAGCAGGATTTTTTTCATCTTGATTCTGTTGATTTTCAGGGAGGTCATTCCCTGCGGGGGCTATGGGTTGCGGGCTTGGTGTTTGGGGCGCTGTCATTTTTGAGGACTGTAATTCCTGCATGGCCCGCATCTCTTGCATACCTGCCTGGGCCGCAATTTGTCGGTCAGCGGACGAAGGGTTGGCTGGGGCCAGGGCTGCCCGTTTTACGGTACGCATCTTCGTGATCGTGGCCGCTGGTGTTGATTCCTCGCCAACGTCAATGGGGACGCTGCCACCCACGGCGTATCGTTTGCCATCGGCTCCGGTCTGATAGGAAAAGGAGGGGCCGCCAGACGAATATTGTCCGGCAACGGCCATATGGGCCTGTTCATGGACCCGCACCTCAGTGTCCCGGCTTCTCAGCTGTTGAACCTGGCGGAGTTCCGCTTCATCCAAGGGCTGCTGATTACTCCCCTTTTTTTCTGGCTGACTGGCCTTTCCTGAGTCGCCTGCTGCTTTCTCTGCTGATTGATTTGCTGGTTGGTTGGTTTTTTCTACGGTACTGGATGATGCGCCCTGACT
This sequence comes from Desulfobulbaceae bacterium UBA2276, assembly GCA_002347085.1. Taxonomy (GTDB): domain Bacteria; phylum Desulfobacterota; class Desulfobulbia; order Desulfobulbales; family Desulfocapsaceae; genus UBA2270. The sequence continues at coordinate 19,391 of DDWW01000019.1, read as the reverse complement.
CTCACTTAATTCTTTTCCCGCTTGAGACAAAGAGATCTGATCCCCTGAGTTCTCAAAGGCGGGGGCAGGTGATGACTGTTGAAATGGCCAAGCCCCTTCCCGCCCTTGGGGCTTGGCTCCGGCCAGGGCGTAAGCCTGAACACCGTATGCGGCGGTATGAATTACCGGGAAATCAGACATGGCTGGCGCCTTTCTTGATATTTCTTTCTTGCAATGAAGTTTCTTCCAATTTTCATAATATGGCAATTCCGTCTCATCGTCAACTCTACGGTTTCAATCCCTTGTAAATAAATACCATGACCATCTGAATGGCCGGAATGGTAGTCGCTCTTCATCCATCTCTGTTAGCGGCTGGGCGAAGACCCAACGACGAGAGAATCAAGCAAACCTCACCAAAACCTGAGCGGGGTAACAGACTTCTTTGGACACGGCCCATCAACCATGCTATCTTCTTTTTAGGTCTCGTCGACACCCGTCCTGATTTTGTTTGAGCGGTAAGCAAACACAATCATAAAATTTGAAGGGCAAAGGGTGGATTTTCCCTGGAGCTTTTTTTACGGAAAATAAGGAAAAACGTATGGGTAAAACTCTGAAGCTCGGTCTCTCCGGGGTGTTTGTCTTGGTGGTAGTGGCCATTTTCCTTCTCGTTTTGTTGTCAAAAAACCGGGAACAGGCAGGAACCCAACCGGAAAAAGAACAGTCCCATACCCTTCGTTTCGGCCACAATATTCCAGAAGACAGTGCCATGCATGTGGCTGCCGTGAAATTTGCCTCCCTGGTTCGGCAACGGTCAAACGGCCGACTGGTTGTTGAAATTTTTCCCAATCAGGCCCTGGGCAATGATCAGCAGATGGTGGAGATGACACGGAGCGGGGAGTTGGATATCGTCCTCACGCCTACGGCCAAGATGAGCATCCTGGCGCCGGCCATGCAGTATGCCGACCTGCCGTTTCTCTTTCCCAGTCGGGATGATGCCTATGCCCTGCTCGATGGTGAGGTGGGATCGCTGCTGCTGGCCCAGCTCCCGGTCCACGGCCTGATAGGTATAACCTTCTGGGAGAACGGCTTCAAACAGTTTACCGCCAACAAGCCCATCCACGGCCCGGAAGACTTTGCCGGCCTCAATATCCGGGTCATGGCCAGCCAGATCATCTTCGATCAGTTCAAGGCCTTTGGTGCCAACCCCATTCCCATCGATTTTCATCAGACCTATCAGGCCTTAAAAGATGGTGTGGTGGATGGCCAGGAAAATCCGCTGGTGGCCATTCACACCATGCGGTTTCATGAGGTGCAGTCCCACCTGATCCTCAGCAATCATGCCTACCTCTGCTATGTCCTCTCCTTCAGTAAAAAGGTGTATGAGCAGCTGCCCCCGGACCTGCAGGAGATCTTGTCCGCTGCCGCCCGTGAGCTCGCCTCTTTTGAGCGCCTGGAAACCCAGGCCAGGGAAACAATGCTTCTCGAAGACATTCAAAAAGCGGGCACCCACGTGAGCACCCTCTCCGCGGGTGAGCTCTTGCGTTTTCGGGAGGCGACAGCCCATATTACCGAGAAGTACCGGCATGTTATCGGTGACGAGATTCTCGCCAAGACTGAACAGTACCTCAACGAAAAATACCCTCAACTCAAACAGGATGGGTTCATTATCGGCCTCAATGCCGACCTGAGCCTTGCCTCATCGCAGACAGGACTGGCTATCAAGCGCGGCATGGAGATGGCGGTGGACGAGATCAACCGGGCTGGTGGATTTTTCGGTAAGCCGGTGCGCATCCTGGCTATGGATCACGCCGGCATCGCCGCCCGGGCCCGGCAAAATATCAAGAGGTTCAGCACCATCCCCAATCTGTTGGCGGTTGTTGGCGGCCAACAAAGCCCGGTTACGCTGGCTAACCTTGACCTGATCCAGGAGCAGAAGATTGTCTATCTTGTGCCTTGGGCCTCTGCCCCAGAGATTGTCAATAATGCTTACCAGCCCAATTATGTCTTCCGCATAGCAGCGCCGGATGACATGGCCGGTCCGTTACTGTTGAAAAAGGGACTGGAGATTTCCCCCCACATTGGGTTCTTGCTGGAGAATACGGCCTGGGGCGGCAGCATCCGTAAGGGCCTAACCGCATCTCTTGCCGCAAGAGGCATAAAACCCAGCGCTGTCGAATCCTTTGACAAGGAACAGGGCACCATGCTGCCGCAACTGCAACGTCTGGTGCAAGCCGGGGCCGAAGTCATTATCTTGGCCGCAGAACAGCAGGAGACTGCTACCGTTATCCGCGATCTGACAAGGATCTCCAGCAGGGTGCCACTCTTTCTCCTTGGCGGAGGCATCGGGGCGGAGTTGGAAAAGAGCATGGCGCAAGCCACCGTGCCGATAGAGGTGCGCCAGGTGCAAACCCTTGCTGTCGGCGCGAATATGAGCCCGAAAACAAAGGATTTCATCACACAGTACCAGGACCGCTATCACGTGGATGTGTCAAAAAATGACAGCCCTGTCGATGCCGCAGCCCAGGCCTATGATCTCGTTTGCCTCTTGGCCAAGGGGGTGGAAAGCTGTGATGATCTTGCCCCTGATTCGATTGTGCAGGCCCTGGAGCAGATTTCACGTCATGAAGGGGTGGTGAAGCTGTACTCGCCGCCCTTTACCAGGCAGCGCCATGATGCCTTGAACGAAAATGATCTTGATGTGGTGATTATCAGCGAATAGAGATGCCGGCGCGAGCCATAATGATTCTGCGGTGAGAGGAAGGCAATGAAAAAAAATACCGGATTCAGACAATGGAAAGATCTGCTCCCCAAGGGGTTGCGCTGGAGATTGATCCGCCAGATCACCGCCTTTGTGGTTCTGGTCTTAGTGGTCAGCATCGCCGCCACCTCCTGGATGCTCCAGCAAGCGATCACCGACAAAGAGGTAAGTTCCCTTGATGCCTTGGCCCACGCCTATCTGCGTGATCTGGACCTGCGCCTTTCTTTTCTGGGACAGAACATTGAACAGCTCAGCAGGAATCAATTTGTAACCAACAGTCTCATTGATCCCCAGGGTCGAGGACTTTATCTGCCTAAATTTGTTCAGGAGTTTGGCAAGACCCCCTTTGTTGCCGCAACCACAGTCGTTGATTTCGCAGGCGAGGTCATCTATGCAAGTTCCGGGGAAACTCCCGACTATGTCCAGGGTCCCGACCTGCGGACCACTCTGGCTGTGGGGATACAGACTTCTCATCTGCTGGCAAAAGAGTTGAAACTCGTGATCATCCAGCCAATCCAGTATTATCAAACCACCCAAGGGGCGGTTGTCGTTCTTGTTGATCTGGGGGCCATCTTAAAGGAAATACTTCCGCCCCACTCTTCCCAACTGTACAGGCTCTATCAGGAGAAGGCCCTTCTCTTTACTGCCAATGAACAAGCCGGGCTCACCTACGTTACCCATCGCCATCAGCATGATAAAGATGTGGGGGATACCTATGCGCACAAGTTAGGGCTGACGTTTGAAATCGGCGTCTCCAACAGCGAATTCCTCCAGCCGGTCCGCACTGCGGCTTTACGCCTGTTGCTGCTGGGCTCCCTCTTTGTTGTTTTGGCGATCCTCGTTGCCTCCCACCTGGGAAACCAGATGGCCCAGCCGATTCTTCGGTTGTGCGCCAGGGTGCGCGAGTCCGGCATCGGTCAAAAGGCCATGCCCTGCAGTCCGGTCGGCACCGACGATGAACTGGAGGAACTGGCCCTGGCCTTTGATGCTCGAACCGAGCAGCTTATTGGCAGCCAGGATACGTTACGATATAAAAACGAGCAGTTAGAGGTGGAGATCGGTCAACGCCAAGAGGCTGAAACAGCATTGCAGGCAGCCTATGACAATCTGGAAGAAAAAATTCAGGAACGGACCAGGGAGCTCAACGCGGCCAAGCAACGCCTGGACAAGGCCCAGGAGATCGCCCATCTTGGCAACTGGGACTGGGATATCATAAGCAATGCCCTCTGGTGGTCGGATGAAATCTATCGGATCTTCGGCCGGGACCCCCAGGCGTTTACCCCCGGTTACGAAACATTTATGGAGACGATCCATCCGCAAGACCGGGAACGTCTCAAACAGGCGCTCGCAGACACCCTGACCCGTCACCAGCCCTACAGCGTTGAACACCGGATCGTCTTGCCGGACGGCCGGGAACGGTATGTGCTTGAACAGGGTGAGCTCCAGCTGGACAGGAGCGGGACCCCCATACGGATGGTGGGCACAGTGCTCGATATCAATGAGCGCAAACAGGCCGAGATGCTGCTCAAACAGGATGAGGTTCGTTTGTCGTCTCTTCTCAATCTGAGCCAGAAGGGGTGGGGGGCGGAGAAAGAACTCACCGACTTTGCCCTGGAGGAGGCCGTCCGTCTCACCGACAGCGACGTTGGCTATCTTCACTTCATCAATCCAGGCAACAACACCATAGAGCTCTACTCCTGGTCCCAAAATGTCCAGGAAAAGTGCAGTGCCGCCAAGACCCCTCATTATCCTATCGCTTCGGCCGGGGTATGGGCAGACAGTGTCCGCATGGCCAAACCCGTTATCCATAACGACTACCCCGGGTTGGCCGGGAAAAAAGGGGTTCCTGAAGGCCATTTTCCCATCAAACGTCACCTGAGTGTTCCTCTTTTTGACAAAGATAGAGTGGTGGCCGTGGTCGGCGTGGGGAACAAGGTGGGGCCTTACGGAGATCAGGATATTCGCCAGCTCACCCTCTTTATGAACTCCATGTGGCAGATCTTAAAGAGAAAAAGGGTCGAGGATGAATTGTTTTATTCCCGGCAGATGCTGCAGACGGTGCTCGATAATATCCCGCAACGGGTATTCTGGAAGGATCGGCAGGACAACTATCTGGGCGGCAACAGACTCTTTTTGCAGGATGCCGGACTGAGCTCGGTGGAGGAGCTGATCGGCAAGAATGATTTTGATATGCCCTGGCGGGAAGAGGCGGCACTGTATCGAGCAGACGATCTGGCGGTCATGGAATCCTCTTCTCCTAAATTCAATATCGAGGAACCGCAGCACAATGTTGATGGGCTGCCCTTGTGGCTCCTGACCAATAAAATACCCTTGCAGGACAAGGACGCTCAGGTCTCCGGCATCCTCGGCACCTACGAGGATATCACCGAACGCAAACAGGCGGAGACCTTGCTTCGGGATGCGGAAAACCGTTATCGTACCCTGTTTGAACAGTCGCCGGACGGGATTTGTCTTGTCGACCCGGAAAGCACTTTGCCCTTGGCCTTCAATGAAACCGCTCATCGGCAGCTGGGCTACAGTCGTGAGGAGTTCTTCCGCTTACGGCTTTCCGATTATGAAATCAAGGAAACACCCGAAGAGACCCAAGGGCATATCACGCATCTTCTGGAACATGGTCGGGATGATTTTGAGACCCTGCATCGCCGCAAGGATGGCGAATTGCGAAATATCGTTGTTACGGTTAAGGTGATCAACCTGGGCGGCCGGGATGTCCTTTTTAGCATTTTTCGTGATGTCACACTCCTGAAACGGGCCGAGGACGAGATCCAGCTGAAGGCCCAGCTCATTGACGCGGCCAACGACGCCATCCTCCTGCACGATCTGGATGGCAGGATCATCGAGGCCAATGAGGCGGCCTACAGGGAGCGCGGCTACGAAAAAGATGAATTCCTGTCTCTTAATATCAAGGATCTCGATGCCCCAGAGTTTGCCGCAAACTTCCCGAATCGTTCCCAGGAAATGCGGGATCACGGCCATTGCAAGTTTGAGGCGGCCCATATCTGTAAGGACGGAACGCGGATCCCTCTTGATATCAACGCCAAGCTCATCGAGGTCGGCGGCAAAAGGCTGGTGCTCAGCGTGGCCCGCGATATCCGGGTCCGCAAAGAGGCGGAGGAGAAGCTCAACCGTTTCACCCGGGAGCTGGAGCGCAGCAACGAAGAGCTCCAGCAGTTTGCCTATGTTGCCTCTCATGACCTGCAGGAACCGCTGCGCAAGATCATGGCCTTTGGCGATCGCCTCAAAAAACATGGCGGGCCATCTCTCGATGACCGCAGCCTTGATTATCTCGCACGGATGCAGAACGCCGCCGGCCGGATGCGGCAGCTCATCGACGGGCTCCTGCAATTTTCCCGGGTGACCACCAAGGGCAAACCCTTTAAGTCCATTGATCTGCAAGAGGTTGTCCGTGAGGTCCTCTCTGATATAGAAGATCTGTTGGTCAGGAGCAAGGGGCGGGTAGAGGTGGAAGGGTTGCCGCGAATCCACGGTGATCACCTGCAGATGCGTCAGCTCTTTCAGAATCTGCTCACCAACAGCCTCAAGTATCAGCCACCGGGTGCGGTCCCTCAAGTCACCGTCTCCGGGGTAGAAACGGGTGACGGCTGGGCTGAGATCAGGGTTGCAGATAACGGCATCGGCTTTGATGAAAAATACCTCGATAGAATATTTGTCCCCTTCCAACGGCTGCACGCCCGTGATGAGTATGAGGGGACCGGCATGGGTCTTGCCATCTGTGACAAGATTGTCAAACGCCACGACGGCACCATAACGGCGCGCAGCAGTGTCGGAGAGGGTGCCGCCTTTATCATTCGCCTGCCGCTCCAACCAGAGAAAAAGGAAGAAAAACATGAACAATCTTAAGAAATCGATGGTTATTCTCATGGCCGATGACGACGATGATGATTTCTTTCTTACCCTGGAGGCCCTAGAGGAATCGCGACTGCGGCATATCCTCCTCCGGGTCAAAAACGGCGAGGAACTCCTCGACTATCTTCTGCGGCGAGGGTCGTATGCGGAAGCGGCTACATCACCGCGGCCGACCTTGATCCTCCTGGATCTCAACATGCCGAAGATGGACGGGAGGGAGGCGCTCAAGCAGATCAAATCCCATCCGGATCTGCGCCGAATCCCGGTGGTGGTGTTGACCACCTCGTCTGCGGCAGAAGATATTGTCAAGACCTATGACCTTGGGGTCAACTCCTTTATCCGCAAGCCCGTTTGCTTTGATGAATTCTTGAAAACTATCCAGGTTCTTACGGAATACTGGCTGGAAATCGTTACTCTGCCCGCTGAGGAATAGACAAGAAATGAAAAACCAGCTTATTAAGGTCCTCTTGATCGAGGATGATCCCGATGATGTCTTCCTTATCCAGGATATGATCGAGTCTGTGTGCGGCCAGCTCTATTGCTTCGAGCTGGCCCATGTCAACAGAGTGAGTGGTGGAGTGGAATATATCCGTGAGCACCATGTCGATGTCGTTCTCTCCGATCTTGGCCTGCCAGACAGCCAGGGGCTGGCAACCGTTACCGCCTTGCTTGCGAAGGCACAGGCCATACCCATTGTCGTCCTCACCGGTCTGGCCGATGAGGCTGTCGGCATGGAGGCGGTAAAGATGGGGGCCCAGGACTATCTGATTAAGGGCGAGGTCGAGCGGGAAGTCCTGGTCCGCGCCATGACCTATGCCATCCAGCGCAAGAAGGAGCAGGAGGAATTACGCCGGAAGAACGCGGAACTTGCCACCCTCTATCATGTCTCCCAAAAGGTCAATCAATCCATCAATCTGCATGAGACCCTGGCCGAAGTCCTGGAGGCGATTACCGGAATCGAGACCCTGGGCCTGGAGCAGAGGGGTGTCCTCTTTCTGGTCCAGGATGAAAAACTGGTACTGGTACATGAACTGGGTCATAACCTGTCGATAGTGCCCCTGTTTCTTGCTGATCATCGCAGCTGTCGCCTGGATACCTGTCTGTGCGCCCTGGCGGCCCGGACCGGGGAGATTGTTCTGTCGAAAAATTCGGAAACGGATGACCGTCACACCCTGCAGTATCCGGAAATCCCCGCCCATGGTCATATCATTCTTCCGCTCAAGGCCAAAAAATGCCTGGTGGGCGTCCTCTGCCTCTACCTTCCGGTCAACGTTGAGGTAGAGAAAGAGAAAATGGATCTGCTGATTGCCCTCGGCAACCAGATCGGCATTGCCATCGACAACGCCCGTCTGTATGAGGAGACACTCTCCCTTTCCCTGCGTGACCCCCTGACCGGCCTGGCGAACCGCCGCCATATGGAGATCATCATGCATGACAATCTTTCCCGGGCGAAACGCTCCGGCAAGCCTTTTTCCGTGATCATGTTCGACATTGATCATTTTAAAAAAGTCAACGATACCCAGGGCCATGACGCCGGAGATCTGATCCTGATCGAAACCACCAAGGTGGCGGCAAACGAGCTCCGCGATATCGACCTCAAGGTGCGGTTCGGGGGAGAAGAGTTTCTCGTGCTCCTCCCGGATGCAGATCTCCCCGAGGCCTGTAACGTCGCGGAACGGATTCGCCTGGCAGTGCAACAGAAGGTGGCGGTCACCATCAGTCTCGGGGTCACATCGTGCCGGGCAGGAGATGACCAGGAGATCCTGATCAAAAGGGTAGATGCCGCTCTCTACCAGGCCAAGAATCAAGGCCGCAACCGGGTCGTTGCCGACTGATCGACCTGTCTCCACAGGAACGATTAAACGAAACCTGCTATCCCTTTAAAGAAACCACCCATCAGCCTGAAGGAGTCTACTCTGAAAATGCACATACCTTCTCCCAGCAGTACCGAATTTCAATTCGGCGTCCGCTCATTTTTTCTGAACTGGCTCATCATTACTCCGTTTATGGCCCTGTTCGGCTGGTTCAACATGGTCGTCCGTCTGGGACTCCCCGTCAGCCACGAAGTTTTTTTGGGCCCCCTGGTGCTCGGATTTCTGGTTTCCATTCTCATCGCCGTTCTCAATACCAAGGGCTTCATCAAGAAGAACGAGATTGAGCGCGCCAAGATACAGGAACTCAACGAAACGCAGGTCGAGGTGATCCTCACCCTTTCGGTAGTTGCTGAAGCCCGGTGTGGAGAGATGAGCGCCCATGTCAAACGCGTGGCCGAATACACCGGTCTGCTGGCCCAGCTCGCCGGCCTGCCGGATGAAGAGGTCTTCCTGCTCAAGAGTGCCGCTCCCCTGCACGATATCGGCAAGATTGGTATTCCGGATAATGTGCTGCTGAAACCCGGCAAGCTGACCCCGGAAGAATTTTCCATCATGCAGGAGCATGCCGAAATCGGCTACAGGCTTCTGGCCAACTCCACCAAACCGATTCGCGAGATTGCCGCTCTCGTGACCCGCAACCATCACGAGAAATGGGATGGTTCGGGTTATCCCCAGAGATTGCGCGGAGAGGCCATTCCGATTTGCGGGCGTATTGTCGCCATCGCTGATGTCTTCGATGCCCTCGGAACCGAACGGGCCTACAGGAAGGCCTGGCCCATGACCCGGATTCGTGATTATTTTCAGGAACAATCCGGCAAGCATTTCGACCCGCACCTGGCACAGCTGTTTCTGGATAATTTTGAACGCTTCGCAGCTATTCGCAAGCAGTACGAATAACCCCCCTGTTGCAGTGGAGCAGAGAGTGCCGGCATTGGCAGGATTTTACCAGCCTTTGTCACTCTCAGGAGAACAGATGGACAAGATATCCGGTATTATTGTTGACCCTGTGGCCCGCCGCCAATTTCCAGGGACCCTGGTCATTGATCAGGGACGTATTGTTGACATCCAGCCTGACGCCGAGGTCAGGGGCCCCTTTATCCTGCCGGGCTTGATCGATTCCCATATCCATATCGAAAGCTCCATGCTGACCCCGGCCGCCTTTGCCGAAAAAGCGGTGTGCCACGGTACTGTGGCCGTGGTGGCCGACCCTCATGAAATCGCCAATGTCCTGGGGATTGCCGGCATTGACTTTATGATTGAGAGCGGACGGCAGGTGCCGCTGAAGTTTTTCTTCGGCGCCCCTTCCTGTGTGCCGGCCACTGGTTTTGAAAACAGTGGGGCCAGGCTTGGGGCCCTGGATGTGGAAGAGCTGCTGGGGCGCGACGATATCACTTTTCTGGCCGAGATGATGAATTTTCCCGGGGTCATCGGTAAGGATCCGGAGGTCATGGCCAAACTGCAGGCGGCTGTAAAAATGGGCAAAAAGGTGGACGGTCATGCCCCGGGCCTGCGCGGGCCGGATCTTGCGGCCTATATCAAGGCGGGGATCAGCACCGATCATGAATCGCTCAGTCTGGCGGAGTGTTACGAGAAACTGGCACTCGGCATGAATATCCAATTGCGCCAGGGCTCAAGCGCCCGCAACCTCGATGACCTGCATCCACTCATCACCAGTCATAGCGGACAGTGCATGCTCTGCACCGATGATCTGAAGCCGGCCGATCTGGTCCGCGGCCATATCAACCTGCTGGTCAAAAAGGCCCTTTCTCTGGGCCATGATCTCTTTGACATCCTGCAATGTGCCTGCGTCAACCCGGTGCGCCATTACCCGCTCGGGGTCGGGCTGCTGCAAAAAGGTGACCCGGCCGACTTCATCCTGATTGATGACCTGGAGCTCATGGAGGTTAGCGCCACCTGGATTGGCGGCGCGAAGGTCAGCAGCAAAGGGCAACCCCTTTTTCAGGCCGGTCAGGCCATGCCGATCAATCGCTTCCATGCCTTAGCAATTCGTCCTGAGCAGCTGCAGATCCGAGCACGAGGCCCACAGATAAAGGTCATTGAGGTGACTGACGGTCAGATTGTCACTACTGCCGGCCGCCACTCCGTGCCGGCAGACAGCATCGTGGTCGAGGCTGATCTGCCGGCAGACCTGTTAAAGATCCTCGTCCATAACCGCTATCAGCCGGCGCCCCCGGCCATTGCCTTTGTCAGGGGCTTTGGCCTGCAACAAGGGGCCATGGCCTCCTCCATCGCCCACGACTCTCACAATGTTATTGCGGTTGGCAGCAATGATCGTGATCTGGCCCGGTCCGTCAACCTGCTCCAGGAAAGCGGTGGCGGTATCTGTTTTGTCAACGGGGAGGAGGAGAAGAGGATGGAACTGCCCGTGGCCGGCCTCATGGGCCTTGGCAGTTGCGAAGAAATGGCCGCAAACTACAGCGCCCTTGAGCACAGGGTCAAGGAAAACGGCTGTCTGTTACAGACGCCCTTCATGACCATGTCCTTCCTCGCCTTGCCCGTGATTCCAGCACTGAAAATCACTGATCTGGGCCTCTTTGACGGGGAGAAGTTTGAATTGACCGACCTTTTTTATCTCAACTCTTGATGGCCGAGCAGGGTGCCGGTCGAATCGGTATCGAGAACTATGTCCTCAGGTGGTTGAGAGAGGCAGGTCCAAGGTGATGGACATGGGCGGCATGACAGATGGTACTCGGTGAGAGTTAAAGCCCCCCATTTCCCCCACAAATGAAACCACCGATATTATAGGGGAGATATGCAGCGATGAGGTTATAAATACCGTTGCAAAGATTTGCGCATCCGACTGCCCCGAGGCCTGAAAATTGAATACAGTCGATACCGCAGGCGGTGGAGTTCCAACTGTCAGTACCCGTTCGACAACCCCAAAATACGCCAAGACTCCCCTTCACACCATAAATGTCTCTATTCTTTACTATATAGATATTTCTCAAGTCGCTATCGCCGGCAACCAGGCCTGATCCGTCATGGTAACCCCGGGTTATTGTTTGATTGAAAATCGTCGGTGTTATAACCTGTTTGCCGACATTGGGCAGGGTGCCGGTGACACCCACAGCATACTGGTTGGAAAAAGTCTTGCCCGCAAGGACGTCACTTGCCACCGCATTACCAGTGGTCTTGTTGCAACTTATAGGCACAATCATAAACGTGCCTTGGTCGGCAGCAAAAGCAGGGCAAACAAAAATACAAATTGTGGCCAAGCAGATAACGGATACAATGCTCTTCACCTTTTCCTCCTTGGTTAAAGAATGCCTTTCAAGAAAATACAGCGACAGGTTGGCAATCTGTCGCTGGGGTATTGCAATATTTTGGGATTGGGTCATTTTTTTCTTCTGCCGCTCCGATGAAGGTTTGATCTCAAGATTTGACCCATTCAACCGGCCTCCAAGGCTTCCGGAAGGATCTCATGCATTGGCTGAGTTATCTGGAGAACCACGTTGAAGTAATAAAATGTTTGTAAAAGTAGGGTACGAGAAAAAAGTTCAAAAAGTCAAATTGAGTGAAGAATAAAAAAATGACGATTAAAACAGTCGTGTTGGAGTTGTTGTATGATAAGATTGAGGAGTGTGGTGTTCTTTGATGCGGAGGATAAGATGGTCATCAGCGGCGCTGTTATGAAAAAAGTGGATTTTGTAATGGAGAGACTATGGCAAAAAAGATCCTGATCGTTGGCCTGGTGCTGGTCATTGCCCTGGGTAGTTGGCTTGCCCACTATTTTTCCGATAAAGAGGTGATTAAACGTCAGCTTGCCGGTCTTGCGGTGGAGCTTGGCAAGGAGGGACAGGAACCACCGATACAGATGGCACTGAAAATGGGCAAGGTCAAGAACATGCTGGCAAAGGGCTGCCTGGTGACCATTCCTGAAAGGGGCTATAATGAAGTACTGGAGCAGGATTTGATTGTCCAGTACCTCATCTATCACCGCAATCGCTTCGCCCTGCTCACTGTTGCCTTTGAAGATGTGATTGTTGACCTGCCGGTCAAGGGGCAGGCCACAGTGCAGAGCACGGTTCGCCTCCGGCGTCAGTATACGGGCCAGACAGGGCCTTTTGAGGAAAAACACCCGGTCACGCTTGCCCTGGTCAAGGGTGATAAGAACTGGTTATTCCATAAGGTCACTCTACCGGAGGCCTTGGTGGAGTAGGGTACGGATATTTTTAGTCATACCCTCTCCGGGGCTATGGTTATTTCGGACATCAAGGGATGTGGCCTGTTGCGAGGCTAAGCACTTGCTTGATTTCAACCGGATAAAAAACCATATGCGCTCATCATCTACACCAATCTGTTCGAAAAAGGCCTGTGGATAAATAATTTGTCAATCGCATCGCTGCTGTTTATCCGGCTTCTCCATGTCTGAACCAGGTAGGATGATCCGTACCTTCTCGACCAGATGGTCGGGGTAGTAACTCTCTTTTGCCCGGCGCAGGCCGGGAATCCCGAGATCCTGCTCCCGGTTGACATAGGTAAAACCGGCGAGGTTGTTTCTGGCAAACCACTGGTTGATCAGCTGGCCCAAGCCTTGAAACCGGGGCATGGCCTTCTCGAAATGGCAGACCGCGGTTGAGGGATTGAGCGGTTCTCCCACGGTAAAGGCCTCGATGACTCCCCCAATACGGATGGCGCCGCCGGTCAGACCAAATTCGTGGTAGCGGCGCAGGGTTTCTTCTATGGCCTGATATTCCCCGCACAGCCCTGGTTCGGCCCTGCAATCCCGGGCTGCACACCATCGATCCTGCATCTCCAGACATTCGGGAACTGTTTCCGGGGTGATGATTTCATACCGGCAAGGGTACGCGGCCAGACACTGATTGATGTGATTTCTTTTTTTCGTGAAATTCCTGCCGGCCAGGGTGGCAAGCTCTTCCCGGCGGTAGGCATAGTCACCATTGTCCCGGTCCTCGACCACCGTGGCGCCGGGCGGCAGGGGGAGATCCGCGAGCATGGCCTTGGGGAAACGATCCGCTCCCCTTATCCGGCCGCCATACTCACGAAAGACCTCGGCCAGGGATACCGGACCGACGGGGTTTCCCAGGACCACCAGCCCTGTTTTGGTCTCGGCAAAAAAGATGAGTGACTCTTTGAAGGTGTCTGTCCAGATCGGCCGCGTTCGCCGCCAGGCATAGAGATTGGTGAAGGTCAGCTCCGAGATCTCAGGGGGGAACCGCCGGAGATATTCGGTGACACACAGCCGGTCATCAAGGGAGAGCGGACGCAAGTTCATAGGATTTATATAAATTTATAGGTAGGCTCAGAATAAAGGTGCCGGGAGATGCCCACATCCAAATCAGCATCATATAAGAACTACATAACAACAGCTTGGCAGTCAACGATTTTTCCCTGCATGTGGAAACTTATTGAGTGACCTCTGTCGTGGGGAGGGAGGTGGTCGCTGCCGGATACAAGGCTTCCTGTTTGACGGATTTCTGCTCCTGTATTATTGTCTGATTTATTCTCCGATGAAACCAAACCAGGAGGTCCTCCGATGAATATTACAGGCAGCAACAGTCCCTCGACCATGAACCAATCAATCCTCAAGTTGGCCAATCAACAACCTGAATTGGCCCTGCAGCTCCTGCAGAAATCCCTTGAGGGGAGTACTCTTCAGTCTAGCCAAGCCTCATCTCAGGCAGCCTCCCCAGTTACTGCGCAAACAAGTTCTCGTATCGATATACGAGTCTGACCGGCAACCGACGAGGCATTTGCTAAGGCCTGCTCTTTACGAGAACAGGCCTCTTTCTCTCCTGACCGACTTCCAGATCTGAAAGGTTCCGGGTATTTTTTTCAAGCTAACGCAAGAATAAATCTTGTTTAACGTCCAGAGAACTCAATGATTTTATTTTTTTCAAAAAAATTGACTTCAGTCTGACTAACAGGTAACTATATTCTGTAAAGAAAGATGAGCACTGCCCCTTGAGCGTGCAAATCCCTGCTATCTTTTTCTGGTAATGCCACCCCTGACCCAATGACAGAGAAGAGTTTATGCCCCATATTGGTACCATCCGTTTTATCGTCAGCCATATTTTCAGACAGCGATTGTTGCGCTCGCTCCTCCTGATCGGTCTTGTCATCCCGATCTTCATCCTCCTGCGCAGCTACCTCCTTGTTTTACCCCAATTCAGCGATAAACTCCTGGCCTACAGTGAAGAAGAGGCCGAGAAAACGGCTGGACATATCAGTATCAATTTTATAACCCTTGATCAGGATCAGATCGTGGTCAACGATACCCTCAAAAATGATATTCATAAATTAACCGCTCAATTTGGCTTGGAGAAAATTAAGCTCTTTGCAGATAATGGCCGGATCCTCTTTTCCACCGAGGAACAGGAAATCGGCAAGATCAACGAACATGACTATTTCCATCAGGTGGTGGCCAAAGGACAAAACTTTTCCAAGATCGTAACGAAGGATAGCAAGACCCTGGAGGGAAAAGTGTCCAACAGGGACGTGGCGGAAATTTACATTCCGATTATGCGCGAAAACCGCTTTATCGGAGCCTTCGAACTCTATTATGATCTTAGCAAACGTAAGGGGGAACTGGATGCCTTGTTCAGAAGGGAGGCCCTGGTCGGCGTCGCTATTTCCTTGGTTATGATCGGCATTGTTTCGATCATGGTCTTTCAGACCAGTCGAGCGATGCTTGAAGAGAAGGAGGCAGAGGACCAGCTCAAGGCCATCAATGCTAACCTGGAAGAGATTGTGGCTGAAAAGACTCGCGAGTTGCAGGCCACCCAGGAGACCTCCATTGAGTCTCTGGCCATTCTTGCCGAATATCACGATATCGATACTGGCGAGCACCTGAACAGGATCCGCTGTTATACCGAGCTGCTCGCCACCACCCTCCTGGAGGATTCCCCTTACTCCAGCTACCTCCACGGCCAGGGAAAAGAGACCTATGTGCAGGAACTGGTCTTAGCCTCAACCCTGCACGACATCGGAAAAACAGCTATTGCCAAGGAAATCCTGTGCAAACCGGCCAAGCTTACCAGCAAAGAGTTTGACGAGGTCAAGAATCACACCATTATTGCCTGGGATGCCCTGAACCGGGGAAACGAGATTTTTGTCGAGCGATTTGGCAAAGACTCCTACCTGGCCCTGGCCGGCAATATCGCCCTCTACCATCATGAGAAGTGGGACGGTTCCGGCTATCCCAGCAGGATTCAAGGAGAAACGATCCCCCTCTCGGCCCGCATTGTTGCCCTGGCTGATGTCTATGATGCCCTGCGAAGCAAACGGCCCTACAAAGATCCCTGGTCGCATGAGGAAACCGTTGAACTCATCCGCAGTGAATCAGGGAAACACTTTGATCCGGTAATCGTCGAGGTCTTTCTCCGTAATAAGGAAGAGTTTCGGGAAATTTCTACAGGGCTCGGAAAACACCGGGGCTAATCAGGGACTTATGGAGCAGAGGGGGGGGAGTTTTCCATCTATCTCGCTCATCTCTTAAGCTGGGGCCCATTATCATTGAGGAGCTTCCTGGCCGGCCAGGCCAGCCAAGTCCGTCTCTCTCTTCAACAGAGACAACAAAGGGAGCATTGCCACTGTTTCAACCGATAACGGGTCCTGAAACAGCCTGGCCTGTCTTCTTCCGGCGCGTTCATCCTCAGCATCTTTCACCTTGGTATCCTTATGGACTCATCCCGAAACGCCTCTCCAGCATCTGAATTTGTCAAACAGCAGTGGGAGGCTGGCAAACAGGCAAACAGCCTTATTCATGAAAAAAGTCCCTATCTCCTGCAGCACGCCTTTAATCCCGTCCACTGGTTGCCTTGGGGCGATGAGGCGTTCAGGCGGGCCGAGCGGGAGGACAAACCCATCTTTCTGTCCATAGGCTACTCGACCTGTCACTGGTGCCATGTCATGGCCCACGAATCCTTTGAGGACGAGGTGGTGGCTGCCTTTTTAAACGAACATTATATCGCCATCAAGGTGGACCGGGAAGAACGCCCGGATATTGACCAACTCTACATGGCTGCCACCCAGGCTCTTTCCGGCAATGGCGGCTGGCCCATGTCCGTCTTTCTCCTGCCTGATCGCCGCCCCTTTTATGCCGGCACCTATTTTCCACCAGAATCAGGCTATGGTCGGCCCGGATTTCTTGATCTTCTTCAGCAGATCGATGTCATCTGGCAGGAGGATCGCTCCAGGCTGACTGGTAATGCCGAGGTGGTTACTGGCAGGCTGCGCGGTATGGCCTCGGCCACAGGAACCGGGAAATCTCTCTCCGAGGAACTCCTGCATCGCTGTTTTCAACAGGCTGCCCAGAGCTTTGACAGCGAATTTGGCGGTTTTGGCAGCGCCCCTAAGTTTCCGCGGCCCGCCATTTTTGATCTGCTCCTGCGCTATGACGCCTGGCGCAAAAATGACCAGGCCAGAGAGATGGCGCTCGTGAGCCTGAAAAAAATGGCCCAGGGCGGCATATACGATCAGCTTGGCGGCGGCTTTCACCGCTACAGCGTTGACGGGCAGTGGCGGGTGCCCCATTTTGAAAAGATGCTCTATGATCAGGGCCAGCTTGCCGGCCTCTATTTCGACGCCTTTCAGGTGAGCCGTGATCCTTTTTATCTGCAAATCGGCACCGAAATTCTCGACTATGTCCTGCGTGACATGACCGATGCCCAGGGCGGGTTTTATTCGGCAGAGGATGCGGACAGTGTTGACGAGCATGATGGCAGCCGACATGGCGAGGGTCTGTTTTATCTCTGGCGACAGGCTGAAATCATCGATCTCCTCGGTGCCGAGCACGGTGAAGTCGTCAGTTTTTTCTACGGGGTGCAAGCTGAGGGCAACGCCTTGGCTGATCCCAGGGATGAGTTCAACGGGAAGAACATTCTTTATATTCCGCACAATCTGGCTGCCACTGCCAGGAAATTCGGCAGGGAGGAGCAGGAGGTCCGGAAGATCCTTGGCAACGGGAAACATCGCCTGCTGGCTGCCCGACAAAAACGACCGCGTCCCCATCTTGATGATAAGATAATCACCGCCTGGAATGGCCTGATGATCTCTGCCATGGCCAAGGGGTTTCGGTGCACCGGGGACAGCAGATATCTGCATGGGGCCACCAGATCAGCTTTATTTCTTGAAAAAAATCTTTTGAATATGAAGGATAAAACCCTGTTCCGGCGCTACCGGGAGGGGGAATCCAATTTTCAGGGCCAGCTTGAGGATTACGCCTTTTTGGTCCAGGGCCTGATCGACCTCTACGGGACAAGCTTTGACAGCCACTGGCTGGAGCTGGCGGTGGAGCTTACCACACGGCAGATAGCGTTGTTCAGTGATGAGAATCAGGGGGCCTTTTTTGACAGCCCGGTAACTGCCGAAAATGTCCTGGTCAGGATGAGGAACGATTATGACGGGGCAGAACCTGCCGGCAATTCCGTTGCAGCCATGAACCTGCTGCGCCTGGCCCGGATAACCGATAATAAAGAGTGGCGCAAGAAGGCTGAGGCTATCCTTGCCTTCTTTGCCGATGGGCTGCTGGCCCAACCCTTTGAGCGACCCGCCATGGCAGCGGCCTATGATTTATCTCGGCAAAAACCGAGACAGATCATCATTAGCGGCAACTCTGATAGCGCCGACACCAAACAACTCATCAATTGTATCAATACCTTCTATCTTCCCACCACCCTGGTCCTTCTGGCCGATAATGGACCGGGGCGGCACTATCTTGAGCAACATATGCCTGTTATCAAAGAGATGTCAGCCATTGACGGCAAGGCCACCGCTTATCTCTGCGAAAATTTCACCTGTAAAAAGCCGGTCAACTCCGGGCAAGAGCTTGCCTCGCTCATCGCCTCCGCCAAGGAATAAACCCCTCCCTTTTGTATCTGGTCCAGGTCACTAAAAGCCCTTACGAAATAACTTTGAAAAAAGTTATTTCGTAAGGGCTTTTATGTATTTTAGGGTGAACAAGAGGCCTTGTTGATCTTGCAGGGAGGGTGAACCGAACTATTCATGTGGGGCAGGGGTGTTATCTGAGCCTCTTGCAAAATGATCTTTTCGCCCAAACTCTTCGTTATGCACAAAATTTTATCCTCGGAATATCAAATATATGCCTGCGGTAAAATTTTTCGCATGCCTCGATTTTGGGACGAAAATCTTCATTTTGCAAAAGGCTCATCTGAGGGATCGTTGGATTCTTCCTCATGGACTGCCGGTTGATCATCTTGAGGCACTCCAAAAGAGACGGCTGGCAGGAATTCCTGAAAGGATTCACCATAGATCTCCCAGATGGAGACAAAGAGGGCGGCGATGATCGGTCCCACGATAATGCCGATGATGCCAAACATGGCGATGCCGCCAAAGGTGGAGAAGAGGATGAAAAGATCGTGCATTTCAGTGTCTTTGCCAACGAGTCGCGGACGGATCAGGTTGTCGGCGTTGCCGGCGATAAGTCCGCAGGAGATGCCAATGGTGACCGCCCCGGCAATATCCTTGCTCAATATCAGGATAAGGAGGGTTGGGCCCCAGACAATGGCCGTCCCGACGCTGGGGACAATGGAGAGAACCGCCATCAGGCATCCCCAGAACACCGGGCTGGGAATGCCGGCCAGGGCGAATCCTATGCCGCACAGGGTGCCCTGAATAATACCGATGATGAGGGTGCCCTTGATGGTGGCCCGGGCCACGGAGGTGAAGCGTTGCAGCAGTTGCTGTTCGTCTTTGTTTTCCAGGGGGATATAATAGAGGATCCTCTCTAGAAGTTTTTTGCCGTCGACGAGAAAGTAAAACATGGTGTAGAGCATGATGATGGACATGATGGCCGCATTTAACGTCACCTTGGTAATGGAGGAGAGTGAATTGATGAGCAGGGTTGAGGTGTTGCCCACCAGGTCGCCTAATTTCTGGAGGATCATGTC
>DDWW01000057.1:64945-83237 GCA_002347085.1 Desulfobulbaceae bacterium UBA2276 | reverse complement strand
CCAAACTCAATCTTCTGCGAAGGTCTTTGGATGTACAGGGTGGCACGACCTGTGCCGGACTTTTATGCAGCAAATGGATGTCTGGTCGCGTGATCTACGTTGACCCTTTGAAAGAGAAGAAAAAGGTCGGGTTACAATAGAATGGCACAAAATCTACCAAGAGTCACAGGGGCTTTGCAATCCGCTCCAGTACAAGAGCATTCCTCCGACGAGCTTGATTGAAAAGCCCATTCTCGGAATGCTCTTGTGCTTCCGCTCTCTTCCGTGGTTGATTGCGGCAAGAAAGGCTTGAGGACTATTTGGAGGTTACGGGAAATCTCCGTTTTCCCCTTGACAATACTTATCATGGATACCCCCTAATTGTTCCGCTTTCCATTAGGAAAGTACCAAGGGGAAAGACAAGCCTTCACCCACTCAAATTGCACTACCAAGTGTTTTTTGTAGTCTTCCACCTCCACAAGCTCCTGCAGAATGGATGGCAACAACACAAGCCACTCACATTTCCTCCCAAACCATAAAGAAACAGCTACAATATACCATTCAAAACAGCAACATCAAAAAATCATTCCAAGGGTTCATCCAATATTCCATTAGATTATTGTATTTCCACAGAGTTCCTCCCACTGCCTGCCACAACGCACAGAAGTGTCCATTCATATCATCACCGGCATCAATCGCTGCCGTAAATCGGCTCATCATAACCGGGCCAGCCGTCGTCGACGGGTTCATAATGTTTCTGCTGTCCGGGGTGAGTTGAGGATACTCCTAACTTACCAGGCCGAGAAGGTGAGCCGTGAATATTGTTTCCAGGCCATAGCTTCAAGTGGGTCAGGATTTTGCGGACTACCTTCCGTTCGACTATAAAGCTGATTATCTTCATTCCAGCCTGACAATGTGAGAATTTATCAAGGATAATCGGAACATTGAAGACGTATTGACGATGGAGAATCGGGAGGAGAATGTTTTCCCGCAGCAGCTTGCCGAGCAGGATGACTTCTTTGGCATGACAGGAGAAGGCAGGCAGAAATTCATGGTTGTGATCCTGTGTCAGGATCACAACCATGATACTATTCTTACCTGACTATTAAAAAGACTGTCAATGGGGAATTACTTCATTACTGCAGACCCCCAACAACCAGTAGATCCTGAAGGAAATTCACTAAAATAGAGATTGGTTCTATTGCGGCCATTACATTCATCTACCTGACGGTCACATAAAGAGTGTACTATGGTACCCATCCAGCAGTTAGGCATTCCTTCCTCCAGGCCTTTGTCATGCCTGGTAGGGGTCAGGTAATCCCAGGATTGGAGTTTGAATGTTTGTCCACCATCCAAGGACCATACAGCGCTGATCATTGAACTAAGACCATTGGGAAATGGCGGATAAGGGGTTCTGTAAGGATAAGTATTCCATGTAATATTATGTGTAGTAAAAAATACATCGTTCAGATAAACTTCCTGCCCCGCAGGACTGCCAAGATCAGCGGCAGTGTCAGGAGCAATGGGAGGTTGAGGCCATGCTCCTCCCCAAGTTGTTATATCGGCACTTCCGCGTGATAAAAATTCAGTGACATGAACGACAGTTAAGGAGGTGGAAGCCGTCAGGCCAGCCTGAGAGGCCTTAACAAAACCTGATGTCAACAATAATATCGCACCCAATATCGTAAAATATTTTTTCATTCTATTTATATTTATCAAAATTCTTGTTACTGGCTGAGATCCAGCCGTTCCCCTTTTTGGCAGTCCTTTGGCTGCCGGTTAAGTTAAGTCATGATGGGGATGTGTTCCCGAATGCCCTCATGATTTCAGTCGATGTTCCGTACCTCAATCGGTTTCGGGCAGGTCTCTATGTTACATCACATGGCCATAATCAATGACAACAGTTGCTTCTTTTAGAAAAAAATTTGAAAAAGTACTATAATACAATAAGTTAAAAAAAACAATATTGATAAATGTCCTCCATGGAGTTGCCTATGTCACACTCCTTTTCCTGGTTCTGCCTATTGAAGAATCATCCCTGATACAGGGTATGGGCCATCCCTTCCGACATGTTTCGGGTATGGGGGACATATGTTGCATTTGGTTCTGTCAGTGATAAGAATTCGCTTTCCATTAGGAAAGTACCAAGGGGAAAAACAATCCTTCACCCACTCAAATTGCACTCCAAAATGAGATGAAGACAACACTGCCAAGTGGTTTGGCCTGGTAGCAATTACCGCCGGTTGCGCCAATGTCTCACCAAGCAGTTCCATCATCATCGGAGCCATTACCGGGGCACTCGTGGTCTTCTCCGTTCTGTTCTTTGACCGCATAGGTATCGATGATCCAGTCGGTGCCGTCTCTGTGCACGGCGTAAACGTCGCCTGGGGAACTCTGGCCGCTGCTCTCTTCAACATTGAGGGAGTGACCGCCCATCTTGTCGGTGTACAGCTCATTGGTATCGGTGCCGCCTTTATCTGGTCTTTCGGTTGCTGTTATCTCCTCTTCAGGATCCTGAAGGCCACTATCGGCCTGAGAGTATCCGAAGAAGAAGAGCTCGAAGGTTTGGATATTGTCGAACACGGAGGTCATACCTATTTCGACTTCCAGATGGGATCCAAGCAGGCTTAAGTTCTGACCCTCTCATTGTCCAGGGTGACAAATGTCACCCTGGACAATGAATAAGCCTCTCACCAAAATCCACCTTTTATGACAATCACCGAAATAGATGTGCAACACATCTAATGACCCTTCCATTACCCTTCAAGATAACAAACGGACAAAACAGAGATTGTTTTTTCCTTTTTCAAGATTAACATATTTGAAAAAGAGAGATCTTATTTACCCAGGGGGAGGTGTATGCTCGACAGAATTGTATCCTGTACACAGCTCGGCACCAGCAGTAATTCAACGAAAATAGCCATGCTTTCTTTGTTGTTATTTACCGCAATGCTGCTCATGGGAAATGTGGTAAGGAGTCAGGAATTCACCGCAACAAAATCGGTTATTCCCTTGACAGTCTTTGCCCCGCAGAATAGTGCCGGAGGCCTGATCGCCGCAGATCTAAACAACGACGGCGCCCGTGAATTGCTGGTCACCGTGCCGGGCTCTATCGGCGCCTACGGAACAGATGGCAAGCAGTTGTGGTCTAAACATATCGACGTGTGCGTAGGTGGAGCGTCCGAGTCGTATGGACTTCCGGGGCACAATGGCCCTGGCGTTCAAGCGGGCGATATCAACGGGGACAGCAAGACCGAGGTCATTTTCTTCGATCAAGAAAGTACCCTCCATGTGCTCCGGGGAGATAATGGTCTGGAGCTATGGTCTATAAAACTGCAACCGCCTGCCGGGGCGCAACGCTGGGAGCATGTCATCATCGCCAATTTTCGCGGAAAAGGCGATCGCGATTTGCTCATGCAGGCAACCAATGCTAAAGGCTACCGCACGGGCAGATACCTTGCCGCCTATAGCGTTAAGTCACTGCAAGCAGGAAAGAACGAGCCGCTCTGGCAACGTAACAACTTCGTTTCCTGCGCTCACAATGGCGCCCGCCTGGCCGACCTGGATGGTGATGAAAAAGACGAAGTTCTGGGTGCAACCATTCTCGGCCCAGACGGCGAGTTACGGGCCATGGTGGACGTGAAGGGACACATCGACTCAATATTCGTTGGCGATGTGCGCTCCGACCTCCCTGGTCTTGAGGTGGTGATGCTGGAAGAGGGCCCCCTGAACCGCATTTTTCTGGTTGGGATATCCGGCTTGATCTGGGAGACGCATCATAAGCACATAGAGCCGCAGAACGCTGCCATAGGACTGTTCATACCCGGTCTTCCCGAGATGCAGATCTGGTGCCGCAGCCGATTCAACGAGCACCAGACTCCCTTCCTGATCAATGCGCATGGATCCCTGCTCTCGGAATACAGGATGGATGACGTGGCTCCAAAGGGGTGGACGTTACGCGGGGTGGAGGTGATACACAGCATCAACTGGAGCGGAGAAGAACGCATGTACGCTTGTGCCAAAGAACGTCACAAGTCTGGGGACGTCTGTATCTTCGATCCTGTTTCCGGTCGCTTCCTGCTACGCCTGCCGGAAAAAGCGGATCGCCTCTATGTCGCCGATGTCAGCGGGGACTGGCGTGAAGAGATCATTGTCTGGAGTGACAACGAACTGCATATCTACTCCAACCCAAACCCGAATCCCCGCCCAGAGATACCGCGACTGTGGACAACCCCTCATTACCGCCGCAGCAAGATGACATGGAACTACTACAGTCCCTAGAACCGGCTTCCCTCAATGCCTTCCTCAGAGATCAGAGATCGCCACCTCCCAACTTTATTTAAACAAACCCTGCAAGCTGTTTTTCAGTTGATCTTGGACCCTGTCCTTAACTTCAGTCTCAAAAAATTACTCGGAGTTGACGGTTAAGAACTACCTGCACAGACTGAAAATGTTCTTCAGCTGGCTGCCGGTAACGGTTGAGGCCGCATCGGCAACAGAGGTGAATCACTATATCGATTACTTGCTGGAAAAGAGGATGGCTCCACGCAGTATTAACTGTCATCTTTCAGCAGTTCGTGGATTCTATGATTACCTCACCTATGAGGAAAAAGTACCATTAAACAATCCAGTTGCCAGGGGACAGATGCTCCATAAGCCCTCGCCAGCTTACCGTGTTGAAAGATGAATGGCTGAAGCCTTCATTTGAGCCCTGCCAGGAAAGAAACCTGTGGAGCTTGTACAATGCGGCTACTCACGCTTTAAAATCCACTCCGCCAATCTCGGCGATGGAGAAAAGAGTACAGTTGCACGAGGCGATTATCGAAGCAGAGTTTACAGTGATGTAGTTAAAAGGGGCTAGTCTAAACAGACTGCCCCTTGACTAATTATCAGACAGTTATGTTCCAAAAAAATTGACAATAAGAATAACCTTAAAGTAAGTTCTGGAAATATTTTAACTATTGAAGGCCTAGTAAACTCCCTTGAATGATGCCATCTTTCTATATAAAATAATTTATCAAAACAAAGGAATCCTCATGGATACATTTACTTTGGCGACGACATTCGCAACTATTGTTAGCCTATTGGGAGCATATACATCAGAAGAACGAGCTATAGCTGATGATAAGTATCAAGATTTCATGCAGTGGCTTTTAGAACAAAACCATGCAGAAATCAAAAACCTTCTTGAATTAAATACACAAGCAACGATCGGAATTAAAGCACTACTCCATCAAAACCGAGAGCAGCTGTTTCAAAAGTTGGGCACTATTGACGAGATTCTAAGCCGTATCGCCAGCAGGGTTGAAGGATTCAGCCAAATTACAAGCGCTCTTCGTCCGAATGCTGAAATATCGGAGCAGGCAGTATCTGCCTTGAGGCAATTAATAGAATCGGGGGGTAGCGTGTTTATTAAAACCCGGCCTATGGGCAAGGGTCCGAGTTTCCTTATTACGGATGGCAAAGGTGGGGAAATTAAATATGAAGAAGAGCAATTTATAGAAGATGACTTGAATACTCTGATCGGCCTAGGTTTTCTAAATCAAGACAACCACAACAAGGACTATCCTAAATACGTTATTACTCGAGCAGCGGCAAAGTTCCTTGAAGCTGTCCAATAATGGTTTTAAATCAATCCCTCCCCCACATTAAGTTTTAATTTTGAGTCAGAACAGAATACGAACAAATAAAAAAGGGGTTACAGCTTTTATGCCGTAACCCCTTGATTTTACTGGAGCCGATATGCGGAGTCGAACCGCAGACCTACTGATTACGAATCAGTTGCTCTACCAACTGAGCTATATCGGCTTGATGAGATCACCTGAAACAACCACCTAAGAAAAGTTGTTCCTGTAAATATCAATTTTATGGTAGTGTGTCAAGACCCTGATCCACACAGGCTCCTTGATAATTGAGGAGCAGTGAGACAAGAACTTTTCATTTTCCGAATATTTCGTTATGGCTCCTTGTACCGTTTGGCCAACCAGGCGTCCATATTATTTTTTTGCAATGGCTCAGTGTGAGCCATACAAATTTTCCTCTCATTATGTTTTATCTGTCACTCTTCGTTGTTTGTTCACTTTTTCTGGCAGGCTGTTCGGAGGACCCGGCCCCGTCTGAACAGCCAAAGACAAGCGAAGAGCAAGCACATGGCGTCATCAATCCTGAACTGAATGGATGCAGACGCTGTCACCTGCCGCATCAGGACAAGGCCCATACCTTCACCTGTTCAACCTGCCATGCGGGAAACGAGACCAACAACGACAAGCAAGTCGCGCATACCGGGCTCATTGCCAAACCAGCCCATCCGGCAACGATGAATCAAGCCTGTGGCCAATGTCACCAAGGCCAGGTGGCAGGGGTGGCGCAATCCCTTCATCTCACCCTGGCCCGCGAGGTCAACCTGGTCCGCAAGTCCTTTGGGGCCCGGGAAGCACTTACCGGACTCACCCAGATTCCCATTGCTGACGTGCCGGAAACGCCCCTTGAGCTGGCCGACGACCTCCTGCGCAGGCGTTGTCTGCGCTGCCACCTCTATTCGAGCGGCGATCCCTATCCCTCTGTCAATCACGGCACTGGATGCGCGGCCTGTCATCTGGATTTTAGCGATGGCGCCGCCACGCACACCTTTCTTAAAACCCCTGGAGACAAACAATGCCTGCAATGCCACTACGGAAATTGGGTCGGCGCCGACTATCATGGACGTTTTGAGCATGACTTCAACGATGAATACCGGACTCCGTACACGACAAAGGAGCCGTTTACCCGACCCTACGGCGTTGAATACCATCAATTAAGCCCGGATATCCATCAACAGAGGGGCATGATCTGTATTGACTGCCATAGTGGCGCCGAGCTCATGAACAGCCGGCAGAAAGGTGGTGCCCAAGGTATCCAGTGCCAGGATTGTCATCTTCAGCAAAGTCTGGAAAAAAACCTGCCGGCCAATGTGTCACGAGTGCAGGGGAAATATCTTTTCCAGTCTCAAGGAGATAGCAAGCAACACGAAATCCCGCTCATGCGTGATCCCGCCCATACCGCTTATCAGGAGACAATCGCCTGCCAGGTATGCCATGCCCAATGGGCCTTCAATGACACCGGAACCCATCTGCTCCGCAATGACACCAATGAGTATGACTCCTTCTGGAAACTGACGACTCAAGGCAGTTGGGAGGTGGAAAAGATCCTGACCCATAATCTCAATTCTGACACCACCCTGCCGCCCACCATGCGCGACAAAATAAACGGTGAAGAGAAAAAAGGGATCTGGCATCAGGGCTATACCATGCGCCGCTGGGAATCAGTACAACTTGGCAGGGATGAAAAGGGCGGGATAGCAGTCATGCGCCCGGTACTTGATCTGCACCTGTCATGGCTTGACGACAAAAACAAGGTACGCTTTGATGCCATTGCCGCTCAATCGGCTCAATCTGAACAATCGGCCAACAAAAGTTTACAGCCCTACACCCCCCATACCACGGGGCCAGCCGGGATGTTCTATCGGCTGCGTTTGCAGGAATTTTACCGGCTGGAAAAGGGAAGGGAAGAAACAACAGTAACAAAACCGCCTGGACAACAACTCAAAGACTGAACCTGCCGGAAATGAAAGCCCTCAGCCCTAACCTTCCAACACCCTATCCTGATCAGCCAGCCGTACCTGCTCCATAAAGGCGTGCAGTTTTTCCACGTCTTTCATACCTGGGGCCCGCTCCACCCCTGAATTCACATCAACGCCAAAGGGACGCACCTGCCTTATCGCCTCCCGCACATTCTCGGGGCCAAGCCCGCCGGCAAGAATCAAAGGTGATTGCAGGCTCAGGCTATCAATGATCCGCCAATCAAAGACCATTCCTGTACCGCCCGCTATCCCCTTGCTGTAGGTGTCCAGCAGAAATCCCTGGGCCGCCTCGTTGTACGGGGTAAACAGTTCGGCTGGAGTCTCCCCGTTCACCCGGAAGGCCTTGATCACCTTGCAGGGGGCGGTAGAACGAGCTAGACGCTCACAGTATTTGGAATCTTCGCTGCCGTGTAACTGCACGTAAGAAAGGCCGCAGTAGGCAATTATTTCCTCAACTTCCTGTGCGTCACGATCAACAAAGACACCAACACAATCGACAAATGGCGGCAGGTCAAAAATAATCTCCCGCGCATCTTCCGGCAAAATATGACGTGGACTCGCCTCCACAAAGATAAACCCCAGGGCGTCAACCCCGGCCCGCACCCCTTCTTGCGCGTCGTAACGGTTGGTGATGCCACACATCTTAACCCGCGTCCTACTGGCGGCCATGATCCCTCCATTTTATATTTAGCAGTTCAGTGAATCCGAAAAAAACGCCCGACTCACTTCCTCTTCAACAATTCAGCATCCACGCAAGCCCTGCAAGGTATTTCCACCGGCAGCACCCCGCATCAGGGTCTCTCCGATGAGCGCCGCAGTAATCCCCGCTTTCTGAAGCCGCTGGAGATCAGCCAGGGTCTTCAGGCCAGACTCGCCTACCACCGGGATATCAGCAGGGATCAATTTTTTCAGGCGAAACGTAGTCTCGATATCCATAGAGAAATCTTTGAGATTGCGATTATTTATCCCAATAAGCGCACACCCGACACCAAGCACCGCCTCAAGTTCCTGCTCATCATGGACTTCAACTAAAGAGTCCATACCATATTCCCGGGCACAGGCCTGAAAATCCTTTAACTGATGGACATCGAGAATAGAGGCCATAAGCAGTATGGCGTCGGCCCCATGGATATGGGCCTCTTCAATCTGCAGCTCATCAATGATAAACTCCTTGCGCAGGACCGGCAGCTTTACTTCCTCCCGAACCTGCAGGAGATAGAGCAGACTTCCCTGAAAAAACTGCTCATCGGTCAGCACCGATATGGCCTGAGCGCCATTATCTTCATAATTCCGGGCAATGGCCACCGGATCAAAATCAGGACGAATCACCCCTTTGGAGGGCGAGGCCTTTTTAACCTCGGCAATGATGGCGACACCGGGATAATCAAGCAGTGCCTGACGAAAACCACGCGGTGGATCAATAGGTTTATGGGCAAACTGAGGCGGAAGATGAATTCCACGCGCCTTCAAGAGGCTGACCTCTTCTTTCTTTCTGGCAACTATATCATCTAAAATCATATCTACTTTTTCGTAAAATCAGTAAATTAACCAACAAACAAGACAAATAACATTAAATAGTATCACAGATCCCGGCAAAAGGTCACCAGCTGATCGAGCTTGGAGAGCGCCTTGCCGGAATCGATTATCTCGGCTGCCTTGCGCACCCCCGCCTGAAGATCGACGGCCGCACCAGAGGCCATGAGTGCCGCCCCACTGTTGATAAGCACCATGTCACGCTTTGCCCCCGGCTCTCCACCAAGGATAGCCCGCATCTGGACAGAGGACTCCGAGGGAGTCGCCCCCCCTCGAAGATCGGCAAGAGTAGCGCGCGGCAGACCCAATTGTTCAGGGGTGATGGTATAGGTGTTCACCTTTCCATTATGCAGCTCTGAGACCCTAGTTGTCCCGGTAACCGTCAACTCGTCCAGACTCCCCTCTCCATGCACGACCAAGGCCCGCCTGGAACCCAACCTTCCGAGGACTTCGGCCAAGGGCTCGGTCAGTGCCGCATCAAAGACCCCGAGTACCTGGACATTAGCACCAGCGGGATTAGTCAGGGGGCCCAGGATGTTAAAGATGGTTCTGATCCCGATCTCCCGCCGCGGACCAATGGCATGTTTCATCGCCCCGTGCAGGGCTGGGGCAAAAAGAAAACCAATGCCGACCTCCTGCACGCAACGGCCAATCTGTTCCGGACTCAAGTTCAACGGGACACCAGCCGCCTCCAGGACATCGGCGCTGCCGCAATGACTGGAGACTGAGCGATTACCATGTTTTGCCACCATCACCCCGGCGCCAGCCACGACAAAGGCAGAGGTGGTAGAGACATTAAAGGTGCCGGAACTATCCCCGCCAGTCCCGCAGGTATCCACCAGGATCCCTCCCTGGCTCACATCAACGCCGGTGACAATAGGGGTGGCCTTTTCCCGCATCACCCGCACCGCTCCGGTGATCTCGGCCACCGTCTCCCCTTTCATTCGCAGGGCGGTAATAAACGAACCAATCTGGGCCGGAGTAGCCGCCCCGCTCATGATCTCATTCATCACCACCACCATCTCTTCTTCGCTGAGATCCTGATGCGTTACAACCTTGGCAATTGCCTGCTTGATGTCCATATCTTCACACGTTACTAAAGAGTTTCAATTAGTTAATAATGACAAATAATCAGGGCGCATAAAGTTTCTGAGCAGGGTAATCCCGGCCGGGGTCATGATAGATTCGGGATGAAATTGCACCCCTTCAATGGCAAGGGTCTTGTGACGCAGCCCCATCAGCTCCCCCTCATCACTGCGGGCACTGATCTCCAGACAATCCGGCAGGGTGGCCTCATCTACCACCAGAGAATGATAGCGCATGCCGTCAAAGGGGCTGGGCAGGGAGGTAAACACCCCCTTGCCATCATGAGAAATGGGCGAAGTCTTGCCATGCATGATCCGCCTGGCCCGCACCGTTATCCCGCCAAAGGCCTCGCCCATGGCCTGATGACCAAGACAGACCCCGAGGATGGGAATCTTGCCACCAAAATACTTGATCGCGGCAATGGAGATCCCCGCCTGCGCAGGCGCACAGGGGCCAGGAGAGATCAACAGCCGGTCTGGATGCAGCGCCTCAATCTCTTCGAGGGTGATCTTGTCATTGCGGAAGACCTTGATCTCGGTCTTTTCACCCATGGCCAGGCTGTTGCCGGCAATGGTCTGGACAATATTGTAGGTAAACGAGTCGTAATTATCAATGATGACAAGCATTCTAAAACCCCTTTTCCGCAAGCTCTACTGCCCGGCGCAATCCCATGGATTTATTTATGGTCTCTTCAAACTCTTTCTCAGGGTCGGAATCATAGACGATGCCAGCCCCGGCCTGAATCCACAGGTCCTGGCCCTGCATGACAAAGGTGCGGATGGTGATGCAGAAATCCATGTTACCGGAAAAACCAAAATAACCAACCGCCCCAGCATAGGGCCCGCGCCGCTCCGGCTCGAGCTCTTCGATAATCTCCATGGCCCGGATTTTAGGCGCCCCGCTCACTGTGCCTGCGGGGAAACATGCATCCAACACGTCAAACTGATCCTTACCCTCGGCAATCAGCCCATGCACCCCGGACACCAGATGCATCACATGGCTGTATTTTTCCACCACCAGCAGATTCTTGACCTCAACACTGCCGTCGCGGGCCACTCGCCCCACATCGTTGCGGCCCAGATCAACGAGCATCAGATGCTCGGCCCGCTCCTTGGGATCAGCCAGCAGCTCCAGCCGCAAGGCCTCATCTTCTTCAGGGGTCACGCCCCGTTTTCTGGTCCCGGCAATGGGTCGGAGTTCGATATGCTCACCCTCCTTACGCACCAGGATCTCGGGCGAAGAACCGATCTGCACCAGATCGTCCAGTTTGAGAAAAAAGAGATAGGGGCTGGGATTGATATGACGCAGGGCGCGATAGAGGGTAAGCGGGGCCAGCTCGGTCTTGGTATGAAAGCGCTGGGACAACACCACCTGAATGATATCACCGGCCTTGATATACTCCTGGGCCCGCTCCACCATTGCCTTGAACTGCTGAGGCGCCATATTGGAACTAAATTCATGACCAGCAGCACTGCCCTCAAGATTTGAGGCCAGACACGCCGCCGACACCGGCCCCTGCAATCTGGCAATAACCTCGTCAATCTGCCGCGTTGCTCCTTGATACGCAACCGCCGTATCATCTTCTGCAGTCAACCGCACCCAGCAGACCACGGTCACGGTCTGCCGGAAACTGTCATGGACCAGCACCATCTTCGGCACCATGAACGAGGAATCAGGAAAGGCAAGGGGAGTTTTTTCGTCCGGCAGCTCTTCCATAAACCGGACCATATCGTAGCCGAGAAATCCCACCGCCCCACCACAGAAACGGGGCAGTTCGCTCTCTATCTCCGCCACCGCAAAGCCCTCCACCAACTGCTTCAGGGCGTGCAAGGGGTTGCCGGAATATTCCACCTTCTCTTTCTCTGAACCCCTGAAGGTACAGGTCTCGATCTGGTTCCCCCTGGAAGAAAAGGTCACCAGCGGATCAAAGCCGATAAAGGAGTAGCGGCCCCATTTCTCGCCGCCTTCCATGCTCTCAAAGAGAAAGGCATGACTCTGATTATCGGCAACCTTGGCAAAAAGGGTGAGTGGGGTATCGAGATCCGCTAATATTTTTCGATACACAGGAACAAGCCCGGCCCGGCCCCGCAGATTCTGAAAGGCCGCGAGATCGGGAAAATGATTATGCTGTGACATGCTGGTTGATCGGCAAGAAGATTATAAGCAGATAGATTTCCCTTTTCTCCCACAAGGGGCAGAAAGGAGGATCCATGATATTGGCCCAAGGCCTTTTCAATAAGCCGCTGTAAAAAAACAACCAGGCCAATGATTTGACCGAAGCGGCATAAGGAGCTATAAACTCAACAAGCGAGAAAAAGACCTTGCTTCTGCCACCTTGGTTACTATTCGACAACAGAGTGTACCATATAATGTTTTACATGAAAACAGCATAAAAAAAAGGCCATGAAATCTGATGACTTCATGGCCTTTAACCAAAGACACAACATCCTACCGGCAACCAGCTACTCCATGCCGATTCTCTGCCGGAACCGCTTAGGCGGCTGTCTGCATACTGTTGACACGTTTGGTCAAACGGGAGACCTTACGAGAGGCATTCTTCTTGTGAATGGTTCCCTTGGCACCAGTCTTGGCAATAACCGAAATGGCGAGCTTCAAGGCCTCTTTGGCTTCTTCAATAGAAGAAGCGGAAATGGCCTCTTCGACCACACGGATGGTATTTTTCATCCGTGTCTTGATGGCACGATTACGCATACGCTGAACGGTTGCCTGACGATTTCTCTTTTCTGCTGATTTCTTATTAGCCACGAAATTCTCCTATTATAGACTCACGCAAATAACAAACCGGACAAACCCGGTAATTAAACAAGACAAAGACCCCGAAACGAGGCATCAACTTTTCTTACAAAGGAAGAATATTTAACGCAAACAGTGGATAAAGTCAATAACATTTTCAAACACACGCAAGGATATCTCCCTATCCAACCTCCTTAAAAGCAAGCTCAAAAAACAGCAAGGAATGAGCCTTTTGCAAAATGAAGATTTTCGTTCAAAATCGAGGCACGCGAAAAATTTTACCGCAGGCATATAGTTGATATTCCGAGGATAAAATTTTGAGCGTAACAAAGAGTTTGGGCGAAAAGACCATTTTGCAAGAGGCTCGGAATTACAGGCCTATTTTTTTGGCCCCAACCCGTTGCCCCCGGACATTCTGGACAACAAAACGGCTATTACCAAAAAGATGTGGATTCCAGCTACACCTGAGACGCACCTCTTCTCCCAGCGAAACCACATGGGCACGGGAAATGCCGATCGGTACATCAAAACCGACCCCATTTTCCGAAAGATCATTCAGATTGATCTCGAACTCCCTTCCTGCCTGGGTTACCAAGAGCACTTTTCCGGCCTGTTGAGTCCGGTAACGGAAACGACGATTCAACCTGCACATGCTCTTATCGCCGCATTTATAACAATGCACACTGATTTGCCGTAAATCGTGGGCTATCGTATACGTTCTTTTTGTCTTACATGCTGGACATTGAAAAAAAATACGATTCTCCAGCACCTGGTAATCCTTTGTTTTTCCCATTCATCCCCCTCTGGCCAATCATAAACAATACGCAAGATAAATCAGGGCAAGAATGCGCACAATCCTGCCAAGCAATCACACTTTGTTATCATTAACCACGAAGCAACAGGCAAAAGTCAAATTCTTTCTTACCAAGCGCCACTCATTTTCTATCGACACCCCATCCTGTAGCCACCCTTCTACTCCAAGACACCAAGATAATTAAAGGTGGGGAGTTTTGCCACCCTGCCCACCCCGCTGAGCCGCTCGGCCAGAGCCAGCATGTCCGCTGGGCTTGCGGGGAGATTACAAAGGTCAACCACCACATAATCAAGCCCCATATCCCGCAGCTCTCCCAGATAGGGCAATAACGAAAAGGGACGGCAGGACACGGCCTTGGTCAGGCCATCTTTCTTATGCATGGTAAACGACTCCCCCTTAGGGCTGAGCAGGACCCGATCATACTGAAAATGCTGCGGTGCGATCCGGGCAGTAAACAGAGCCGGCGCGCCATAGACAGTCAGACCTTTGCGGATATGCGGGGAATTGACCCGAGAGGTTTTGATAATATCCCCAAGCAGCGCCTTATCTGATTCGATAGAGAGCTGGGCCGCCTCGGCCCCCAGATGAAGAGCTGCGGCCACGGCCTGATTATTCATGAGATTGAGCGTATAATCACAGGAAAGATGCACCCGCTCCCCCTTAAACATCCAGGCCTGGCTGACGTGCCCGATCTGAAAGCTCTTGAAACCCGAACGCATGAGGGTGGTGAGCTGTTTCCGCACCTGTGGGAGCTCGGATTCAAAGATAATCGGCGGCAGACACCAGGTGATACTGCGGATTCCCGGCCCCATATAGCGTTTAATCTGCCCGACCTGGCTGAGCACGGTTTTATCCAAGGGTAGCAGAAAACGGTCTGGAGTAAAGGGGAGCCTATCCTGCAACACCTTAAGGGAGTCCGTCTTCAACCACCACTCCAGGGGCAGTTTCACCTTGGCCGGCCCTGGCCCGGTCTTCCGGGGCCCGCCAACCTGCGTGCGGCCATCACCTTTCCCTTTCTGGACCACGGGTAACAGTTTTGCCCCTTTTTCTTCAAGCAAACAGACCTCACGGCGGATAGATGCCATCCGCCCTCGCTGTCTTTCCTGGATCTGCTCCACCAAGGCCTTCATATCTTTCATCGCCGGAAGCCCGAATTCCCCGTCCGTGACTTGGGGCCGGTTGCGGACATCCACCTTGTACAGCTCAATCAGCCGCGCCCCTGGCGGGATCAGATCCGGTGGCAGACCAATCTGCACCGTTTCCCCGGCCTGCGCCAGTTCAACCGGAACCTGGTCCTTCGCCATCGCGGTCAGGGTAAAACTGTGCCGCTCGCCTGTTGATTCGAGATGCAGCCGCAAGCGGTCTCCAACCTCCAGTTCATCTTTCAAGACCAGCATACCCTGGAGCCCATTCTTCTTCCTCGCTCCCACCTCCAGACGGCCCAGATGCAGGCCGGTATTGCCGGAATGATACGGGGTAATCGCCTCCATCGGTTGCGGCGTAAGAAAATAGCCGGGACCTACCTTGCGACTCATACCTTTTTCCGCTAAAATTTTGGCATGCTGCAAGGCTTGGGGAAAGTGGTCAGCGTCGGCATCCATCACCATCCGGTAGGCCTGAACGACGTGAGAGACATAGTGGGCCGTGCGCAGCCGCCCTTCAATCTTGAGCGAGGCAACCCCGGCCTCAGCCAGCAAGGGCACGGCCTCAAGCCCGCCGAGATCATTCATGGAAAACAGATAGCCACCCTTACCGCCCTTGCCGGCGACTGGTTCTTTGCCGCCCTTTTTGGAACCGCCACCTTTATTTCCACCCTTGGCCCCCCAAGTGTACTGGCGGCGGCAGGGCTGGACACAACGGCCACGCAGGCCGCTCTTGCCCCCTAAAAAGGAGGAAAAAAGACAGAGGCCTGAATAGGAAAAACACATCGCCCCATGGACAAAGACCTCGATCTCGGTCTCTGTTTTTTTACAGATAGCACCGATCTCTTTGATGGTCAGCTCCCGGGCAAGCACCACCCGCTCCATCCCCATCTCGGTAAAGGCGCGCACCGCGTCCGAATTATGGGCGGCCATGAGGGTCGAGGCGTGGAGCTTGAGATCAGAGAAAGAGTCCTGCACCAGTTTGATCACCCCCAGATCCTGGACAATGAGGGCATCCGGCTGCAATTTTTCCAGGATAGCGAGGGTCTCAATCACCTGGGGCAGATCCTGCTCCCTGACCAAGCTATTGGCGGCAAGGTAGAGCTTCAGCCCATGGGCCCGACAGTAGTGGATCATGGCGGCAATCTCTTCCAGGCGAAGATCACGGGCCAGATTTCGGGCATTAAAACCGGGGGCGCCAACATAAACAGCATCGGCGCCGGCATCAACAGCGGCCCGAAAGGACTCCATGTTGCCGGCAGGGGCAAGTAATTCCATAGGGTTTTAACTGCGGGACGCGGCCAAAATAAATCATTCCGTCTTGCTGGTCTTTTCGGCCAGTCGCTCTTCATCCATCCCTGGAGCGAGCGACACCAGGCCATCCCTGGCCTGTGTCTTCTTCGTTACGGGAATAGTTTCATAGCTCTGCTATGCGCCTATTCCCGTTCCTCGAATATGGTCGAAAATCCTGCACAATACGGAACAATTTATTATGGCCGAGTCCCTGCGATAAATTTATAAAGAGTTGTTCAGGATCACCACTTGATCGTGGCCGCCATGCTCCTTGAGCAAGACCTGAATGCGCTCATGGGGAAGCACCGTTGTCTGCATGCCGGTATAATCAGCCTGGATGGGAAGTTCACGGCCACTGCGGTCAACGAGCACCGCCAATTGAACAGAGTGCGGCCGGCCATAATCCATAATGGCATCCATAGCCGCCCGGATGGTGCGGCCGGTAAACAGGACATCATCAACCAGAATCAACCGGCTCCCCTGCACCACAAAAGAGAGATCGGTGGTACGAACCACCGGATTCTGCGAGATCAGACTCCAGTCATCACGGTACAGGGTGATATCCAGACTTCCAGACGGGATTACCACCCCTTCCATCTCCTGGATAATCTCTCTGATCCGTTCGGCCAGATAGACCCCGCAGGTATGGATCCCGACGATGGCCAGATCAGTAGCAGAGTGGTTACGCTCAAGGATCTGGAGGGCAATGCGCTTCAAGGCCAGTTCCATCTCCTGGGCGGTAAGGATAATGCGTGATTCATTGCTCATGGCCGCACCCGTTCCCAGAAAAAATCTACCCCTTTGGCGTTGACCCGGTTGAGGGCCTCGGGAAAGGCCTCACACTCGGCAGCAAAGACCTTGGCGGCGATATCCTCGGGAGTATCTTCATAGTCAAGGTCAACACTCTTTTGGACAATAATCGGCCCTTCGTCATACACTTCGCTTGCAAAATGAACGGTGCACCCGCTGACCAGACAGCCGCGCGCCTTGACCGCCCGATGGACTCGTGAGCCGTAAAAACCGTCCCCTGCAAAGGCGGGGATAAGCGAAGGATGGATATTGACCACCGAGCGGGCCAGGGCTTGCGGTGGCACATAGAGCTTGAGAAATCCTGCAAGACAGATGATATCTACAGAATAGTCCTGCAAGATCGCGTTGATTGCCTCATTGCCCGAGGCATAAAAAGCCGGATAGCCATATTTTTCGGCCTTGCTCAAGCCCAGGGCATCCTTGACATTCGAGACAACCACCTGAATTTCCGCAGCAAGCGTGCCGCCTGCAATCCGCTCGTGAAAATTATCGAGTGTTCGGCCGCTTCCCGACAACAGAACCGCTATTTTCAACATTTTTTACTCCTTACCCGCCGTAAAATAAGGATTGTTCTCCACGTCAACCTGATCTAACCAGGCGGAGATGGCGGTATCGTATTTCGAGGTCAGGGCGAAGACCTTGGCCGCCAGACGAAACCGGGTCTTCAGCGTGGTGTTTCCCTGCGCCCTGATCTCTTGTATGACCTGCGGATAATCAGCCGGATCAACGATCACGGTGACATCATGGAAATTCTTGGCCGCTGCCCGAAGCATGGTGGGGCCGCCAATATCGATATTTTCGATGGCATCGGCCAGGGAACAGTTGGGATCGGCAATGGTCTTTTCAAAGACATAGAGATTAACAGCAATAAGATCAATTGGTTGCAGTCCGTGTTCGGCGCACTGTTGCTGGTGCTGGACGTTGTCCCGCTGATTGAGGATGCCGCCATGCACCTTGGGATGCAAGGTCTTGACCCGACCATCAAGCATTTCAGGAAATCCCGTGAACTCAGAGACATCCTTGACCGCAATACCAGCCTCTCGTATCTTTTTGGCGGTGCCGCCGGTGGAAAGAAGCTCCACCCCCAGCCCTACTAACTCTTTAGCAAAACCCTCAATTCCTGATTTATCGGTCAGACTGATCAATGCTCGTGTAATCTTGTTCATGGTCAACTCCTTTTTTAATTATATCTCTTCTTTAGGGTACCTTGAAAAATCAGGTTTTTTGTTCAAGATCAAGGCGTGAAGAAAATTTTACCGCAGG